>NZ_JAOWHY010000035.1:0-9221 GCF_030332375.1 Citrobacter sp. Cpo148
GCAAGAATAGCAGCCTGTACAAAGGCGGTGCTGGCAATCAGGGTGCTGTTGTTTCCTGCCGGTGGCGTTGGCGTTTTAGGCATCCCTGTCAGAGTCGGGCTGTCTTTTGGTGCATACTGTGAATGAGGATCAACAGCAGCAAGATGCTTTGCCATCAGGTCATCCACATACACCTTAAGCTCCAGCACCTTATCATCCACATATTTGCGGGTTGCCAAAACCACTGCAGGGTCAATTTTCAGGGTGATGTTATCGGTGCTGCTGGTAATCAGTACCATACGCACGGTCTGCGTGCGTCCGCTGCCCTCTGCCAGTTTCGGCTTGTAACTTTCGGGGCAGTTTCCCACAGCAATCAGCGCACCTGTTTCATCAAAAAGTCCGACTTCACGAATCCACCACCCGCCCTCGTTTTCGGGGATCACCTGCTCAGCAATAATCTGGCTGCTGTTCTGCGGATCGATATACAGCATATTCAGCGCTGCACGGCGCTCCTCAGCCACTAACGCGGTCTGTTGCGCGTTGGGTGTGGGCAGCGCACCGCCACCGCTACCCACCGCCATATGGGTAATTTTAAGCGGGACACCGAGCGCGGCGGCGCTTGCCAGTTTCGCCGCGCCGATATCCGTCAGCAGGGTGTAAAATTTTGCGCTCATGGGTTCACTCTCATCGTGTCAATAACATGGACCGCCCCGCCCTCATAAGCGGTGCCGCCGGAAATAATGGTTTCGTTGATATACGGGTAGATCGTGATTTCTTCGCCGGTGTAGGTGGCTGCACCCACAAAATACGGGCCGCCTGTCTGCAGGTTGATGGACATACCAACCAGATGACGGCTGCATGGTTTTGCGTCACCGATCAGGCGCTCCAGCTCCAGATAGGTTTCTTCTGTTATGCCCTGGTCCTGCACGCCAATATCCAGACGGAACGTCCCTGGTGTTTCGCCAGTCTGCCACCACTCAATGATGCGGATCAGAAAGCCGAACGGCTCCACCACACGCCGCACGGCGCTGGTTGTCCCCTTGTGCTGATGGATATAAAACGCGTCCTGCACAACGCGGCGCTTGACGCTTTCTGTCCAGCTTTCATCCCAGCGGTCAACAGAAAACGCCCAGGCCAGATAGGGCAGGAATCTGATCGGACAGGTTGCCGGATTCCACAAATCACGCAGCGATACCTGCAGATCGGAAATCCCGCTGCAGGTCTGCGCCAGTCGGCGCTCAAGCGGCGACGAACCCGGCGGCAACAGACTATTCATCCGTGCCCCCGTTGGTAACGCTCCATTCGGTACAGGATGCCGCCTGCGTCTTATCCAGCACCACATCCTCCAGCGGGGACGCCAGCTCCACACGCTGGACGCCCTCCACGTGCAACGCGGCATAAATGGCGCTACGGCGGATATCACGTCCCAGGCGTGTCTGACTGGCGATGTATTTCTGCAGGCTGGCTTTTGCCTCTGCCATCACCGGCTCAGCCTCCGGCCCCGGATAAAGGAATATCGTCGCATCCACGTTGTACGGAATAATTTCAGCGCTGCGCACCGTCAGGCGGTCTGCCACCGGGCGAACTTTTTCACTGTTAAGCGCCTGCTCAACCACCGCCAGCAGGTCAGCCCCTGCCGTACCGTCACCCTCACGGCTCAGCACGGTAAGCACCACCTCTGCCGGTGCCGGACTGGTTGCGCTGGCATCAGCCACCCGCCCGTCGGCACTTCTGGCGTGGAACTCATAGGCTCCCGTCGGCCCTGCAACGGACAGCCCTTCAAATGCTGCAGGAATGCGCTGGCGTAATGCTTCATCACTTTCCATCACTGCGGCGACCGGCGGCACCGCGTCATTATCTGCAGGGACTACCGTCAGGCGCTTCACGTTGCAGTTACCTGCCAGTTGTTCAAGGTCATTTCCCATGGAATAGGCCACCATGACCGCCTGCGCAGCCTCATTAATTCGCTGACGCAGCAGGATTTCGCGGTAAGTATTTTCCTGCAGCAGTTTGGTGACAGGTTCTGACTCCAGCGCTAACGTGCGCATAACAGCCTCCTGTTCATCAGCCGGATGGAGGGCCACAAAGGCGGCCTTGCGTTCTGCCAGCAATGCCTCAAAGTCCGGCACATCCACAATCTGCGGCGGCGGTAGCCGGGAAAGGTCAATGACTGCCATTGTCTGCTCCTGTTGATACGGAAAGGGAAACCGGTGCGCCGTTATTGCCGTGTCCGGTAAGTTCAACCACCATAGAGCCGTCAAAATTGCCGTTGATGGTGATGGAGTCCAGCGTAAGGCGCGGTTCCCAGCGGTTCAGCGCCACATAAACCGCAGACATAATCTGCAGGTGCAGCGCCGGGTTCTGCGGCTGGTCAATCAGGGCTGACAGCAGGGAGCCATATTCCCGGCGGGCAAGACGGCTGCCCTGCGGCGTCAGCAGAATATCCCGCACCGACTGGCGCAGATGGTCTGTATCTGCAATGGCCTGCCCGTCATTCCTGCTCATACCGATATACAACGTCATACCGGACCTCCCGTGTTAGCACCGCCTTTCAGAACACCTGTATGCTTATGGTCATCAACTACGATCCCGTTGGAACTCATCGCGCCACCGCCCTGGGTGACGCCACCATTGATCACCACCTCGCTGTTAATGCGCGTGGTGTCAGCCTCCACCACAAACTCACCGGTTTTGTAGGTGACGCTGTCTGATGCCTCGATCACCATGGATTTGATGCCCCTGACATGCCATCGTCCGGTGGCGGGTTCATACTCAAACCATCCCCCGTCCGGGTACTCCGTCACGCAACCGTCCACCGAATCCGACGGCGGCGGAAACTGATTGGAGTAGATGGCGGGCAGCACAAAAGCGGTTTCCAGATTGCCCCCCATACTCAGCACCACCACCTGCTCATCCGGCGACGGACACCACCATGTACGGGCACCACCGGCACGCAGCGTCAGCCAGTTAATCCAGTTGGTTTCAAGCTCGCCCACTCTCACCCGGCACAGCCAGTTTTCCCGGTCCACTTCGGTCACGGTGCCGGTGCGGATCAGGTTGGTGATAAGGCGCATAATTTCGGTCAGTTGTGCATTCATAACGAAAGGTTGCCATCAGAGGGAAAAGGGAGGCAGCGCGGGCGCTTGTACCAGCGGTGGCACAAAGATCACCCCGCCAGCCAGCGCAGCAGGGTGTCACGGGTGACGGTTTCCACTTCTTCATTCACGCCCAGCAGGCGGCGCTCTGCGTAGCGAACCTCCGGGCCTTTTCGGCTGACGCGATCCCGCAGGCCATAATGGTGAACACGGGCAATGCGCTGCACCTTGCCATCAAACTGCACGCTGGCGGAGTCCGCACTGGCGGTGGTTTTCAGGTATTTTGTGGTGCGAAGCTTTGCAAACATCTGGCGTTTGATGCGTCCCTTCTTGCTGCGGGCTGTCACCCGGCGCGGCTCATAGCCGCTGCCGTCAGGATTACGCTGCAGCCTGATGTTCTGCTGCTGCGTCCGGCGCAACTGTTGCGCCAGTTGCCGCATCATACGGCTGCGCGCGGCAGGCTCCAGATTCGCCAGTAGCGCCGTCAGCCAGTCATCCACCCTCTGCAGTTCATCCACGTTTCACCGTCCACATTTCTTCGGGTTCGTCCGGCTCCGGCACCGCTTCAACGCTTGACACGCTGCCGTCAGTGCTGACCAGCACGCGCTCCGTCAGTTGCAGGTTCAGGCTGATATCGCACACATCGTTGCGCAGAATATCCACTTCAAAGGTGAACAGTTTTTCGCGCAGCTCCGGGTTATTGATAGCATCCGGCTGGTTGTCACTTAGCCACAGCAGCACAGGAGCCATCAGCAGATTCTGGTCGCCGCTGAAATCCTCGATCACCACGTTCAGGGTGTAGCGGTATTCCCATGACATAGAGCTGGCACCGGTTGCCACCAGTGAGCCGTTATCAACGAAAAGGTGCAGCTTGTCCGGGTTGTCGCGGACATAAGCAACCGCTTTATTCAGGGCGCTGCGTAAGGACTGCGGTTTGTTCACTGTCTCGCTCCTGACACGCAATAATCGTGTCCACTTTGTCAGCACAGACCGCCCAGGCGGCCTCGGTTTCATCCAGCACCGCATTCAGATCGCCGTTACTGCGCGGCGCTGACCTTTCCAGGCGGCACTGCGTCACTCTGGGACAGCCACTTACGGTAAGCTGCACCTCCGGCGAGGGCCGGACGCTCCCGCAGCCGGATAATGTCAGCAGGCAAAGGAGTATCAGCCCAGCGGCGCAAATCCTCGTTTTCACGTTTCAGTTCCTCGATCCGGTGCTGGCGGCTGCGCAGTAGAGCGGTGGTCTGTTCCGCTGCCGCATAAAGCCGCGTCTGCTCCCGGCTGTTGGTTTCAGTCAGAATGGACAGACCGATCAGCTGGCTGTTTTTCTTCATCAGCTCCTGCGTTTTGCTTTTCAGCGCCGCGCCCTGCGTTTCGATGGTGTGGCTGGCATTGTTTAGCCGCCACGACTGCCAGCCCAGCGCCGCAAGTACCAGCGCCAGCACTACCGCCAGCGCACGCATCAGGCCGCCATCGGCTCATGAAGCTGCGCGCGGGCAATCTGATACAGAACCAGCGTCAGCAGGTAAAACACCAGGGTGATCACCCATCCAGAAAACGCCAGGCACAGAACAATAAGCAGCCTGATTACCCATGTACGCACGGGTTTTACGGGGTGCGCCCTGAATTTCAGCAATGCCGCCCTGACCTCATCGCGCGCCCGATCTCCGGCGAACCACCCTACAGCGCACAGCGCAGCAAGCAGCCAGGCGAGGAAGCATGACACCCAGACAGACGCACCAACCAGAACCGGCGCAACGCTGCGCGGATACAGCAGGCTGATAACCAACAGCGCAGCCCATGCCAGCTGGAAAAAAACGCTCATGACTTTCTTTTTCATTCCGTTATGCTCCTTTTAAGCACCAGGCCATTTCCCGCGCGCGGCGGTTGTCCAGCCCCTGATTAAACACACCTTTGACATATACCCAGCGCGGCAGTTGATGGCAGGCATCCGCCCAGCGCCGCTGGTTCAGCAACTTAACCAGCGTGGAGCTGCAGGCGTTGCCGGTGCCCACGTTGAAAGCAAACGACACCACCGCGTCATAGACCTTTTGCGGCATCGGCTGCACCACACATTTTTCCAGCGCCCGCTCCACGCGCAGCACATTGGTGATAAGTCCCTGCGCCGCCTGCCGTTCCGTGATAGTTTTGCCCGGCACCACACCGGACGTATTGCCGATCCCGTCGGTCCACACGCCCGCGCTGCACTGATAAGGCTGCAGGCGGCATCCCTCGTAATCGGCGATCAGTTTCAGCCCCTCAACGGAGGTATGAAGCGACTGGAAACCGGGCAGCGTGGCGGCGATAGCCAGCACCGCCCCGACAAGGCAGCGCTTAACGATTGAAGGATTCATATTCCCCCCGCGAAATTTTGCCGCCACGTAACAATTTGAAAGACTGGTGTTTGTAGTACCAGTTGATAGCCAGCATCAGCACACCAATCAGTACGCCGCCAACCGTTGACGCATCCTTGAGCGACAGATCGCCCAGCCATGCCAGCAGCACGGCGATGCAGTAAGTGATAAAGGCGCTGATTCGTTCAAGCGTCATAATTCAGTCCCATAGCTGGACGGTCTGCGCCGTGGTTGACGCCGTAATGTCCGGCAGCTCCACCTGCAGCCCGTGCGGTAAAAATGGGCCGTACTCAGCCAGCCCCGGATTTGCCTGCAGAACCTGCTCAGTGACACCCTGCGTACGCCCGTAATGACGCCAGCAAAGCGCGTCCACCGTGTCATACTGATGCGCACGCACTTTCATCAGATAAGCTCCACCGTACAGTGCGGTGCATCCTGCACCCGGCTGATAGCCCAGCGGGCATCACGCCACAGATCGCCGCTGGCCTCCGCCAGCTCCTCCCCTCGCTTCACACCTGACGCCGTGGCGTCATAGTCCTGATAACGCTCATTGAGCACGGCGCGCGCCCAGCAAAAAACAGCGTTGTGGTAGTGCCGGATACGCTCGCTTTTGCCGTCCAGCATTTCTGCGGGAACCTCAGCAAGTGTCCGCCAGCCCAGCATCTGCTGACGGTTGCGGAAGTCGAACAGCTCAGCGTTAACCTCAGAAATTGCCGTCAGCACGACCTGTTTTAAACGCGGCTGCGTCACCGTGCCGTCAGTGCGCATCACACTGCGAAATTCCGACAGATCCACATCAGGCCAGAACGGCGTATTTTTGATGACCTCCGCCTGTTCCGGTGCCTGTTCTGGCGCAACAAACTTCATGCGGCTTTCTCCTGAATAAGTGGGCGGTGGACGGAATTTTGATGTGGCAGTGCCTTTCGCCATCCCGTGCCGCCCGTGCGCGGGGCACGTTCTTTAGCGGCTGTCATTGCGCAGTCTGCGCTCCAGCTGCTGCTTTTCTTTTTTCACACCGCAGCGGGGATCAAGCTGCAGCGCATGGTTAAGGTGATTCAGGGCAGACGCCGGGTTGCTTTCGCTCAGTACAGCACCGATGGCTTTATGCAGGCGCGCCCGCGACTGGTCCGGCATATCCAGATCGGTGGTCAGGTCCAGCGTCTGCAGAAGCAGATCGGCATCAAAACCGGCAGCGGCAAGCAGAGCGCTTTGCGCCGCGTCTGCCATTTCCTCTGCCAGCACGGTCTGCACGTTACGGTTGCCCAGCGGCATCACCCAGCCATGGCGCAGCGCATGGCGCCCGATTTCGAGCGCACCGGCATAATCACCGGCGTCGATACGCCACAGCATCACGTACATCAGCACGTCATCCTGCTGTGCACCTCCGGCTGCCAGCACGCCCTCCGCCCAGGCGGAATATTTCGGTAGCAGTTCCACCTTGATTTCCGCCTTTTTCACCGTGGACTGGATGCCTTTAAGCCGGCGGCGATCTTCTGCCAGTTGCAGCAGCATCAGGTCATAACCCGACGCATGGCGAACACTGCCGCCCTCACGGGCGGCCTGTTCGGCCTGAATGCGCAGGCGGTGCTGCCGTGCGGGACTCAGGCTCATACGTTACTCTCCGTTTCCTGATTCTGCGGCTGCTGCAGGTGCGGCTGGCGGGGTGAAGTCACCTATTACGATGTTTTCCACCAGTGCCGCGCAGCGGTAGTCCTCGACCACATACGCCTCGTTGACGGATTCAAAGTTTTCAATCCGGTCACGTTTCGGGTTGTCGATGACAGAACGGCGGCGGGTGTCTACCTGCCAGTAGATGGACAGGTTATCCAGTCGGGTGATCAGCAGCGCATTTGCCGGGAAGTAAGGCGCACGAACCGCCTGCAGACCTCCCATGCGCTTCTGGCTGATGATCAGATCGGCTGCAATTTTTTCGCTGTTGTCCTGGTCTTTGTTAACCAGCGGGAAATACTTGTCAGACAGCAGTTCACGTCCGCAGACCACCACCAGATCGTCATCATCCTGATAAACCACGTCGATCAGTTCATTGACCGCATCCATCACCAGCGCGTCCAGATTTTCGTAGCCTCCCTCATCCAGTTTTGAGGCTCCTTTACCCACTTTCACCGAGCCTTTGGTGGTTACGCCATCTTTGGTGGTAATGCCCATGACGCTATCCGGTGCATCTTCACGGATTTTCTGTAGCCAGCCCTTATTGACGTCCTGCAGAAGTGGATTTTCAGTACGGTTAGACGTTTTGGCGCGGGCCAGCCCGTTAAAGCCGATCATGATACGGTCTAGCGCCTGACGCTTGATGATGGCGTTACGGATACGCACCTGGAAGTCCTGGAATTTCGCCCACAGGTCCAGTTTTGCGTAGGTCAGCACCGTATCAAAGTTGGTCTGCTCACATTTGTATTCCACGTCCTCCATCACCATTGGATCGGTCGGCTCACGATCCTGCTTGGTCGTATCCGTTGTCCCGGCAACAGTGCTGCCCACGCCCAGCCCCAGCAACTGACCTGACTGCTCATCGACGGGGGAAATGTTAATGAGCGTCAGGAATGCGGCGGATTGCTGGATCTCATCTTCCAGCGTCTGTTGCACGGACGGCTCCACGGTGAACTTGCTGGACAGTTCCTCAACTTCAACACCGTTCAGGCGCGCCAGTTGCTGCAGGTAAGCGTTAAAGGCAAATTTGGTATTCTTTTTCATCGGGTTTTATGCTCCATCAGCAATTGGTCAGGGTGCCTGCCGGTGCGTCACCGCCCGGCGCGCGCTGGCGGTAATCCTTGCGGCTGTCTTCACGGCTCAGCTGCTGCTGTAACTCGGCAAAGGCGGTCTGCTGTTCCTGCAGGGAGGACTCCAGCTCAGAAAGGCGCTGGTCCTGATCGGACAGGGATTTATCCGTGCGTTCGCTCAGGTTCTGCTGCTCGGTTGCGACCAGTTCCACGGCTTTATGCACATCAGAGAATCGCGCATCGTCGGTCTGCTCTTTTTTGGTGAACAGCGCGGTTACGCGGGCAAAGAGGGACGGTTTTTCGTCCTGGGCTTCTTCCAGTTCGATCTGCGTTTCTTCGGCAGCGGTAAACAGGTTTTCAGGGTTCTGCTTACGGTTTGCCAGCGGGTTATGTGCGGCGCTGGCGCTGAAAGCCAGCATTTCGGTGCCGAGACTCGCCGGATCGTCTGTTGCCGCCAGCCCCACAAGATAGGCCTTGCCGGTGTCGGCAAACTTCGGGCTGACCTCCATGGAGGTAAACAGCTTCTGGCCTTTTTTCACCAGGGCCACCAGGGAGTCCGTCGGTTCAATATCGGCGTAAAGTGCCATCTTGCCCGCCAGCGGACCGTCCTGGATTTCTTCTGCAACCAGCGCCGTCACTTTGCCGTAACGATTGAAGGCACTGTCCGGGGAATAAGACTTGATGTGCTCCAGGTTAATCAGCGCGGTATAGACCGTCGGGTTGTAGCTGGCAGCCATCTGTACCAGCCATTCACGCTGGATCTCGCGCCCGTCAGTGGTGGCACCTTCCACCCCGATACGGAAACGCTTTGCTTTCACTGTCATGAGCCATGCTCCGTTAGAAATAACTTACTGGAGCCTTATGTTTGCGGTGATGGGGGGAGTGAGACAACGCGCTGTATTTGTACGGTAAACCACACAAACCGCAGCCGGGGAAAGCCGCCATACAAGGCCGTATGTTTGGGCCATGAACACGACACTGACCCCCGCAGACCTCGATCCCCGTCGGCAGGCCATGCTGCTGTACTTTCAGGGATACCGCGTAGCCCGCATTGC
>NZ_JAOWHY010000036.1:0-7100 GCF_030332375.1 Citrobacter sp. Cpo148
CCCTGTTTTGCTTCCGGCTCTTTGGGTGTGGTGGTTTTCTTTCGACGACGCTTAACACTGGTTGTCTCTTTTTTCCTGGGTTCACGCGTATGCAACCAGCTGGCAATAACACCGGTATAGGCACCACGATCAGCAAGGGTGAACCGATGACCGTCACCGGCTTTGCGCGTGATGGTGATAACCGGCAGCGGCTTGCCGCTCGCCGTTCTTCCCTGTCCCTGCCGGATAAACAGCAGATTCCCGTCCTTAACGGAAGCAATCGCCCCATACTGTCTCGCCAGTTTCATCAGAAAACTTGCATCGCTTTCATTGGTCTGGTCCAGATGATCCAGCGCCTTATCCGTCAGGTCTTTACCCAGCGCCACTTTGAGGTTATGCCGGGCGGCGATTTCCTTTACCACCTCCCCCACCGTTGTCTGATGCCATGATTTTTCGCGCCGTGTATTGAGGGTTTCACGGAAATCTGCGCTACGCGCCCGGATGGTCAGCCGGTCAGGGGCACCGCTGTGTTCAATTTCATCCACAGTAAAAGCCCCTTTAGGGAATAGCGGCTGGCCTTTCCAGCCCAGCGCCAGCTGAATCACTGCCCCACGTCGCGGCAGGGCGATCAGCCCGTCGGCGTCGTCCAGCTCCAGATCAAGCTGGTCCGCTTCAAAGCCCCGGTTATCCGTCAGCGTCAGACTCATCAGGCGGGTATCCAGCACGGTCGTCACGTCCTTACCTTCAATGACGATACTGAAAGCCGGGCTTTTGCTGTTCAGATTCAGAAGATCAGAATTAACGTTCACTGCAGCAATCCTCCTACCGTGTTCTTAATCCCCCCAATCGCAGAGGCAGCAGAGTCCTGCAGGTTGCTGAGCTGGTCACTCAGGCTCCCGAACATGTCAGACAGCGATTCATCAACCCGTTTAAGGGTGATCGTAAACTCAATGCGCCTGGGCATACCGCTGGCAAAAAACTCCGTCTTTGTCTGGCTCAGACTTTCAATAACAAACATGCCGTAAATAGTTCCGCTGCCTTCAATCAAAGGCCAGGCTTTGCCCTGCTCTGCCATCAACTCCAGCGCCAGCAATGACAGCCTGCCTCCGGTCACTTCCGGCAGCAGAACCCCGGACAGTGTCAGTGAATCATTATCCGGGCCAAGAAACTGCGTTGACGGGCGGCGGTTCACCCGGCTGTTGGCTGCATGTCGCCAGCTGCGCTGATACTGCAGTTCCTGATAAGGGACTGTGCGCAACATAAATACATATAAACCCAGCACCATCATCATGATTCATACCCCCCCCGATCGCTGAAATTGCTGCGCGCTTTTGCCCTGGCCCTGCGTTCCCGCTCGTCAAGCTGCCGTGCCACTTCACGGGCAATATCCTGCGCACTCTGTCCCGGCTGAGCGACGATATGAATGGGCGCATTTATCTCATAACGAATAACTGACTGCGGGCTGTCAGCCTTCACTGGCTGCGTCTGGTATGCCCTCGCAGGCAGGCTGAACGGATGAAGCGGAGCCGCTTCTGCAGGTGTCGCAGCAACCCCCATCACGCCTGCAACGACAGAGGCCAGCGCAGCAGTACGCCGCCTGCTGGTGACATTTGCCGGTCCGTTCACAATTTCAGGGCCATTTTCTCCAACAATGCCAAACTGCCCGCGTGGAATGATCCCGCCCGTGTCGTACATCCCTGCGTAAGCCGGGAACCCGCCTGGCGGCAGCACCACTTTGCCGTCACTGTTCACTGTGGCGAATTGCTGCTGCGTGACCTGCGCAGGCAGTTTCGCCTTTGCCGCCTCCTTACTGACAATACCGAGCTTTTCCAGCAGCCATGACACACCGGATTTAAGAGACTCCAGCGGGTGCATCACCATATTCAGACCTTCCGCCAGCGCCTCACCAAACCGGCGCCCCATTGCTGCTGCGCTGTTCAGCTCTTCGGAAGTGGATTTAACCGGCGTAAGTAAATCACTGAACCAGCCCCACAAGGCCTGCACCCTGTCACCAATCCACTGGAACATGGGCCTGAGCGGCTCAAAGGCGGCGCTGATGGGCGCTGCAGCGGCTTTAAACCCTTCCACCACGCCCCCCAGAAATGCACTGATGGGCTGCCAGTATTTCCACACAACCAGCGCCACACCAGCCAGCGCAGCCACAACCAGCCCTATCGGACTGAGCAGCGCACCCAGCATACCGGAAAGACCAAACAGCGCGCCGCGAAGTAATGCCAGCGGACCAGAAACAAGAAAACGCAATACGCCACCGACAGCTGTCAGCCCACCCCGCAATGCCGCCAGCGGGTTCATCACCATACCGATAACATTACGGATACCTGACATACCGGCACGGAACACGGCAAGCGGAGCACCTGCTACCGTTTTCAGTGCATTACCCGCTATTCCTGCTGAGCGACGCAGGGAATTAAGCGGGGCACTCAGCAACCCGACACTGTCACCGGATGACGCCATACCCCGACGCAACAGGGAAAGTGGCGCACCTGCCAGCCATGACAGGGCACCTCTAGTACGTGTTACCGCTGCAGCAACGGAAGGTAATGTTTTTACACCCAGCACAGACAGGCCAAACCGAATCACCGCAATCGGCCCCAGCACAGCAGCCACCGCCACGGCAAGTGTACCCAGCCCGACAGTGACAGCCGCCGTAGCCGCCGCCACTTTCATCAGCGTGCCAGCCAGCACGGGATTCTGCTCCACCCAGCGACGCAGCGCCCCGGTCACGCCCTTAACCATGCCCATAATATCCATCAGCGGCTGGCGCAGCGTTTCCCCCAGACTGCTGAAAGCGTTCTGCGCGCCCGTCTTAACCAGCAACCACTGCGCAGACAATGAATCCTTGTTAATGTCGGATTCTTTCTGCATGGAGCCATTAGCACCACTGCCTGATGTGAGTTTCAGCTGACGCTGCAGCTCCGGCAGGTTGTTAGCCAGCTTTGCCGCATCATCGCCAAACTCTTTACCAAAAATCATTGTCATGGCTGACAGGCGTTTATCCTGCGGCAGATTGTTGACCTTCTCCAGAACCCGCTGAATGGTGCCCATGGCATCGGTAGTCATCTGCTTTTCAATCTCCGCCGGATTGAGTTTCAGCAGGTTCATACCTTCAAAGAAGCGTTTACTTTGCATGGTGGCAATGGACAACTCACGCACCATGGCATTAGAAGCGCTGGCTGCGATTTCCGGGGCAGCCCCAAGAGAAAGGAATGTTGAACCCAGCGCAGCAGCCTTTCGGAAGTCAAGGCGGTCAGCCACGCCCCCCATACGCTGCAGGACGTTGATAATGTCCCCACCCTTTGACATGGCGTTATCATCCAGGTAGTTCAGCACATCGCCCAGCTGTTCAATATTGCGCGTCGGAACTTTATAGAGCTGCGCGATTTTCCCCAACCCTTCTGCCAGCTCATCGGCGGGCAGCTCAAAGGCCGTTGCAGCTTTTGCCGCCGTGGATGCAAAGACCAGCAGGTCACGTTTCTGGTCCTCAAAGGGATCGTCCTGGTTGGTCACGCCCATACGCGCCCCCCCTTCAACCAGTGCGGCATAATCTATAGCGCCATTCTCCATCGGCAGTTGTTCACTGGCGGCCTTGATAGCATCCTGCATGTCATAAAACTGTTTTGTACGGTTGCCGTTATCGTCCCGCAGCCCGTTTACCTGCTTTGCCACGCCTTTCATGGCATCTTCCATGCTGGCGTAGCTTTTCACTGCAGCCATAACCGGCGCACCCATTGCCAGCCCGGCAGCAGTGGTGGTGGCTCCGGCTCCGGCTATGCGATCCCGAACCTCAAGACGGCGCGAATACTGATCACGAACCGCATTCATTCTCGCCTGCTGTTCACCCAGGCGTTTCAGGGATTTTTGCTGTCGCTCCAGTGCCAGTCGGGTTTCATCGGCGTTCTGCCGTAGCTCACGCTGTGCGCTGCTCAGTTTCTTTGTATCAAGCCCAGCCTCATTCAGCGCAAGGCGCTGACGCTGCACTGACTGACGCAGCCCGTTATATTTTCCCTGTAAATCGGTGACGTGATTTTTAGCCTGCTCAAGCAGTCTGGCCTGTGCTGCCGTCGGGCGGTTGGTCGCAGTAAACTGCGTGGCGAGTTTTGCCGCTTCTTCGCGGGCGGCTTTAAGGCTGTTACCTGTGACTGCCAGCTGCGCGCTGGCCTTACGGAAGCCATCAATTCTGCCCGCCTGAGAATCTAACTCCTTCAACCGGGCGCGGCTTTGCTGAATAGCGGCAGCCAGCTCTTTTGAGCTGGCCTGCGCGGATCGAAATGGGCGGGTGAGCTTGTCAACCGCATTCAGAATCACCTGCAGACGCAGGTTATTGTCACTCATCGCTGGCCCCGCTTCTCTGAATCGCTTTGTGCCGCCACTCCAGCACCTCAGTCAGCGGCATAACGTCAGTGATGGACGGCGACCAGTGAAAGATGGTGGCGATATCCGCCACCAGGTCATCAATCGTCAGGCTGTCGGTAAACCGGCAAGCACCGACTTCTTCAACAAAAAAGTCACCACCTCGACCGACAGCGCGGTGAGATCGGCGGGGTCCAGTTCAGCCATTTCCTGTGCGGTCAGCGTCGGGGTGGAAATACGCGGGATCACTGTCATCATGGCCCCCACGTCCATATCCATAATGGCCTGCAGGCGGGTGCCGCGCAGCGCACCAGACTGAGGCTTACGCAGCACAATTTCGGTGATTTGGGTTTTACCGCGCATGATTGGCGTATCCAGTTGTACGGTTTTTTCAGTCAGCTTGTCGCTCATGTTCGTTTCCTGTTAATCAGATACTGGCGCGGATCACCGCGCCGTTAAGTTAAATCAGAGGCCAAGGGCGTTACGGTGTGCTTCCATCAGGTCCACGCCGTCAACGATTTCAATCATGTTGACCAGATCAACCTCATAGAGCACTTCGCCGTTAATGGTCAGCTTCGCGTAGCTGTTGGTGCTGCTGACTTTGGTGGTGCTGCTCTCGCCGGTTTTCCACTCGCCGGAATCCACTTCTTTATGACGCCCGCGCACAACCAGCTCAACGGCCTGAACTTCGCCGGTATCGTCACGCTGAATAGAGCCGGTGAAACGCAGCTGGATGCCATCAACGGTTGCCTTGCCCATCTGCTTGAATAACAACAGTTCGGTGCCGCCGATTGAAAATTCCGTGTCCAGTGCGCCGTCATCCAGCCCCATATCCACATCCACCGCGCCCGGCATACCGCCGCCGCGATACTTCTCAAACTTGCGGGTGAATTTCGGCAGAGTCAGGGACTCAACGATCCCCTGCCAGTTGTTCCCGTCGTTGAACAGGTTCAGGTGTTTTAACTTGCGTGGTAATGCCATGTATCCCCCTTATGCACTGACACGGCTGGCAAAATCGACCAGGTAGCGATCGGTGATGCGCTGGCGCAGCATCAGATTTTCAAGTGGCGGCACAGGCGTGTAGTCGTAGTCGATGGTGAGCTTCCCGGCTTTCAGGGAGTCTTTATCGTTCACTGACTCATCCAGCCAGCAGTCAGCCCCGATGAGGTATCCCTGATTTACCAGGCTGCGTAATTTGGCGCGAATACCTTCGATAATGTCGCGGGCCAGTGACGGATTCAGCGGCTTATCCACCGCCCACATATGCCCCTCTGCAATCGTGTCAGCCAGCACCTGCGCCGTGCGGGTGTAGTTCTCAAACGCAAACAAGGGATCGTCACTGAGGCAGCGGGACCCCCAGAAGCGGAAGCCGTCTTTGCAGATCAGCGTGGTGACGTCATTCTGGTTCAGCAGTCCCGCGTCCGTTGCCGGGTCCTGCAGATCCCAGAACACATCAGCGGAAATACCGGTGACGCCATTCACACCCACGTTGGACAGGGTTTTGTGCCAGCCGGTCTGTTCGTCGATTTTGGCGCGCAGACCGAGCGCACGGGCCGAGGCGTAAGCCGTGGCATCGGCTTTCAGAACGGTGTCAAAGTTGATGAAATCAGGCCAGATCAGCATCCCTTCTCGCTGGCTGAAATTGTCCCGGTAAGCAATGGCTTCCTCCACCGTCTTGCAGCCATAGGCAGACAGGTAGGCAAACCCGCGCAGGCTCTGCGCAACACTCATCAACTCAGTGGCTACCGCTTGCGTGTCGTGCCCCGGCACACCAAGAATGCGCGGCTTAACTTTCAGCTGCGACTGCGCAGAAAGCAGCGCTTTCATCCCCGTTTTTTTACCGTCGGACGTGACGCCACCAATAATATTGGAGGTGGTTTCCGCTTCGGTTTCGCCCTGCGCCACGCGCACAACAACCGTCACGGGTTTTGACTGGTCGGCAATCGCATCCAGCGAACGGGCCAGCGTGCCGGACTCGCCTGCTTTACCGCTGGCCTCCAGCACATCCGTCAGCAGAACCGGCTTATTGAGAGGGAATACGGACGCATCAGCATCATCGCCGGTGCAGACCATGCCCACGATAGCGGTGCTCACCGTGGTGATAGATCGGGTGCCCTCGTTGACTTCAACAACGCGCACCCCGTGGTGGTAATCCTGAGCCATAGCGGCGAACCTCCTGATTGGAATAGGCTTCGCCCTATGTTGTATTGATTACGTCACGCAGACAGCTGCGCGGCGTTGTCCTGTTAATCACACAATGTCGCAGGATATTTGCGGTATAACGTCGAGATCCCCACATCAAAAATTAAAGCAACCCGCTGCCGTGTTTCACCTGCAGCAAGTAACCTGCCAGCCTGTGCCCATTGCTCTGGCGTCAGTTTTGGTCTTCGCCCTCCAATCCTGCCTTTAGCTCTAGCTGCTTCCAGTCCCGCACGGGTTCGTTCCACTATCAACTCGCGTTCCATCTCCGCCAGTGCCCCCATAACGTGAAAGAAAAACCGCCCCATTGGCGTACTGGTGTCTATGCTGTCAGTCAGACTGCGGAAATTAACTCCGCGCTGCCGGAGTTCTTCTATCAGGGTAACAAGGTGTCGCATGCTTCTTCCCAGCCTGTCGAGCTTCCATACAACCAGCGTGTCTCCCTCTGATAACGTCCTGAGCAACCTTTTTAGCCCTGGCCTGTCTGCTGTTTTTCCGCTCATTTTGTCTTCAAAAATTAGCTCACATCCTGAGCGTTCCAGTGCATCACG
>NZ_JAOWHY010000037.1:0-4509 GCF_030332375.1 Citrobacter sp. Cpo148
TGCGCATGGAGTACAGCCCGGACGAATACCAGAACCTGCTGATGTGCGAATTTATTGACGATCTGGCGTCAGTATTCCCGCTCAGCGAACTGCAGGCGTGCATGGTGGACAGCTGGGAAGTCTGGACCGATTTTCAGGCGCTGGCGCTGCGCCCGTTTGGCTGGCGAGAAGTCTGGATCGGTTACGACCCGGCGAAAGGTACGCAGAACGGTGACAGCGCAGGCTGCGTGGTTATGGCCCCGCCCACTGTACCTGGCGGGAAGTTCCGCATTCTGGAACGTCATCAGTGGCGCGGGATGGACTTTCGCGCCCAGGCGGACGCTATCAAAAAACTAACTCAGCAGTACAACGTGACCTATATCGGCATCGACTCGACCGGCGTCGGGCACGGTGTTTATGAGAACGTAAAAGCGTTCTTTCCTGCCGTGCGGGAGTTTGTCTACAACCCCAACGTCAAAAACGCCCTGGTTCTCAAGGCGTACGACATTATCAGCCACCGCCGTCTGGAGTTTGACGCCGGGCATACCGATATTGCGCAGTCCTTTATGGCTATCCGCCGCGCCACAACCGCCAGCGGCAACCGCCCTACTTACGAAGCGAGCCGCAGCGAAGAAGCCAGCCACGCAGATTTGGCCTGGGCAACGATGCACGCACTGTTTAACGAACCGCTGCAGGGCGAATCCGCCAATACCAGCAATATTGTGGAGATTTTTTGATGAGTGAACACGACGCCCTGACCAGCACCGCGCCAGTGCAGGAGGCCGAACAGCAGAAAAATACAACTCACGCCGAAGCATTCAGCTTTGGCGATCCGATCCCGGTACTGGACCGCCGCGAACTGCTGGACTATGTGGAATGCGTACAGATGGACAGATGGTATGAACCACCGGTGAGTTTTGACGGGCTGGCGCGCACCTATCGCGCGGCCGTGCATCACAGCTCACCCATTGCGGTAAAACGCAACATTCTGACCAGCACGTTTATCCCCCACCCGCTGCTCAGCCAGCAGACGTTCAGCCGGTTCGTGCAGGATTATCTGGTGTTTGGTAACGCCTATCTTGAGAAACGCACCAACCGGCTCGGCGGCATTCTGTCGCTGGAGCCGTCGCTGGCGAAATACACCCGCCGTGGTGTAGATCTGGATACCTACTGGTTTGTGCAATACGGCATGACCACGCAGCCCTACGAGTTCACCAAAGGCAGCATTTTTCACCTGATGGAGCCGGATTTAAACCAGGAGATTTACGGCCTGCCGGAATACCTTTCCGCCATCCCTTCGGCCTTACTGAACGAGTCCGCCACGCTGTTTCGCCGCAAGTATTACATCAACGGTAGCCATGCGGGCTTTATCATGTACATGACCGACGCCGCGCAGAACCAAGAAGACGTGAACAACATCCGCCAGGCCATGAAAAGCGCCAAAGGGCCGGGCAACTTCCGCAACCTGTTTATGTATTCGCCCAACGGCAAAAAGGACGGTATTCAGATCATCCCACTATCAGAAGTAGCAGCAAAGGATGAGTTTTTGAACATCAAGAACGTGAGCCGCGATGACATGATGGCAGCGCACCGCGTACCGCCTCAGATGATGGGGATAATGCCAAGTAATGTTGGGGGGTTTGGGGATGTGGAGAAGGCGAGTATCGTCTTTACTCGCAATGAAATAGTGCCACTGCAGATGCGGCTACTTGAGTTAAATGATTGGTTGGGAAAGAAAGTAATCAGCTTTGAACCCTACGAGTTAAATTTAAGCAATTAAAAAAAGGCCGTTACAAACGGCCTTATCACTATTTACATGTTAGCTAGTCGTATATAACTTGGCATGCGAGGGTCATTAATTTTATAAACCCCCCGACTTAAACGTTTGATAACAGCACCATATTCTTGCTTTATCAATCTACCAGTGTAGTTACTCATGCTTTGATTATTATATCTATCACCAGTATCCTGATAGATTTGGCTAATCCATTGCTGAACACTAAATTCGGAGTTTTTAAACTTTGAAGCAGAGAAGAGTATCTTTTTGTAAACATCTGTTTTAGCTGAGCGAACAGCGTCTTCGTATTCCCTTTTAAGACGCCCCTCGGCATTTTCTACAGATTTTTCAATAGATTTATGAAAAAGATCTTTGGTTATTGCTTTGCTTGACATACCTATAGCAGTTTCCGCTGCCTCTTTACAAAGGAGATGGGTAAAATAAGGAAATCCGTTGCTTATATCAACAATTTCTTTTTTCACTTCATTTTCGAATGTAAGCCCCAGTCCTTTTTCACCAAGGCTAATAATCTCCATAAGGTGTCGGTCATCGACGCCACTTAACGAAACCTCATGTAAACAGCGGTTCACAGACTCATGCCCAGCAGTGAGACTTTTACCATCCTTAGAAATTCCAACCAAAAGAATTTTTAATTTCGAGTTAATGTCACTTAACTGTTTTATGAATTCTGCAACTGATTTTTTGGTTTCATCCTCAAGAACATCAAACTCATCAATAACAAGAACACCTTCTACAATACCAATCGTTGTAGCTGCTTTTCTAGGTGTAATTTCATCTCTCTCTATAACAATCTTTTCTTCATATCCAACATTACCAGTGAAGAAACTGAAAAATTTTGCCGACAAACCTGCTTTAATAACTTTTTCTTCTTTATATTTTTCGGTATTTTGCGAAACAAAAATAGCACACTCAGACACAATATCTTTAAACTTTGTGTTTGTATCGCATTTAACATTGAAATACTCACCAGAGAGAACATTATATTGACGCCCTCCCAACACAGTAGCATTGGCCAGAGAGCTTTTACCGATGCCCCTATCGCCATAAATCATGCAATGCCGCCCAGGTACGGTTAGATTGTCAAGAATACTTTTTACCTCAACATCGCGCCCCTTTAAGTGAGTAGGATTAGAAACAGGTGTTGATGGAGTGTAGTACTTATGAACGTCTTCTTTTTTCGTAAATTCTTGGGCATAAGCAGCAAATATGTTCATATGAATTCCTTTTTCATTGTTCGTAACGCATAAAATTATCTTTTTTTTCTATGGTTTTCAACCTACCAATAATCATCACTAATGAATAGCAAACTATCGCTATTAATAATGCTAGCGCGCGCTCGTATCCCCGCCACGCCTGCCCGCTTTATGTAGTGGTTTTCATGCACCTGCATGAAACAGGCAAAAGCCCGCCAGTTCTGGCGGGCCTCAGCATAAACGATCCTTAAACGATCATGCGTTCTCATGCGGCATAGTCATGCACTACGACGAAATCAGTCAAACAGAGAATAATTTGCATCAAATTCATGACTTGTGGCTTCGACTTTCGTAATAACTATCAAGTAACCAAGTCCATCAGATAAAGACACCGGATACTCCAGCTCAAGCCAGAAACAGTCATCATAAGTTCTTCCCATCCAGTATCCGCCGCCGCACTCTTTTGGTCGTTGAAAGAAAACCCACTGACCGGGAATGATTGTTTCCAGCGTTTGACCGCGATATACAATTTGATACTTGTTGTCTTTAGACCCCATAGCTAACGCCTCGCATAGCTCGTTGTTCAACCTTGCGAGCGCCAGAACTACGTTCCGCCTCTCACAACGTTATCTAATGTAACCAGCTGTCGTCCTCCCAGACCTGCTGCATAATTTCCATCACTCGCTTTTTGTCTTCATCCAGTTTTAACCCGCTCAGTTCAACACCATTGGCACTGCCCTTACGGATACGAATTGCTGTTTTGGGATACAGAGGGCGCAAATTACGGTAAAGCTCGGATTCAAGGGCTTCCAGTGTGGCCTGGCTAATCTTCTGCTCTTTATCGATCATTATTTCAATTCGCATACAGATTCCCTTTAACTGGTAACGTCCATTGACCGGCTGTATTCATGGCTGCGAATTTTCGCCATCAACTCGTCTGTCAGTTCGGACACCCACTGGATAGCCAGCCGCTTTTCTTCGTCGCTGCACTCACTAGCCGCTACAAGCTTGATAAAAAAATCAATACGCTGGAGCTTTAATGACTCCAAAAGATAGTCCTGCATCTTCCCTCCTATCATTACACGGATACACAACAACTGTATATATACCCACTGTTTATATAAACAGTATAGTAGGAAAGAAAAAATGTAAAACTCTTTTTTGTCAGTTAATTGGATGTACTGATGTCGGTCAATAAAGCACGAAATGTTAAACAGCAGTCTTAGTACCATTGACGCCATTTGTCATCTTCCTGCAGCCTCTGGTTACGGTAAAAAATACGTAAACCGGCACCGGATGGAATGCTGCCGCCACGCAGAAGCAAATCAATCTCAGATGCACTACCTTCAAACCCTCTGGCAGTCAGTTCTGCCTCAAGCTGCAGGCGCTGCTGCTCCGAAATACTCTGTATGAATGCTTTTTTCCGCTTCGGTTTTACCAGTCTCAACCTGGCTGTCAGCTCCCGCCGTTCCTTCTGGCCCATGTTGTGGAGATATTCCTGCAGCTCCTTCTCATCCATGGTTTTAATATCGGGTAAAT
>NZ_JAOWHY010000038.1:0-6651 GCF_030332375.1 Citrobacter sp. Cpo148
TGCGCATGGAGTACAGCCCGGACGAATACCAGAACCTGCTGATGTGCGAATTTATTGACGATCTGGCGTCAGTATTCCCGCTCAGCGAACTGCAGGCGTGCATGGTGGACAGCTGGGAAGTCTGGACCGATTTTCAGGCGCTGGCGCTGCGCCCGTTTGGCTGGCGAGAAGTCTGGATCGGTTACGACCCGGCGAAAGGTACGCAGAACGGTGACAGCGCAGGCTGCGTGGTTATGGCCCCGCCCACTGTACCTGGCGGGAAGTTCCGCATTCTGGAACGTCATCAGTGGCGCGGGATGGACTTTCGCGCCCAGGCGGACGCTATCAAAAAACTAACTCAGCAGTACAACGTGACCTATATCGGCATCGACTCGACCGGCGTCGGGCACGGTGTTTATGAGAACGTAAAAGCGTTCTTTCCTGCCGTGCGGGAGTTTGTCTACAACCCCAACGTCAAAAACGCCCTGGTTCTCAAGGCGTACGACATTATCAGCCACCGCCGTCTGGAGTTTGACGCCGGGCATACCGATATTGCGCAGTCCTTTATGGCTATCCGCCGCGCCACAACCGCCAGCGGCAACCGCCCTACTTACGAAGCGAGCCGCAGCGAAGAAGCCAGCCACGCAGATTTGGCCTGGGCAACGATGCACGCACTGTTTAACGAACCGCTGCAGGGCGAATCCGCCAATACCAGCAATATTGTGGAGATTTTTTGATGGGCAAGAGGACTAAAAACCGCGCTGCTGTTAAACAGAGCGTTGAACAGAGCAACGGCATATCTGCAGAAGCTTTCAGCTTTGGCGATCCTATCCCGGTGCTGGATCGCCGCGAACTGCTGGACTATGTGGAATGCGTACAGATGGACAGATGGTATGAACCGCCAGTCAGTTTTGATGGGCTGGCTCGCACTTACCGTGCCGCCGTGCATCACAGCTCACCTATTGCCGTTAAACGGGACATTCTCAGCAGTACCTACATTCCGCACCGTCTGCTCAGCCAGCAGGCTTTTTCCCGGTTCGTCCAGGACTATCTGGTGTTTGGTAACGCCTATCTGGAAAAGCGCACCAACCGGTTGGGCGGTGTTCTGTCACTGGAGCCTTCACTGGCAAAATACACCCGCCGCGGGATCGATTTAAATACCTATTGGTTTGTGCAATATGGAATGACCACACAGCCGTATGAGTTCACCAAAGGCAGCATTTTTCATCTGCTGGAACCTGACATTAATCAGG
Organism: Citrobacter sp. Cpo148; assembly: GCF_030332375.1. Lineage (NCBI taxonomy): Bacteria > Pseudomonadati > Pseudomonadota > Gammaproteobacteria > Enterobacterales > Enterobacteriaceae > Citrobacter > Citrobacter sp. Cpo148. The sequence continues at coordinate 1,233 of NZ_JAOWHY010000038.1, forward strand.
AGATTTACGGGCTGCCCGGCTATCTCTCCGCCATCCCGTCAACCCTGCTCAACGAGTCCGCAACGCTGTTTCGTCGGAAGTATTACATCAACGGCAGCCATGCGGGTTTCATCATGTACATGACCGACGCAGCACAGAATCAGGAGGACGTGAACAATATCCGCCAGGCAATGAAAAGCGCCAAAGGCCCGGGCAACTTCCGCAACCTGTTTATGTATTCGCCCAACGGAAAAAAGGACGGCATCCAGATAATCCCGCTGTCAGAAGTTGCAGCAAAGGATGAGTTTCTGAATATCAAGAATGTGAGCCGCGATGACATGATGGCAGCGCACCGCGTGCCACCGCAAATGATGGGGATTATTCCCAACAATACCGGCGGCTTTGGTGACGTAGAAAAGGCGAGCCGCGTCTTTGTACGTAACGAATTGATGCCGCTGCAGAAGCAACTGCAGGAGTTGAATGATTGGATTGGGGAGGAAGTGATCAGTTTTGAACCTTACACTTTGGACATTCAGAGTGAATGATACAAAACAGTCGTCACAATAAAGAGGGGCGTAAGCCCCTTTTAAATTAAGCACGCAAAATAATTTGCTGCTGAACCTGGATAGGCTGCAATGTCTGATATTTTTGCCTTATTAGGTTATATAATTCAGGCATTTCCTCAGCAGATAAAGTTACAATTAGAACATAAGGCAATTCATCTAACTCATCTACATCAACAGGCATCCCACAATCGCGACCATAATAAGCGATGTCAAAGCAAGGATTAGTTAACTCACCTTCTTTGAAGGTATGTTCACTTCTTAACGTCGTCTCCCATTTATGAGCATCAATGCGCTGCTCATTTTCATCAGCATAAACATTTTTCAGATTGAAAAGAGGAAACGTGAGTCCATCACTATCCGAAATGCCTTTACGCATGGTCACCTCCAATCCACTTCTGGTGTAGTTTAATGGGTGCTCAGCATCCACTGGACTAGAGAAGCAGAATGTTGCCCTCAAATTCACACGACCTTTCATCGGAATTTCGGGAACAGGAATAAGCGCTCGCATGTGTTGGGATGGCTTCAGTTTTCCTTGATAGATAACTTTTACCTCATCATCCCCGCAGAATATCACTTCACTCAGATCATGAGGGAAACGACCCCAACCGACCTCGTAGCGATTAAGTTTTTTACATTCTGCATGATGTATAAGAAGTGCCTTAGCAGTCAGCGGCGTAATGTTGTACTGCAGTGATGAACTTAACGCTATCGCCTGCCGCAACACCAACGGCGCTGAAAAACTCGTTCCGGCAGTGCTGACAAGCCCATTAAGCATAGGACTGTATACCTGAAAAGGTTCATCCTCATTCCCACCAAATGCGACCCCATCAGGCTTTACAAAGCCGGGGCTTCGCCCTGGCCCAATGCAACTGTAGGAGCACCGCTCCCAGTCTTCAGATAAAGATGTTGCCGCACCAACAGACAGTCCATTAACCAAGTCTGCTGGAGGCTGAATTCTGTTCAATTGAGCGGGGAGATGGCCATCATTACCTACTGCAATAGTGCAAAGCGTTTCACCACTTGCGAGAATTTCCTCAAGCGTAGAAGTCCACACATGAACATCATCATCATCAACTGGTAATCTTGGCCCTAAACTTAAATTCACATAATCATAATGTTTTTGTTCTAAAACACTTTTAATTCGGATCAAAACATCAAAGAGATCCACATCCGAATTATTAACATTGGGGTCCAAAACACGATAATGATCAATATTGCAAAAAGGCACCATCAATTTCTCGGTATCCGTACCCAGAACTCCAAACAGAACAGTGGACGTTACATCCTGCCCGTGAGAAAGCAACTTAGAACTTGTGGCAGAGTTGCCATTAAAGGTGTACTCAGTAACCCATGGGCTGAAATCATCCACACCCAGACCACCGTCGAATATAGCTACCTTTAAATTTGGGTTCACAGCCCCCTCAGTAGGCAAACTAAGATGCGAAGTTTGTGCCACAGAGCGCGCTATAACTGGTTCGCTTAATCTTAATTCAGGAAGTTCTCTAAGCGTTCTAAGGAAAGAAAACTCAGCCAGTTTTAAAGCAACATCTTTACTTGCCTTAATTGGCATAAAGGTTAAACCTTTAACCTTTATGCTCCTTGTTGTATCAATGACAGCACCATTTTGCAAAGCGAAGGATTCAAAAGTATCGATTACATTTGAGGTATTTTCTGGAGTATGCAGCGCCACCTCAATATTCATCATTTCATGATCATTGATTGATTTTACTTTATCAGATACTTCAAGCATTGAAATGCTTTCCAGCGTAATAAAGTCATTCTGCTGTCCCTTCGTTAACGCATCTTTATTGATAGCATCAAGAAATTGCTGAAAGTTTTCCTGCTTACCGGAAACATAAATACAGGCTGTTGTGTACTCATCTTTCCGCCCTTTCTTTTTGATATCCTTTCTAGGCTTAATTTTAATAGCTTTACTACCGATACTACCAAGAGAAAATCTATCCAGCAACCCTACAGGGAAATAGCTTTTAGCCAGAAATGTTGGGTGAAGTACAAATTTTGCCACAGCTTTGCCCTCAGGCATTGCTGATGGCGGGATTTTATTGATTTCAGAAATCAACTCACCCAACTGCCGGGAAATAACAGGTTTATTTTCAGAGTAGGTATAAGGTTTATTTTTACTACCACCTCCCCGATTCAATGTTATTGAACCAGTTAGAGTTTCCCCATATCCAAGCAGCATATTTTTATCATTCATTTCCTTCGTCCTCTGCCTTCACAAATTTACTGACCTGAGTTCTAGATATGCCTAGGTCGCGTGAAATTTTCCTTTGCGCAATATTTTCAGCTAACATTGTTCTAATGACGTCTTCAATAGACTCTCCTTCTAATAATTCATCTATCAACGATGAACTTAAAGGAGAGTTTTCTATAATAGAATTACGCCTAGCCTGATTGATAGCTCTTTCAATTACAGCATAAGATACCTTATCCAATCTAGCCGAAATGTACTCAGCTAAACTATCACCGATATCTTTAGACATTAAATATCTTTGAATTAGGTCTTTAGTTGGATAGTCAAAATCAATCACCCTATCAAATCGTCTCCATGCCGCAGGATCGAGTAATTCTGAATGGTTTGTAGCAGCAATTAGTATAGAAGTGTTAGGCCATTCATCAATAGCTTGTAAGAGCACAGTAACTAATCGCTTGAGTTCTCCCACATCCGTTGCATCATCTCTTTTTTTAGCAATTGCATCAAATTCATCAAGCAGAAGCACACATGGGAATGATGAAGCATAATTAAGAACCGCTTTTATGTTATTTCCCGTTTTACCTAAATAACTGCTCATTACACTCGCAAGATCCAATGTAAGAAGCGGCATATCAAGCTTACAAGCCAACCATTTTGCAGCTAACGTCTTCCCAACTCCAGGAGGCCCCCCCATGAGAAGAGATCTGGAAGGATGAAGCCCCTCCTTATAAAGACGTTCTTTCATTTCCCATTCGATCACAAACCGATTTAGTTGCACATCAGTTTTACTAGGCCAAACAGGTTCTACATCAATAACCACAGGATAAGTTTCAACTAACAACTTTTGCCTACTGTCAGCATCAACTGGAGCAGCTTTAGGTATCAACGGCTGTGCGCGCTCAACAGCGACAGCACCGCTGGTATGCAGAAGCAGACTTTCCAGTTTGTTCGCTAGCTCAGGAGATTCTTTCTTGAGTTTTTTTGCCATAACTCTTAGCCGCATGAGAAGACTTTCTCTCTTCCCTGCAAGCGCATCACTGACTACATCAATGAGCATTTCATTCGTAACATTAATCATCAAACCACCTTTACGGCAAAAACCAACCACAATAAAAACAATAATACACCAATAATGCTAAATAGCAGCCATTCGAGAGCCAAAAAACCTAAATACCGAACCACTTTGAACAAAAACCGAACCACATCACAGATACATTGAGAATGATTTAACAATTGCACACAGTTATTACCGCCGCCGCGCGCTCGTATCCCCGCCACGCCTGCGCGCTTTATGTAGTGGTTTTCATGCACCTGCATGAAACAGGCAAAAGCCCGCCAGTTCTGGCGGGCCTCAGCATAAACGATCCTTAAACGATCATGCGTTCTCATGCGGCATAGTCATGCACTACGACGAAATCAGTCAAACAGAGAATAATTTGCATCAAATTCATGACTTGTGGCTTCGACTTTCGTAATAACTATCAAGTAACCAAGTCCATCAGATAAAGACACCGGATACTCCAGCTCAAGCCAGAAACAGTCATCATAAGTTCTTCCCATCCAGTATCCGCCGCCGCACTCTTTTGGTCGTTGAAAGAAAACCCACTGACCGGGAATGATTGTTTCCAGCGTTTGACCGCGATATACAATTTGATACTTGTTGTCTTTAGACCCCATAGCTAACGCCTCGCATAGCTCGTTGTTCAACCTTGCGAGCGCCAGAACTACGTTCCGCCTCTCACAACGTTATCTAATGTAACCAGCTGTCGTCCTCCCAGACCTGCTGCATAATTTCCATCACTCGCTTTTTGTCTTCATCCAGTTTTAACCCGCTCAGTTCAACACCATTGGCACTGCCCTTACGGATACGAATTGCTGTTTTGGGATACAGAGGGCGCAAATTACGGTAAAGCTCGGATTCAAGGGCTTCCAGTGTGGCCTGGCTAATCTTCTGCTCTTTATCGATCATTATTTCAATTCGCATACAGATTCCCTTTAACTGGTAACGTCCATTGACCGGCTGTATTCATGGCTGCGAATTTTCGCCATCAACTCGTCTGTCAGTTCGGACACCCACTGGATAGCCAGCCGCTTTTCTTCGTCGCTGCACTCACTAGCCGCTACAAGCTTGATAAAAAAATCAATACGCTGGAGCTTTAATGACTCCAAAAGATAGTCCTGCATCTTCCCTCCTATCATTACACGGATACACAACAACTGTATATATACCCACTGTTTATATAAACAGTATAGTAGGAAAGAAAAAATGTAAAACTCTTTTTTGTCAGTTAATTGGATGTACTGATGTCGGTCAATAAAGCACGAAATGTTAAACAGCAGTCTTAGTACCATTGACGCCATTTGTCATCTTCCTGCAGCCTCTGGTTACGGTAAAAAATACGTAAACCGGCACCGGATGGAATGCTGCCGCCACGCAGAAGCAAATCAATCTCAGATGCACTACCTTCAAACCCTCTGGCAGTCAGTTCTGCCTCAAGCTGCAGGCGCTGCTGCTCCGAAATACTCTGTATGAATGCTTTTTTCCGCTTCGGTTTTACCAGTCTCAACCTGGCTGTCAGCTCCCGCCGTTCCTTCTGGCCCATGTTGTGGAGATATTCCTGCAGCTCCTTCTCATCCATGGTTTTAATATCGGGTAAAT
>NZ_JAOWHY010000039.1:0-7100 GCF_030332375.1 Citrobacter sp. Cpo148
CGTGATGCACTGGAACGCTCAGGATGTGAGCTAATTTTTGAAGACAAAATGAGCGGAAAAACAGCAGACAGGCCAGGGCTAAAAAGGTTGCTCAGGACGTTATCAGAGGGAGACACGCTGGTTGTATGGAAGCTCGACAGGCTGGGAAGAAGCATGCGACACCTTGTTACCCTGATAGAAGAACTCCGGCAGCGCGGAGTTAATTTCCGCAGTCTGACTGACAGCATAGACACCAGTACGCCAATGGGGCGGTTTTTCTTTCACGTTATGGGGGCACTGGCGGAGATGGAACGCGAGTTGATAGTGGAACGAACCCGTGCGGGACTGGAAGCAGCTAGAGCTAAAGGCAGGATTGGAGGGCGAAGACCAAAACTGACGCCAGAGCAATGGGCACAGGCTGGCAGGTTACTTGCTGCAGGTGAAACACGGCAGCGGGTTGCTTTAATTTTTGATGTGGGGATCTCGACGTTATACCGCAAATATCCTGCGACATTGTGTGATTAACAGGACAACGCCGCGCAGCTGTCTGCGTGACGTAATCAATACAACATAGGGCGAAGCCTATTCCAATCAGGAGGTTCGCCGCTATGGCTCAGGATTACCACCACGGGGTGCGCGTTGTTGAAGTCAACGAGGGCACCCGATCTATCACCACGGTGAGCACCGCTATCGTGGGCATGGTCTGCACCGGCGATGATGCTGATGCGTCCGTATTCCCTCTCAATAAGCCGGTTCTGCTGACGGATGTGCTGGAGGCCAGCGGTAAAGCAGGCGAGTCCGGCACGCTGGCCCGTTCGCTGGATGCGATTGCCGACCAGTCAAAACCCGTGACGGTTGTTGTGCGCGTGGCGCAGGGCGAAACCGAAGCGGAAACCACCTCCAATATTATTGGTGGCGTCACGTCCGACGGTAAAAAAACGGGGATGAAAGCGCTGCTTTCTGCGCAGTCGCAGCTGAAAGTTAAGCCGCGCATTCTTGGTGTGCCGGGGCACGACACGCAAGCGGTAGCCACTGAGTTGATGAGTGTTGCGCAGAGCCTGCGCGGGTTTGCCTACCTGTCTGCCTATGGCTGCAAGACGGTGGAGGAAGCCATTGCTTACCGGGACAATTTCAGCCAGCGAGAAGGGATGCTGATCTGGCCTGATTTCATCAACTTTGACACCGTTCTGAAAGCCGATGCCACGGCTTACGCCTCGGCCCGTGCGCTCGGTCTGCGCGCCAAAATCGACGAACAGACCGGCTGGCACAAAACCCTGTCCAACGTGGGTGTGAATGGCGTCACCGGTATTTCCGCTGATGTGTTCTGGGATCTGCAGGACCCGGCAACGGACGCGGGACTGCTGAACCAGAATGACGTCACCACGCTGATCTGCAAAGACGGCTTCCGCTTCTGGGGGTCCCGCTGCCTCAGTGACGATCCCTTGTTTGCGTTTGAGAACTACACCCGCACGGCGCAGGTGCTGGCTGACACGATTGCAGAGGGGCATATGTGGGCGGTGGATAAGCCGCTGAATCCGTCACTGGCCCGCGACATTATCGAAGGTATTCGCGCCAAATTACGCAGCCTGGTAAATCAGGGATACCTCATCGGGGCTGACTGCTGGCTGGATGAGTCAGTGAACGATAAAGACTCCCTGAAAGCCGGGAAGCTCACCATCGACTACGACTACACGCCTGTGCCGCCACTTGAAAATCTGATGCTGCGCCAGCGCATCACCGATCGCTACCTGGTCGATTTTGCCAGCCGTGTCAGTGCATAAGGGGGATACATGGCATTACCACGCAAGTTAAAACACCTGAACCTGTTCAACGACGGGAACAACTGGCAGGGGATCGTTGAGTCCCTGACTCTGCCGAAATTCACCCGCAAGTTTGAGAAGTATCGCGGCGGCGGTATGCCGGGCGCGGTGGATGTGGATATGGGGCTGGATGACGGCGCACTGGACACGGAATTTTCAATCGGCGGCACCGAACTGTTGTTATTCAAGCAGATGGGCAAGGCAACCGTTGATGGCATCCAGCTGCGTTTCACCGGCTCTATTCAGCGTGACGATACCGGCGAAGTTCAGGCCGTTGAGCTGGTTGTGCGCGGGCGTCATAAAGAAGTGGATTCCGGCGAGTGGAAAACCGGCGAGAGCAGCACCACCAAAGTCAGCAGCACCAACAGCTACGCGAAGCTGACCATTAACGGCGAAGTGCTCTATGAGGTTGATCTGGTCAACATGATTGAAATCGTTGACGGCGTGGACCTGATGGAAGCACACCGTAACGCCCTTGGCCTCTGATTTAACTTAACGGCGCGGTGATCCGCGCCAGTATCTGATTAACAGGAAACGAACATGAGCGACAAGCTGACTGAAAAAACCGTACAACTGGATACGCCAATCATGCGCGGTAAAACCCAAATCACCGAAATTGTGCTGCGTAAGCCTCAGTCTGGTGCGCTGCGCGGCACCCGCCTGCAGGCCATTATGGATATGGACGTGGGGGCCATGATGACAGTGATCCCGCGTATTTCCACCCCGACGCTGACCGCACAGGAAATGGCTGAACTGGACCCCGCCGATCTCACCGCGCTGTCGGTCGAGGTGGTGACTTTTTTGTTGAAGAAGTCGGTGCTTGCCGGTTTACCGACAGCCTGACGATTGATGACCTGGTGGCGGATATCGCCACCATCTTTCACTGGTCGCCGTCCATCACTGACGTTATGCCGCTGACTGAGGTGCTGGAGTGGCGGCACAAAGCGATTCAGAGAAGCGGGGCCAGCGATGAGTGACAATAGCCTGCGTCTGCAGGTGATTCTGAATGCGGTTGACAAGCTCACCCGCCCATTTCGATCCGCGCAGGCCAGCTCAAGAGAGCTGGCTGCTGCTGTCAAAAAATCCCGCGATGCAATAAAGCAGCTTGATCAGGCCGGGAGCAGTCTGGACAGCTTCCGAAAGCTACAGGCAGAAAATCAGAAACTGGGTGACCGGCTGAACTATGCCCGCCAGCGTGCAAATTTACTCAGTCATGAGCTGGGTGCGATGGGGCCGCCTTCTCAACGGCAGGTTGTTGCTCTGGGACGTCAACAGCTGGCTGTTCAGCGTCTGGAAGAACGGCAGAAAAAGCTGCAGCAGCAGACTGCGCTGGTGCGTGCAGAGCTTTATCGTGCCGGTATTTCAGCCAGTGATGGTGCCAGCGCGACGGCCCGCATTACCCGTGAAACAATGCGTTATAACAGGCAACTTTCTGAACAGGAAGCGAGGTTACGACGTGTCGGGGAGCAACAGCGAAAAATGCACGCCGCCCGTGCGGCATACTCCAGGAGTCTTGAGGTAAGGGATCGCATTGCCGGAGCCGGGGCCACCACCACGGCAGCGGGGCTGGCAATGGGCGCGCCGGTTATGGCTGCAGTTAAGAGCTACGCCAGTATGGAAGATGCCATGAAAGGCGTGGCAAAGCAGGTAAACGGGCTTCGTGACGATAACGGCAACCGTACAAAACAGTTTTATGACATGCAGGATGCCATTAAGGCTGCCAGTGAGCAGCTGCCGATGGAAAATGGCGCTATAGATTATGCCGCGCTGGTTGAGGGGGGCGCGCGCATGGGCGTGACCAACCAGGATGATCCTTACGAAGACCAGAAACGTGACCTGCTGGCCTTTGCATCCACGGCGGCAAAAGCTGCAACGGCTTTTGAGCTGCCCGCCGATGAGCTGGCGGAAGGGCTGGGAAAAATCGCGCAGCTCTATAAAGTGCCGACGCGCAATATTGAGCAACTGGGCGATGCGCTGAACTACCTGGACGATAACGCCATGTCAAAGGGTGGGGACATTATCAACGTCCTGCAGCGTATGGGGGGCGTGGCTGACCGCCTTGACTTCCGAAAGGCTGCTGCGCTGGGTTCAACATTCCTTTCTCTTGGGGCTGCCCCGGAAATCGCAGCCAGCGCTTCTAATGCCATGGTGCGTGAGTTGTCCATTGCCACCATGCAAAGTAAACGCTTCTTTGAAGGTATGAACCTGCTGAAACTCAATCCGGCGGAGATTGAAAAGCAGATGACTACCGATGCCATGGGCACCATTCAGCGGGTTCTGGAGAAGGTCAACAATCTGCCGCAGGATAAACGCCTGTCAGCCATGACAATGATTTTTGGTAAAGAGTTTGGCGATGATGCGGCAAAGCTGGCTAACAACCTGCCGGAGCTGCAGCGTCAGCTGAAACTCACATCAGGCAGTGGTGCTAATGGCTCCATGCAGAAAGAATCCGACATTAACAAGGATTCATTGTCTGCGCAGTGGTTGCTGGTTAAGACGGGCGCGCAGAACGCTTTCAGCAGTCTGGGGGAAACGCTGCGCCAGCCGCTGATGGATATTATGGGCATGGTTAAGGGCGTGACCGGGGCGCTGCGTCGCTGGGTGGAGCAGAATCCCGTGCTGGCTGGCACGCTGATGAAAGTGGCGGCGGCTACGGCGGCTGTCACTGTCGGGCTGGGTACACTTGCCGTGGCGGTGGCTGCTGTGCTGGGGCCGATTGCGGTGATTCGGTTTGGCCTGTCTGTGCTGGGTGTAAAAACATTACCTTCCGTTGCTGCAGCGGTAACACGTACTAGAGGTGCCCTGTCATGGCTGGCAGGTGCGCCACTTTCCCTGTTGCGTCGGGGTATGGCGTCATCCGGTGACAGTGTCGGGTTGCTGAGTGCCCCGCTTAATTCCCTGCGTCGCTCAGCAGGAATAGCGGGTAATGCACTGAAAACGGTAGCAGGTGCTCCGCTTGCCGTGTTCCGTGCCGGTATGTCAGGTATCCGTAATGTTATCGGTATGGTGATGAACCCGCTGGCGGCATTGCGGGGTGGGCTGACAGCTGTCGGTGGCGTATTGCGTTTTCTTGTTTCTGGTCCGCTGGCATTACTTCGCGGCGCGCTGTTTGGTCTTTCCGGTATGCTGGGTGCGCTGCTCAGTCCGATAGGGCTGGTTGTGGCTGCGCTGGCTGGTGTGGCGCTGGTTGTGTGGAAATACTGGCAGCCCATCAGTGCATTTCTGGGGGGCGTGGTGGAAGGGTTTAAAGCCGCTGCAGCGCCCATCAGCGCCGCCTTTGAGCCGCTCAGGCCCATGTTCCAGTGGATTGGTGACAGGGTGCAGGCCTTGTGGGGCTGGTTCAGTGATTTACTTACGCCGGTTAAATCCACTTCCGAAGAGCTGAACAGCGCAGCAGCAATGGGGCGCCGGTTTGGTGAGGCGCTGGCGGAAGGTCTGAATATGGTGATGCACCCGCTGGAGTCTCTTAAATCCGGTGTGTCATGGCTGCTGGAAAAGCTCGGTATTGTCAGTAAGGAGGCGGCAAAGGCGAAACTGCCTGCGCAGGTCACGCAGCAGCAATTCGCCACAGTGAACAGTGACGGCAAAGTGGTGCTGCCGCCAGGCGGGTTCCCGGCTTACGCAGGGATGTACGACACGGGCGGGATCATTCCACGCGGGCAGTTTGGCATTGTTGGAGAAAATGGCCCTGAAATTGTGAACGGACCGGCAAATGTCACCAGCAGGCGGCGTACTGCTGCGCTGGCCTCTGTCGTTGCAGGCGTGATGGGGGTTGCTGCGACACCTGCAGAAGCGGCTCCGCTTCATCCGTTCAGCCTGCCTGCGAGGGCATACCAGACGCAGCCAGTGAAGGCTGACAGCCCGCAGTCAGTTATTCGTTATGAGATAAATGCGCCCATTCATATCGTCGCTCAGCCGGGACAGAGTGCGCAGGATATTGCCCGTGAAGTGGCACGGCAGCTTGACGAGCGGGAACGCAGGGCCAGGGCAAAAGCGCGCAGCAATTTCAGCGATCGGGGGGGGTATGAATCATGATGATGGTGCTGGGTTTATATGTATTTATGTTGCGCACAGTCCCTTATCAGGAACTGCAGTATCAGCGCAGCTGGCGACATGCAGCCAACAGCCGGGTGAACCGCCGCCCGTCAACGCAGTTTCTTGGCCCGGATAATGATTCACTGACACTGTCCGGGGTTCTGCTGCCGGAAGTGACCGGAGGCAGGCTGTCATTGCTGGCGCTGGAGTTGATGGCAGAGCAGGGCAAAGCCTGGCCTTTGATTGAAGGCAGCGGAACTATTTACGGCATGTTTGTTATTGAAAGTCTGAGCCAGACAAAGACGGAGTTTTTTGCCAGCGGTATGCCCAGGCGCATTGAGTTTACGATCACCCTTAAACGGGTTGATGAATCGCTGTCTGACATGTTCGGGAGCCTGAGTGACCAGCTCAGCAACCTGCAGGACTCTGCTGCCTCTGCGATTGGGGGGATTAAGAACACGGTAGGAGGATTGCTGCAGTGAACGTTAATTCTGATCTTCTGAATCTGAACAGCAAAAGCCCGGCTTTCAGTATCGTCATTGAAGGTAAGGACGTGACGACCGTGCTGGATACCCGCCTGATGAGTCTGACGCTGACGGATAACCGGGGCTTTGAAGCGGACCAGCTTGATCTGGAGCTGGACGACGCCGACGGGCTGATCGCCCTGCCGCGACGTGGGGCAGTGATTCAGCTGGCGCTGGGCTGGAAAGGCCAGCCGCTATTCCCTAAAGGGGCTTTTACTGTGGATGAAATTGAACACAGCGGTGCCCCTGACCGGCTGACCATCCGGGCGCGTAGCGCAGATTTCCGTGAAACCCTCAATACACGGCGCGAAAAATCATGGCATCAGACAACGGTGGGGGAGGTGGTAAAGGAAATCGCCGCCCGGCATAACCTCAAAGTGGCGCTGGGTAAAGACCTGACGGATAAGGCGCTGGATCATCTGGACCAGACCAATGAAAGCGATGCAAGTTTTCTGATGAAACTGGCGAGACAGTATGGGGCGATTGCTTCCGTTAAGGACGGGAATCTGCTGTTTATCCGGCAGGGACAGGGAAGAACGGCGAGCGGCAAGCCGCTGCCGGTTATCACCATCACGCGCAAAGCCGGTGACGGTCATCGGTTCACCCTTGCTGATCGTGGTGCCTATACCGGTGTTATTGCCAGCTGGTTGCATACGCGTGAACCCAGGAAAAAAGAGACAACCAGTGTTAAGCGTCGTCGAAAGAAAACCACCACACCCAAAGAGCCGGAAGCAAAACAGGG
>NZ_JAOWHY010000040.1:0-352492 GCF_030332375.1 Citrobacter sp. Cpo148
CGTGCGTGATGCGGTGGTGTCGGTCGCACGGGCCGTCTGGGACTGGATATTCTTCTGATATCGCAATTTTCTCTGCGAATGATGAACTGGTTGTTAATGATGTGTTGATTGTGGACACGTCCTTTCCACTGCGTTTTATCATCAATTAAATCAGGCGAAGCATCATTATCTGTCAGACGAGCGCCTACAAGGCTGGACTGCTCATAAAAAATAGTTCCGATGTTGTCCATACCCTGTCCACTCCTTCCTTTAAAGTAATCATTATTAATTCATAGAGTTAACTTCTCAGGAGAAATCTTTCATGACGCTTCAGGAGCGGCGACATGACCGGCTTGCCGTCAGGTTGTCGTTGATTATCAGCCGCCTGGTGTCCGGTGAAACTCTGTTTATTCGCAAGCTGGCAACTGAATTCGGGGTGTCAGAGCGCACGTTACGTCGTGACTTTCGGGAACGTCTGATGTATCTCGACCTGGATTATTACCAGGGGCAGTGCAGTCTGCGCTCAGATATTCACAGTACGCGGCAGGAAATAGATATTCTGACCTTTGCTCACCGCACGGGGCTGGCCGGGGTTTTCCCGGGCTTTGACCGGCGACTGGTCAGCAGCCTGCTGGACTGTGATGATCGACCCTGTCTGGTATGGCATCAGGACAGACCTCATCCCCCGGCAGGAAAACTCTGCTTCTACAGGCTGGTCAGAGCTATTTCGGGATGTCAGCGCATCACCATTCTGACTGAAGGGGAGCGTCATGAGGCCGTTGCACCTTACCGGCTAATCGCCCTGGATGGTTACTGGTATCTGGTCGCTGAACATAACAGGCAATTACGTGTCTTCCGGCTGGATGAGATTCATCTGGTAAGGCCATCCCGGGAAACATTTATTCGCAGTGAGCTTCTCTATCAGCTGTCGGAAGATAAACATTTTATCTCTGCCTTACCTCATTTCCATTTTATTCAGCAGTCGCTGAATTCATTTTCTCCATCAGAAAGTCGGGGGCAATCCGGACACACTGATTAGAGATAGTCTCCATAATTGAATGTAAGGTTAATCTAATGAAAAAATTGAAATTATTTTCTTTACTGCCAGTCATGTTGTTCCCCCTGCTTATCGCAGGTAATTCTCACGCAGCACGTCCTTATAGCGGGTTCCTGCCTGCGGCAGTGAATAATAAGAGTGGGAATATATTCTGGTGTGATGCCCACCGACAGGTCAGAAAACTGTGTACAGCGACGGAAGTGGATTCAATGGGATGGTTTATTGTTGTTCGCTCGAAACCTTCCAGAGATTGTCCGGGTGGCATATGGGGGTGGATCACTCCCAGTAAAGATGATGTGGCAACAGGGTATACCATTACGCCAGGTAAAGAATTCAATCTGACCATGAAGGATATGTGCAGTCCCGATATGAACGTAACGTTCCGCCCGAATAAAAAGGACCCTCGTTATGACGATCTCGTCGGGATTTATGCCGGGAAAGAAGCGTTTCGCTACAAACAAATAAAATAACCCAACTATTTATTCATTTCTTTATTGTTTTGCACAACAAAAGCTTTATTACATGATTTTAGGACAACATTATGCGACTGCCTTACGTAATAGTTACATTAGCTATGCTGGCTTCTGTATCAACAGCACAGGCTATTCCCAATATGTGGACGAGTGGTTTTGGGATGGGCGTGACCGAATATATCATTACCAGCCCGGATAAGGTGGTGTTTAATCTGAACTGTACTGGCAATCCGGATGCGCAGAATATTCTGCAACACGGTGTTGATCTCACCCTGCCTGATGGGACATCAATAAGCTCTCATGACGACGGGACAGAAATAACGGTAGTCATGGATAGCAGCCAGTATCCGTTACCTTCATCCCTCGGCTGGCGAAATGGTGATAATGCCTGGGTGTCATTTATTGACGCGCTGGGTCAGTCGTCCAATTTCGATGTTTACGTCAACAATAATAAAGTTGGCTCCTTCAGTCCGGGGCTGAAGAATACGCAAAAAGAGCTGTCTGACCTCAGTGAATGCCGGACCACACACTACAGCGATTAGTTACTTACATTTCAGACCTCTCCACCCCACAACATACCAACACCAGATAGCAACAGGCCATGCTCCTTCGGGAACATGGCCTTTTTGTTTTTAATTCATTATCAGATAAGGAGTTAGCTATGCGATTAGCCAGCCGCTTTGGTCGTATAAACCAGATACGCCGTGACCGGCCTCTGACCCATGAAGAGCTGATGAGTCATGTACCCAGCGTGTTCGGGAGTGACAAGCATGAATCTCGTTCAGACCGTTATACCTACATCCCGACCATCACCATTCTCGAAAGCCTGCAGCGTGAAGGCTTTGAGCCGTTCTTTGCCTGCCAGACGAAGGTCCGCGACCAGAGCAAGCGGGAGCACACCAAACACATGCTTCGCCTGCGTCGTGCCAGTCAACTGACCGGGCATCAGGTACCGGAAATCATTTTGCTCAACAGTCATGACGGCACCTCGAGCTATCAGATGCTTCCGGGACTGTTTCGTGGCGTCTGTACCAACGGACTGGTCTGCGGACAGTCATTCGGCGAAGTGCGGGTACCACATAAAGGGAATGTTGTTGAGAAGGTGATTGAAGGGGCTTACGAAGTGCTCGGTGTGTTTGACCGGGTGGAGGAGAAGCGCGATGCAATGCAGTCACTGGCACTGCCAGAACCAGCCCGTAACGCCCTGGCGAATGCCGCGCTGAAGTATCGCTTTGGTGAAAACCACCAGCCGGTCACGGTATCGCAGTTGCTGACCCCACGTCGCCGGGAGGACTACAGCGATGACCTGTGGACCGTATACCAGCGCGTGCAGGAGAACCTGATGAAAGGTGGATTGCCAGGGCGAACCGCTCAGGGGAAAAGCAGCCGCACCCGTGCTGTTACCGGTATTGATGGCGATGTGAAGCTCAATCGCGCCCTGTGGGTTATGGCAGAAAACATGCTCGATTTTTTCGGGCGTTAAACAACCCTTCCGGCATAAGGAGATAGTTTAATGAATACACAAAATCATCAGTTCGCGGAGCTTACCGCAATTACTGCCTCAGTGGTCCCGGACGAGTTACGCATCGGCTTCTGGCCGCAGCACTTTGGTTCCATCCCACAATGGATAACCCTTGAACCTCGCATTTTCGCCTGGATGGAGCGGCTGTGTGCCGATTACCACGGTGGTATCTGGCGCTTTTCGACGCTCAGCAACGGCGGCGCTTTTATGGCTCCCGAGTCAGAGCACGATGAGAAGTGGACATTGTTCAACAGCATGAATGGCAATGGCGCAGAGCTTACCAGTGAAGCTGCAGGGATGGTCGCCTGTCTGATGGCTTACAACCACCACGCCTGTCGCACCGAGTGTGACGCGATGACTGAACACTATTATCTCTTACGCGACTACGCGCTAATCCATCCGGAATGCAGCGCCATTATGCATCTCATCGACTGAGGAATACCTGACATGAATACCGCATTATCCCCGGTGTCAACGCAGCCTGAACTCTTTCCACTGATTATGGCCCCGCATGGTTATTTGCTCCCTGCGACCGCCGGATTAACCCCCTATGCCCAACGCACCATTCGCCGCGCTATCAATCTACTGGATAAATATCTGCGTCAGCCCGGCAAATCCTTTACCTCCAGTACTGCTGCTCGTGACTGGCTTCGGCTACAGCTGGCCGGACAGGAGCGGGAAGTGTTTATGGTGCTCTATCTCGATAACCAGCACCGTTTACTGGAGAGTGAAACACTATTTGCCGGTTCGATTAACCATGTCCAGGTCCATCCTCGAGAGGTAGTGAAGTCAGCGCTTCGCTTCAATGCTGCAGCTGTCGTGCTGGCGCATAACCATCCATCCGGTGACCCGGAGCCCAGCCAATGTGACCGCAACATTACGGGCAGGCTTAAAGAAGCGCTGGCACTGGTTGATGTGAACACTCTCGATCATCTGGTTATCGGATCAGATGGAATTGTGTCTTTTGCAGAGCGAGGCTGGATATGAGGGTACTGCAATGAAATCTACTGACTCAGAGAACGATTCATTTCTCAAGTGGGGGCTGAATCGTAATGTGACACCTTTCTTTGGCGCTCGTCTGGTACAGGAGGGAAACCGACTGCACTATCTGGCTGACCGGGCCAGCATTAGCGGTGAATTCAGTAACGCAGAATCTTTGAAGTTGGATGAAGTATTCCCACGTTTTATCAGCCAGATGGAATCGATGTTGACCACTGGTGAAATGAATCCTCGCCATGCCCACTGTGTCACCCTGTACCACAACGGTTTTACTTGCGAAGCCGACACCCTTGGCAGTTGCGGCTACGTATACATCGCCATTTACCCCACTCAGCGCTAATTACTTTCACGAGAGCAAATATGAAAACTCTACCTGCAACAAATCCGCAGGCGGCGACGCTATGTCTGTCGCCCGTGGCAGTCTGGCAAATGCTGCTTGCACGCCTGCTGGAACAACATTATGGCCTGACACTCAACGATACACCATTCAGTGATGAAACGGTAATTCAGGAACATATCGATGCCGGTATATCTTTGGCCGATGCCGTGAATTTTCTGGTGGAAAAGTATGAGCTGGTTCGTATTGATCGCAGAGGGTTTAGTTGACAGGAGTAATCACATTATCTTCAAGTTGTAGATATCCTGCGGGCACGACAAGCTTGGCAGCTCAAGCAAGTAACCTTGATTAACCAATTTCATAGAATTTAATATGCTCACCATAACAGGCAGATTACTCTGCCTGTTATGGTGTATGCATAAGGTTTGAGAGTTTACAAAACATGGGTTCAAAAGTTTAAAACACTTTTATCCACTGCAATACATTGCTGGGCTGATTTTTTTATTTCTTCTCTAGCCTTTTTTTCTATTTCTTCAGACAGTATGTCGAAGATTATGCTTTCACGGAATTTTTTTGTCGTTTCTTTAGGACAGACAAGATAAACTCCGCCATATGAAAAAAAGATAACTCCTGATACTAAGCTAAATTTTTTATCCTCTGAGAGCTGATACTTCCATCCTCTGCTATGAAGCATTTCAGAAGGAATTTCATCCGTTTTGATAGAAATTGTAACTGGTTCCATGATCGTCATCCCAGTCATCCGAAATGCCATGTTGACAATCAGTAACGGAATGACGTGCATGAAGGCTGATGACAGTAGTAATAAAGCGAAAACAACACCTGTAGTATTTCTCAGAGGTTTAAACCATCCTCTAGAGAAATCTTGTCGTAAAAAAAAGATGCATGGAAATATATTGATTACTATTACTAATGTACCATACACAAGGAATAACGAGGTCTGCTGGTAGTCATCCATTCCATTTTCGACGTGTAAGAATTTGCTCAATAGTGTTATAGGGAAGACTACTAGCCAGCAATTGATCCCCAGTAGAAAGGGTTTCATTGAGTAATCTAATAGTAGAATTTTTATTTTTGTTATCGTGTTTAGTGACTTCAGATGAGTGTGTATGCTTTTTCTCTGAAGAATAAATGTAATAAAAACACTAATAATGCCAGTCAATAACATCAAGGCTATGAAAGTAAATTCTCCTGGGTCTATATCAAACAAAGATATTAAAGCAACAAATGTTATGCAGAGAAAAGAGCTTCCAGCATAAATAAATGCTTGAAGTACTTTCTTTCGCTTTGACTTGGCATTATTTTGATTGCCATGTATAACGAGGCATCCTAACAAAAAGGGTAGAAACAGTACGCCACAGAACAATATAATGCTACTTAAGAATATTATTCCAGAGAAGGAGAACAGCTCGTTAAAAGTGACAGCTTGAAGGAATATATCTAGACGGCCAATCCACGTTAGATAAAACCAGATAAAAATGGCAGTGAGCGTCATTAGAACGATGCTGAATCCTGCTCCAAGGCGAAGTATTCCACCATAGCTATTGTTTGTTGAGTCTGACATTCTTATTCCTTAGAGTCCCTTGAATGAGGAGTTCAGATATACAATAATATACGGAGAGAAAAAACATTTATAACAAGCTATTAGAAAAGAAGTTCAACTTTACTTAGCTTTCTTTGTCTGGGGGGTACAACCGCGTTAGGTTGCAGTACTTCGCGTGATTTTGTAGATTCATTACTGTCTGGTTTTTGAAGTGGATAATAATTGAGTATACAACTGAGTATACATCAATAATGTATAGATTTTTAATTTATTATAATTCAGTAGATTAACGTTGAAATTCGAGTCCGGCCTTCGCACTCACCCCCTAAACACCTCCTTTCTGTGCCATTCCAAAAATCCTTCTTTTGGATAATTCTCGCGCATCATCGGCAGCGCTATCGATTTACCGTCGAAATCCCAGAATAGTCTGCCCACCATACCGCTGCCATTCACTGCGGGCGACACTTGAACTCGCATACTCTCATCCAGCCCAATCGAACCTTTATCAAAGGCTTTATGATGAATTGCACACAGCGCTAGGCCGTTTGAAATCTCGCACGGGCCGCCGTGCTGTTTCCATTTGATATGGGCGGCTTCCAGGGCAACCGAAGTGCTGTCGTGGCGCATATTGAAGCCACAAATGGCGCATTCATAGTTATAGGCACGCAGAACCTGCTGGCGGAACAATGGGTCCCGCTGTTTGCGGATTTGCAGGATATCAAACCCCAGTTCATCCGCGATCTCTTCCTGGATGCTTTCGGTGAAGTGAGCCTCGAGAATTTGCTGCGCCAGGGTGTTAATGAGACTGTTGCTCTTTTTCAGCAGGGCAAAATGTTGTTCATCAAAGCCTCCGGCAACGTTATGCGTCACCAGTTCTCCGGCGGGGGGCTGTTTGCTGCTGCCGGATGTTGAGCAATGCTCGGAGTTTTGTAGCTCCCAGAACCCATCTCCCTGTAAGCGCCAGAAGGGCATATCGGGGCGGTACTGCGCGCGCTGTGGCCCAAATCGCTCCAGCAGGCTATGCAACGGGTCGCGAACTTCCGACCCGTAGTCAAACAGGCGACCGTGACCCTGCTGATACCCCGCCAGCACATGAAGCAGCAGCAGAGGCTTGTGCGGCGCACGCTGCTCGCCTTTACGCCAGATGGTGATGTCGGCAATTGCCTGTTGCAGGGATTTACTGGAAGTCATTGATTTCATTTTCGGGTAAATAATTGCGATGATGCTCGCAAAATATCACTTAATCAAGCGTTGCTGTGTCTATTTCGGCCAACACTAAAAACAATATTCATTATCGAATTCGCAGATTAAATAAAACACTTTTTTCGCCATATTATTTTTAAGTTATTCATGCTCATTCATAGGGGGGGGTATAAAAAACCTTGCTTTAGTAAGTGTTATTTTTCTAACTATACGAAAAGAAAAGGTTATTTCCTGGGGTGTTATGCTTGTTTCTGCTTGTTAATAAAAGCAATATCGGTAATTTGAAGTGTTGGGTTTATCATATTTTAACCATGAATTACATTTCCTTTATATTTTTGAATGTTTGGCATAAATAGGACGCTCGGTTCCCAATACACAGAGCGAAATAGATATGGGTGAAGATAAAAATTATTCCCTTTGACGAAACGGTCTACGGATACACCACATCAAAAAAGGCGCCAGTGGGCGCCTTTATACCTGACCATCACCCCTCTGGTTTTGCGAGATGGATAAGCGTGTCGACACGCGCGGGGGAAAGCGGTTCGCGCGGCTGCGGCAGCGGCCAGCCGTACAGCCAGCGGGCGCTGGTGGCGCAGACTTTCCCCTGACAGGCCCCCATTCCACAGCGTGAGGCGAGCTTTGCCGCCTGCCAGCTTTCGGCGTTTTGCACGTCGCCACAACGAATATCCTCACAACGGCAGAGCAGCGTATCCGCGGTGGTCGCGGCTTTTAGCGACTCCGGCAGCGCAAACGTCGTATGCAACGCCTGGGCAAAACGCTGCCAGCGGGCGCGCGCGGAGATGGCGCTTTGGGCCTTTTGCGGACAATTTGCGGCGGCATAGCCGGCAATTTCTCCCTCGGCTAACGCCAGCTCGCTGCCGCCAAAGCCGGTGCATTCTCCTGCCGCATAGATGTCCTGCACACTGGTGCGTTGATCCGCATCGACCCAAATAGCCTGATTTTCTGTTTTGCAGCCAAAGATTGCGCCAGGTTCTATATTCGGTACCAGCCCATAGCCAATGGCCAGCCTGTCGCAGGCGATCTCCCGGGTTTGCCCTTGGTGGCGCACGGTCACTGACTGCAGACAGGTATCACCCTGCGCTTGGATGACCTGGCTTGCCGGATGATAGCGGGCTGGAAAGAGCTCGCCGAACTGACGCAATTTTTCAGGCCAGCGCCATAGCCCGGTTGCGAAACGGGCCAGTGCGGTCATCGGGGTCTGTTCGATAATGGCGACAATATTCCCGCCAGCGCGTTTCACCGTACTGGCGACCGCCAGCAGAAGAGGACCGCTGCCTGCAATGACCACGCGTTCCCCCTTGAGTTGCAGGCCATGTTTTATCTGCGCCTGCAGGCCTCCGGCCCCCGTCACATTGGGGAGTGTCCAGCCGGGAAAAGGCAGCGAGAGTTCTCTGGCGCCGCAGCATAAAATCAGCCGCTGCCAGCGGATTTCGCCGCAGTCGTCTGCGGTTTCGAAGACTACGGAATGTGGGGTGGGGCGGGCAATTAGCCGGGCACCGCTCAGCAGTGTGATGTTGGGATGTTCAGCTACCGCCTGACGAAGCCGTCTGGCGTGCCGGGGGAGCGAGACCTGCGGCCCGTCGCGCCAGATTTGCCCGCCGGGCCGCGGGTTGTCATCAAGGATTATCACCAATTTTCCACAGCGTGCGGCAGCTAGTGCCGCCGACAACCCGGCTGGCCCTGCGCCAAGGATCAGGATCTCACAGTCAACGCTTTGCATGATGGCTCCTTTCAATCACCATTTCGGGCTGGCATTCCGTCTGGCAGGCCAGCACCCGGTGTCCGTTCACCGTGACGCGGCACTCCTGGCACACCCCCATTCCGCAGAAGGGCGCGCGCAGTTGACCACTCACCGAACGACGGGTCACGCCGTTGCCCACCAGGGCCAGTGCTGCTGCAATACTCATTCCGACGGGAACCTCACAGCTCTGGCCGTCGATAATTACGTTCAGGGTTGTCATGCGATGGCCTCCTGCTTGTGCAGGCGAGCGGGAAGCCAGGCATCCGGGGACACCGCCGGGCGCTCGCCAAGGATCTGGGCGCAAAGTAACTCGGCGGTTGCTGGCGCGGTTGTGACGCCGAGTCCTTCATGTCCCAGCGCCAGCCAGATACCCGGACGCGCAGGATGTGGGCCAATCAGCGGGTTGCCGTCAGCCGATGCCGCCCGAAAACCGCTCCAGCAACGGATGATATTTAGTGTCTCCAGAGAGGGTAAAAAATGGCGCGCTCGCGCCAGCATCTGTGCCAGCAGAGGGAGGTCAACCTCGCGGTCGGTGTTATCAAACTGGCGGGAGGAGCCAATCAGCAACTGTCCGGTGGGGCGTGGCTGAATGTTAAATGCCACTGAGGTGCCGCCTGCATGGGCGCTGGCACCGTATCCCAACTCTACCAGCTGGTGGCTGAGCAAGGGGCCGTAGCGGTCGGTGATCGCCAACTGACCTTTTTTGGGTCTGAGCCAGTTTTCACCCAGCAGCGTGTTGGCACCCAGACCGCTGGCGATGACGATGGCGCGCGCGCGCAGTCGTTTGCCGCTGTGTAGGGTGACGTAAGGGGCATCAACAGAGAGGGCGCTATCCCGAAGGTGCGTTAAATCGACATCGTTAATAAACCAGCGGGCGACGTTTGGGGCGTAAACTATCCCGTCGCCGGGGACCCACAGCCCGCCAGCGAGTCCGGCGGTGAGCAGCGGTTCGCGTGCGGCAAGCCGATCGCGGGTCTGCATTTCACTGACAACCTGGTATTGTGCCATTCGTTGTTTTTTTTCTTCTGCCAGCGCAAGCTCTTGCGGCGTTTCCGCCAGCCACAGCGTGCCGCATCCGCGCCAGGCACAGCTTTCCGGCATCCGGGGCGTCAGTTTGCGCCAGCTCTCCAGAGACCAGGCGGAGAGTGCGAGCTCCGCAGGATCGTCATCCATGCACACCAGGTGACCCATACCCGCCGCCGTCGCGCCCGCATTGCCGTCATCGACCAGCGTGACTTGCTGTCCGCGAGCGGCCAGTTGCCAGGCGCAGGCGGCCCCGATAATCCCGGCACCGATAACGATGACGTCACTTTCGATCACAGCGAGATCCCCCAGCGGAACGGATCTTCAGGATTGAGGATCAGCTTATTATCACCACAGACCCATGCCTCTCCGCGGATCGTCGGGACGATCTTGTCGCCATGCGGCACGAAATGCGCCGTAAATTCGCTGCCGATGATGCTCGCCTGCCGCCAGGATTCTCCGGATTTGAGTTTTCCGTCCTCTGCCAGACAGGCCAGTTTGGCGCTGGTGCCGGTGCCGCAGGGCGATCGATCCCAGGCTTTACCGGGGCAGAGTACAAAGCTGCGGCTGTCCGCGCGATCATCTTCTGCAAACAGTTCGATGTGATCGATAATGCCGTCATGTTCGCCACGAATGCCTGCACGATCTAACCCTTCACGGATTGCCCATGCGTACTCCGTCAATTCAGGGATCTTTTCCGGCGAGACCGCGAACGGATGATCGTTGACGAGGAAGAACCAGTTGCCGCCCCAGGCGATATCACCCGTTACCGTACCGTGGACGGTTTCAACCTGTACCTGCTTACGCCAGCGGTAGGCCGGTACGTTTTCGACCGAGACGCTGCCGTCTTCGTGCAGCGTGGCGGTCACATTGCCCACCGGCGTTTCAATCAGATGTTTACCGGGTTGAATGCGCCCAAGCCATGCCAGCGAGGCAATCAGCCCGATGGTGCCGTGACCGCACATGTTCAGAAAGCCGCAGTTGTTAAAGAAGATGACTCCCGCCGTGGCCTGTGGCGAAACTGGCTCACAGAGCAATGCACCGACCAGAACGTCGTTACCGCGCGGCTCAAGAATAATGGCTTTACGCCAGTCGTCGTAGTCGCGGGAAAAACGCTCCCGACGCTCGCTCATGTTCCCCGTTCCCAGATCCGGAAAGCCGTCGATGACCAGGCGAGTGGGTTCACCGCCGGTGTGAGAATCAATCACTCTCAGTTCACTGTACTGTGCTGTCATAGGATCTCCGGGAAGTTAATGTTTTGTTGCTAAATGCTGACGCAAGCCTTGCGTCCCGGCTTGATCGCTTTCGTCACCGCAAATGACGAAATCAGCATAATGACCGCTGTCATCGTTAAGGCATTATCATATTTATTTGTTATTAATCATTTTGTTAGTGACGTGGTAAACCAAAATAGGCAACTGCGCCAGTGGCTGGAAAAGGGGAAATTATAAATCTACGGCAGGATCGCAAAACACAGTAAGGATGCTTGCTAGGTTAACAAAAAGTTAATAAATATTCAGATCACTAATCGGGAGGAAGCGTGATGTCCTGTGTGATTAATGATGTGCGGGCCCCGTCGCCGGTGCCTGAAGTGGCTGAACTTAGCCAGATATGTGAGGGGTTGGCGCGTCAGCGTCCGGACAATATCCAGACGTTGCTCCATGCGATGGCATTGATTGCGCCGCTGCTCAATGCCATTCCGAATGTGGTTTTTTTTATCAAAGATGTGCAGGCCCGCTATTTAATGGTCAATATGACCCTGGCACGACGCTGCGGGTTTAAGACGGTGGTTTCTCTGTTGGGTAAAACCTCTGCTGATGTTTTCCCTTCAGCGCTTGGGCTGGGCTATACCGAGCAGGATATGCGGGTGCTGCGCGAAGGGGTAACGCTGCGCGATCAGCTGGAAATGCATCTCTACAACGGTCGTGAACGCGGCTGGTGTTTGACCCAGAAGCTGGCGCTGCGGGATGCGCAGGGCCAGGTCATCGGTATGGCAGGGATTTCACACGATCTGCAGGAAGCGCAGGCGCGTCACCCGGCGTGGCAGCGGCTGGCGATCGTCGACGATCATATCCGCAACCATTATCACCGTCCCATCGCGATGGAAGAACTAACCGCCCTGAGCGGCATGTCGGTGGCGCAAATTGAGCGCTACTGTAAGCGTATTTTTCATCTCACTCCGCGCCAGATGATCCACAAAGTTCGGCTGGAAAAAGCCACCGAACTGCTGGCGGGCGATACGCCGATTACCGATATTGCGTTGCAGTGCGGTTATACCGATCACAGCGCGTTTAGCCGCCAGTTTAAGGCGATGACGGGCTCTACGCCGCGTGATTTTCGCATTACGCTTGCCGGGTAAGACACACTCACTGTGCTAATTTCGTCATCAAAGAGGAAGAAAACCACCAAGCAGTCGGTCGCCTGAAACGTCAATCTGTCAGTGAATATTCACCATTCATTCACTTTAAATTAACAAATTGACGACAAGGAACCGAACATGAGCAAGAAAGCCATTCACTGGAGCGGTGTATTCCCGGCAGTCAGCACCCAGTTTCGTAGCGATTATTCCCTGGATCTGGATGCCACCCATACGGTGATGAAAAACCTGGTCAAGGATGGTGTTTCTGGCCTGGTGGTGTGCGGCAGCGTGGGGGAGAACACCTCTCTGACCACGCAGGAAAAGCTGCAGATCATCGAAGTAGCGAAAGATGCAGCGGGCGGTAAGATCCCAGTCATTGCGGGGGTGGCCGAATTCACCACCGCGTTTGCACAGAAGATGGCGAAAGAGGCAGAGCGCGTGGGCGTCGACGGTATTATGGTGATGCCTGCGCTGGTGTATTCCTCAAAACCGCATGAAACAGCGGCCCACTTCCGCAGTGTGGCTACGGCTACCGACCTGCCTATCATGGTGTACAACAACCCGCCGATTTACAAAAACGACGTGACGCCGGACATCCTGGCGACGCTTGCCGACTGCGACAACATCGTCTGTTTCAAAGACTCCTCCGGCGATACCCGCCGTTTTATCGACCTGCGTAATTCTGTTGGCGACCGCTTTGTGCTGTTCGCTGGGCTGGATGATGTGGTGGTCGAGAGCATTGCCGTTGGGGCGGAAGGCTGGATCTCCGGAATGTCGAACGCCTTCCCGCGTGAAGGGGAGACGTTGTTCCGCCTGGCGAAACAACAGCGTTATGAGGAAGCGATGGCGCTTTACCGCTGGTTTATGCCGTTGCTGCATCTGGATGCGCGCCCGGATCTGGTGCAGTGCATCAAGCTCTGTGAAGAATTGCTGGGGCGTGGCAGCGCCATTACCCGTCCACCGCGTCTGGCGCTGGAAGGGGATACCCGTGCGCAAGTGGTGGCGATTGTTGAGAAGGCGCTGGCGACCCGTCCACAGCTGCCGGATGTTGGCCTTTAAGTAAAGGAGTGATGATGACGCTACCTCTCTCTGTTTCGGGTCAGCAGTTTATCGCCGGACGCCGCGTGGCAAGCGGTGAGGCGACGCTGCCAAGCCTGCGTGCCGCTGACGGCAAGCTGACCGGATACCATTTTTACCCGGCCTCTCATGAGGAGGCCGCCGCCGCGGCGGAGGCGGCTGACCAGGCGTTTCCTGTCTATTCACAGACAGCGCCAGACGTGCGTGCCCGCTTTCTCGACACCCTTGCCGACGAGCTGGATTTGCTCGGCGAGGATTTTTTCGCCATAGCCCACCAGGAAACGGCGCTGCCACTGGCGCGGTTACAGGGAGAGCGCACCCGTACCAGTAATCAGCTGCGCATGTTTGCCGGGGTGCTACGTCGGGGCGATGCCTTTGGCGTACGTATTGATACCGCACTCCCTGACCGCCAGCCCCTGCCGCGTCCGGATCTGCGTCAGTATCTGACCGCGCTTGGCCCGGTGGCGGTGTTCGGGGCCAGCAATTTTCCGCTGGCCTTTTCTACGGCAGGAGGCGATACCGCATCCGCGCTGGCGGCGGGTTGTCCGGTGGTGGTGAAAGCCCATCCCGGACATATGGCGACGGCGGAATTGACTGCCCAGGCGATTGTGCGTGCGGTCGCGGCATCTGGCCTGCCTGCGGGCGTTTTTAACATGATTTTCGGCACCGATATTGGCGCGGATCTGGTTCGCCATCCGGCGATTCAGGCGGTGGGTTTTACCGGTTCGCTGCGCGGCGGTAAGGCGCTCTGGCAGCTGGCGCAGCAGCGTCCGCAGCCGATCCCCGTCTTTGCGGAAATGTCGGCCATTAACCCGCTGATTATTCTGCCGCAGGCCGTCGCCACGCGGGCAGAAACGCTGGCCAATGAGCTGGTGTCCTCTTTCACTTTGGGATGTGGGCAGTTTTGTACCAAGCCGGGGCTGATCCTTGTCTTACGCGGCGAGGGTATGTCCCGCTTCACGCAGGCGCTGAAGGTCGCGGTTGACCAGGCACCGGCACAGATCATGCTGAATGCCCCGACGCTTGCCCATTATGAAGAGGGTGTCAGCGCGCTTGAGGCACATCCTCATATTCAGCGTTTGGCAGGGTCTGATGAATCGGTTATCGGCCGCGCGCAGGCCCGGTTGTATCAGGCTCCGGCTTCGCTGCTGCTGGAACAGGATCCACTGCTACAGCAGGAGGTGTTTGGCCCGCTGGCAGTGTTGGTCGAGGTGGCCGATGAGGCGGAGTTGCAGTCCATTTTGCGCGTGATTCCGGGCCAACTGACGGCTACTGTGCACGCCGAATCTGATGATGGGCCGCTGGCACAGCGCCTGCTGCCAGCCCTCACTGAAAAAGCGGGACGCGTTTTGTTTAACGGTTATCCGACCGGGGTCGAGGTCTGTGATGCCATGGTGCACGGCGGTCCGTGGCCTGCCACCACCGATGCTCGCGGTACCTCGGTAGGGACGCAATCCATCGACCGTTTTTTACGCCCGGTATGCCTGCAAAATGTGCCTGCCGCGCTGCTTCCGCCTGCTGTCCAGGATGACAACCCTCTGAACCTGCTGCGCCTGATTAACGGGCAGTGGACCCGGGAAGCCATTTCCCCCTCTGTTGACTGAAGGGCATGACCATGACGATTCACTCTACGCACCAAACACAGGCCCGCGTTGCTGAGGTGGGTAAATTTAAAAAGCAGCTAACGCTAACCGACCTGACGTTTATTGGGCTTGGGGCTATCTTCGGTTCCGGCTGGCTGTTTGCCGCAAGCCATGTGGCATCGATTGCCGGACCTGCGGGCATTGCCTCGTGGGTCATCGGTGGGATTGCCGTTCTGCTGTTAGGGATTGTCTATTGTGAGCTGGGCGCGGCACTGCCTCGTGCCGGGGGGATTATCCGTTATCCGGTCTTTTCCCACGGTGAGTTGATGGGGTATCTGCTTGGATTTATTACGTTGATTGCGTTTTCAAGCCTCATCTCCATAGAGATTGTTGCTGCGCGGCAGTATGCGGCAGCATGGTTCCCGATGCTGACTCAAACTGGTTCAAGCGACCCAACGTTGCTGGGATGGGTAGTGCAGTTTTTGCTGCTGTGTTTGTTCTTCGGGCTGAATTACTACAGTGTAAAAACGTTTGCCCGTTCCAATAACATCATCAGTATTCTGAAATTTTTGGTGCCGTTGGCGGTCGTTGTGACGCTCTTTACCTTTTTCAAACCTGAGAACCTGCACGTTCAGGGAATTGCACCCTTTGGTATGTCGGGCGTTGAGGCTGCGATTAGCGCCGGTGGGATCATCTTCGCCTACCTGGGGTTGACGCCAATTATTTCTGTGGCGAGTGAAGTAAAGAATCCGCAGCGTACCATTCCGGTGGCGCTGATTTTATCCGTGGTGCTGTCGACGATTATTTACGTGCTGTTGCAGTTGGCATTTCTTGGCAGTATTCCTACCGATATGCTGGGTGGCGGCTGGGCGGAGATCAGCAAGCAATTCTCGCTGCCGTACCGGGATATCGCCATTACGCTCGGTATGGGCTGGCTGGCGTTTATGGTGGTGTGCGACGCGATTGTCTCCCCAAGTGGTACCGGCAATATCTACATGAACGCCACGCCGCGCGTGATTTATGGTTGGGCGAAAGCTGGCACCTTCTTTAAGACGTTTACCCACATCGATAAAGAGTCTGGCATTCCGCGTCCGGCGCTGTGGCTGACCTTTGCATTGTCTATCTTCTGGACATTGCCGTTCCCGTCATGGGAACAGCTGATAAGCGTGGTGTCGGCGGCGCTGGTACTGAGCTACGCCATTGCCCCTGTCACGGCGGCGGGGCTGCGTCGTAATGCACCGGATTTGCCGCGCCCATTCCGCGTGCGTGCCTTCGGGATTATCGGTCCGGTGTCGTTTGTGATTTCGGCGCTGATTGTATTCTGGTCTGGCTGGGGCACGCTGTCATGGCTACTGGGACTGCAGATTGTGATGTTTGTCGTCTATGTGCTTTGCAAATCAAAAGTGCCGGTACACACCGTAAGTCTGGCGCAGCAGGTGAAATCGTCTCTGTGGCTTATCGCCTTCTACGCGCTGATTATGCTCTTCTCCTGGCTGGGTAGTTTTGGGGGCACAGGGGTGATTGGCCATCCGTGGGATACGGTGGTGGTGGCGGTGATGTCGCTGGGAATTTACTACTGGGGTGAGCGAACCTGTCTGCCGCGGGCTAACTTTACCGGTGATGAAGAAGAGTAAAGGAGTCGGTCATGGAGATGGTAAACCTCTCGTTAACAGAGGCTTATGCGCTGGCATATAAGGTGCTGCGCGGGAACGGATTCAGTGAAGCGCATGCCGTGGCGATCGCGACCAACGTGACCCACGGTGAGCGTGATGGCTGTGCCTCGCATGGTTTGTGGCGGTTGCTGGGGATTGTGGAGACGCGACGTAAAGGAAAGGTGTCACCTGACGCTGAGCCGGTTATCACCGATACCGCGCCGGCCATTGTGAAGGTGGACGCCGGTGGAGCATTTTCCCTGCTGGCATTCGAGCGCGCGCTTCCACTGCTGATAGAAAAGGCGCGCCACAGCGGTATTGCAGCCCTGGCGATTAACCGCTGTGTGCACTTTTCGGCGCTGTTTGCCGACGTTGAGCCGCTCACCGAGGCAGGGCTGGTGGCGCTGGCGACGACGCCCAGCCATGCGTGGGTTGCTCCCGCAGGCGGGACGCAGCCGCTTTTTGGCACTAACCCAATAGCATTTGGCTGGCCGCGTGAAGAAAAATCCCCGTTTATCTTCGACATGGCCACCAGTGCGGCGGCACGGGGAGAGATCCAACTCCATCAACGGGCGGGAAAAGCGGTGCCGGAAGGGTGGGGGATTGACGGTGACGGTCAGGCCACCACCGACGCGCAGGCGATCCTCGACGGTGCGATGTTGACGTTTGGCGGGCATAAAGGGTCGGCACTGGCGGCAATGGTGGAACTGCTTGCCGGACCGCTCATCGGCGATATGACCAGCGCGGAATCGCTGGCGTGGGATAAAGGGGCGGGCGGGTTGCCCTATGGTGGCGAGCTGATTCTGGCTCTGGACACGGCCCGCTTTCTGGGACGGGAGGCTCCGCAGCATCTGGCACGTGCCGAGAGACTCTTTGCCGATATGCAGCGGCAAGGAGCGCGTTTGCCGGGCGAGCGTCGCTATCATTCCCGTATGCGTACAACTCGTGACGGTGTAGAAATAACCCATTCGCTGTTCAAGGATATATCCGCGTTAGTGAAATAATTATCGCGAGAACAGGAGGGATGATGTCCCTCCTGTTATACGTTTATATAAATAGTTACTGTGATTAGCGATGCGCAGGTGTTAGCACACCTTCGTATCTAGCTAATAAAACCCCTGTAAATTCCCCCAGTGATCTTCGGTAAGCCCAGATGTAAATAAGATGAAATAAGCGCGAATAGCATGCTTTTGGAATAAATAGAAAACGCCTTCATCCCAATAAATCCGGTATTATTAATCGTATTTATTCATTATCTTTCACGCGCCTGAATATCCCCACGCTCCAGAAAACAACGCCTGTCGGCATCAGACCAAAAATGCGATCTAACTCACTGAAGCAAATAGCAAACTCTGAAACAACGCTTAATTGTACACTTTGCTTTACACTTTTAGTGATGTGAATCACAAATTTAAACCCGCGAAGTGATCCGACTCTCACAAATTGGGGTGTACTCATTGAGCAATACATTATGAGAACAGCCTGGAAAGTTAAGTTTTCAGTATTTTCCCTCTCCAGTGACATGCAACGGTGAAGGGCAATTCAACACGCAAAAAAAACTCGTTGAATATGAACGGGTAAAAAAATGACGTGTGATTTGCATCACTCACATTTACAGCTTTTTAAATTATTGCCAGTGATTAATGTTGACCGGGCTATTTCCATAATCAATCAAATCTTGCATAGTGCCTCCACATTATTTCTCCCCCTGACTCAGGAGGCGAATAGTTATATTTCATCAGACATTATTGATGAACCAGGTATGATTTACTTCACATTAATACGTACATGACCACTGTTACTGGAGAAACAAAATGAATTATCCGGCAGAACCCTTCCGTATTAAAAGCGTTGAAACTGTATCTATGATCCCGCGTGATGAGCGCCTTAAGAAAATGCAGGAAGCGGGTTACAATACTTTCCTGTTAAATTCGAAAGATATTTATATTGACCTGCTGACCGACAGTGGCACCAACGCAATGAGCGACAAGCAGTGGGCCGGAATGATGATGGGTGATGAAGCTTACGCGGGCAGCGAGAACTTCTATCATCTGGAAAGAACCGTGCAGGAACTGTTCGGCTTTAAACATATTGTTCCGACTCACCAGGGGCGTGGCGCAGAAAACCTGTTATCGCAACTGGCTATTAAACCAGGGCAATATGTTGCCGGGAATATGTATTTCACTACCACTCGTTATCACCAGGAAAAAAATGGTGCGGTGTTTGTCGATATCGTTCGTGACGAAGCGCACGATGCCGGTCTGAATATTGCGTTTAAAGGTGATATCGATCTTAAAAAATTACAAAAACTGATTGATGAAAAAGGCGCAGAGAATATTGCGTATATCTGCCTGGCGGTGACGGTTAACCTCGCGGGCGGGCAGCCGGTCTCGATGGCGAACATGCGTGCGGTGCGTGAACTGACGGCAGCGCACGGCATTAAAGTGTTCTACGACGCTACCCGCTGCGTAGAAAACGCCTACTTTATCAAAGAGCAAGAGCAGGGCTTTGAGAACAAGAGCATCGCCGAGATCGTGCATGAGATGTTCAGCTACGCCGACGGTTGTACCATGAGTGGTAAAAAAGACTGTCTGGTGAACATCGGCGGCTTCCTGTGCATGAACGATGACGAAATGTTCTCTTCTGCCAAAGAGTTAGTCGTGGTTTACGAAGGTATGCCATCCTACGGCGGCCTGGCCGGACGCGACATGGAAGCGATGGCGATTGGCCTGCGCGAAGCCATGCAGTACGAGTACATCGAGCACCGCGTGAAGCAAGTTCGCTACCTGGGCGATAAGCTGAAAGCCGCTGGCGTACCGATTGTTGAACCGGTGGGTGGTCACGCGGTATTCCTCGATGCGCGTCGCTTCTGCGAGCATCTGACGCAGGACGAGTTCCCGGCACAAAGTCTGGCCGCCAGCATCTATGTGGAAACCGGCGTGCGCAGTATGGAGCGCGGAATTATCTCTGCGGGCCGTAATAACGTGACCGGTGAACACCACAGACCGAAACTGGAAACCGTGCGTCTGACTATTCCACGCCGTGTTTATACCTACGCGCATATGGATGTCGTGGCTGACGGTATTATTAAACTTTACCAGCACAAAGAAGATATTCGCGGGCTGAAGTTTATTTACGAGCCGAAGCAGTTGCGTTTCTTTACTGCACGCTTTGATTACATCTAAAAAATAGTTATGGCCCCATCACGTGATGGGGCTTTTTTGTATTCCTTTTCCATGAACAGGAAGCCTTTGCGGTGCCCGTTACCGTGACATAACTAAAAAAAGTAAACCCTGACTCCGACATTTTTATTATCCGCATGATGTACAAATGACAGCTGTAATTATAACGAATAGTCTACAGGAACATTTATCATGGATATTAATGCCATTGAGCGACAGAGTAGTACCCCCGGACTGATTAGCGGAACCATGTTGGTTATCGCGACCGTAGTGGGTGGCGGGATGTTCTCCCTGCCGATTGCGATGGCCGGCGTATGGTTCCCCGGTGCGTCTGTTATTCTTCTGTTTATCGCCATCATGATGTTATTAACCGGTCTGATGCTGGTTGAAGTCAACCTGCATTATGGCGCCGGTGCCAGTTTTAATACCTTTACTCAGGATTTATTAGGCCGTAAGTGGAATATCGTTGTCGGTATCGCTTTCGGCTTTGTGCTGTATATTCTGACCTATGCCTATATTTCCGGATCGTCAGCGGTGATGGCGCAAACCGTGTTCAAATACAGCGGCGTGCGTTTTCCGGCGAATATCTCGGTGGTGATCGTCAGTATGCTGGTCGGCGCGATTGCCTGGTACAGCTCCTTGCTGGTCGGACGCATCACTACCGTGTTGATTATCGGTAAGTTTATCGCGTTCTTTGCTACTTTCTCCGGGCTGGTTGGTCATATTGAAGTGGCGAAACTTGTCGACAGCGTGGCGGTGGCGCTGCCCAACTCACAGTACCTGCCTTACATTCTGATGACGCTGCCGTTCTGTATTATCTCGTTTGGTTTTCACGGTAACGTGCCGAGCCTGGTCAAGCTGTATGGCAAGAGTGGGGTCCCGAATATCACGCGTTCGATTATCATCGGTACGCTGTTTGCCCTGCTGCTGTATATCTTCTGGCTGGGCGTCACGATGGGTAACATCAGCCGTTCCGCGTTCCCGCCAATTATCGCCAAAGGCGGCAATATCGACGTGTTTGTTGAGGCCATCAGCGAGCTGTTCACCAGCCGGTATATGGATCTGATCCTGACCTTCTTCGGCAACTTCGCAGTAGCCAGTTCACTGCTGGCGGCGACGCTTGGCTTGTTCGATTATATCGCCGACCTGTTTCACTTCCCGGATGACGGCATGGGCCGCCTGAAAACCGCGCTGGTGACCTACTTCCCGCCAGCCGCCGTGTGCTTCTTCTTCCCGAACGGTTTTGTGCACGCGATTGGCTACGCCGGTCTGGCCTTTACCATCTGGAGCGTGATCCTGCCGCCGTTCCTGGTGAAAGCCGCGCGGAAACGTTTTCCGACCGCCAGCTATACCGCGCCCTGTAATAACACCGTGCTTAACCTGGTGATTGTCTGTGGAGCGGTTGTCTATCTGACGGTTGTTCTGGACGTATTTGGTCTGCTGCCAACGTTTCGTTAGACGGAGTCAAAATGAAAAACGTGTTGTCTGTTCAGTCGTCAGTCGTTTATGGCTATGCCGGAAATAAAGCCGCTGTGCTGCCGATGCAGCTTTCGGGGATCGATGTCTGGCCGTTTTACACCGTACAGTTCTCCAACCACACCCAGTACGGGATGTGGCAGGGCATGGCGATGCCGCACGGCGAGCTGAGCGCCATCATCAGCGGGCTGGATGACCTGCAAAAGCTGGCGCAATGCGACGCCGTGCTGTCCGGGTATCTCGGGGATAAACGCCATTGTGAAGAGGTGAAGCACGCGGTCACCACCATTCGTCAGCGTAATCCGCAGGCGCTCTATTTTTGCGATCCGGTGATGGGCGATCCGCAAAAAGGCTGCATTGTCGCGCAGGGCGTAGAGTCCTTTTTTGTCGATGATGCCATTCAACTGGCCGACATCATGGGGCCGAATCTCTATGAGCTGGGCGTGCTGACGGGCAGACAACTGCGTGGTTTTGACGAGGTGGTGGAAGCTGCGCAGCAGCTGGTGTCGTGGGGTGTGAAGAAGGTGCTGGTGAAGCATCTCGGCGACTGTTCGCGGGACAAACAGGCGTTTGAAATGCTGCTGGTGACGCCGGAACAGACGTTACACATTGCCCGGCCGCTGTATACCTTTGCCAAAATGCCGGTGGGCGTTGGGGATCTGATTTGCAGCGTGATGCTGGCTTCACTGCTCAATGGTTATGAGGACAAGCAGGCGCTGGAGCGGACCACCAGTGTCGTCGATGCGGTGATGCGACTGACGAAAGAGCATGATTCGTATGAACTGCGGCTGATAGATGCGCGTCACCAGATAATGGATCCGCAAATTCGCTATCGGGCAGCGGTACTGTAGCGCCACGAGGAGGCTCTATGTTTCTGACATTGCTGCGGCTTCAGCATCCTCTGGTCTACCGTTTCGCATGGCTTCGTCTGTGGGTGGCGGTGTTAAGAGCATGCGGTCTGCGTAAGAGGAAGGGGTGAGTATTTTTCGCTGCTGTCGCTGCCGGATATGGCTCGCGCCTTATCCGGCCTACAAATGAGCGTGAAACGCAGGCCTACAAATGAGTGTGAAATGTAGGCCTGATAAGCGAAGCGCCATCAGGCATAAGCGCCAGGTATTACACGCGGAAGTAGCGTGGTGGAATCAACGCGGAAAAGGCGTCGAACTTCTTCACCATCTTTTTCCAGAACAACATAACAACAATCCTCGATTTGAAACATCGGCGCTATTTTAGTCAGCGCCGACAAATCGTAAAGCCTGTCACCTTGTTCCGTTCCTGGGGCGGTGTAAACCTTTTTGGTCACTGTGTCGTCAAATACGATTGCCGCGAATTTGACGGGGTTGACAATGGCTTACGCCATAAACCAGTAATAAAAGAGACCAACCTTTAAGCCGAGGATCACAATGTAGGCGCAACAGTATTTCATGGTGCCAGACATAATCTGGTTGGCCTGACCGTCCATTTTGGTGGCAGAAACCGCGATGGCGATGCTTTGTGGCGAAATCATTTTCCCCCCCGTAGCGCCAGAGGTATTGGCCGCCGCCAGCCAGTTAGGATCGATATGCAACTTGCTGGCAGCAATGGTTTGCAGCTTGCCGAACAGAATGTTCGAGTTGGTATCGCTGCCGGTAACGAACGTGCCCAGCGCGCCAATCACCGGGGCGAGGAAGACGTACGAGCTGCCGGTCAGATCGACAATCGACTGCGCCAGCGTGGAGATAATCCCGCTGAGGTCCATCACCGTGGCCAGCGCGACGATCGCCATAATTGCGACGATAGAGTTTTTAAGCTGGAAAATGGTTTTGATAAATACTTCCAGCATCCCGCGTGCGGACGCCCCCTGAATAAAACCGCCGATAATGGTCGCAAAGATGATCAGCATCCCTGGTGTGGTCACCCATTCAACTTTCAGTGCCATCGTTTTACCGTCAGCCAACGTGAAATGCAGCACCGAAGCCAGTTGGGACGCCGCGCCTTTTATTGTCGGGAACAGCGGCGAACACAGCAGGATAAACACAAAAATAAACAGATAGATAGAGCCCACGCGGAACAGCACTTTTGCCGAGCGCGGCGTGGTTTCGCGGGTATGGCTGACCTCAATGCGCCACTCGGGATCGGTTTTCCCTTTGCGCAGGCGACTGACCATCGCCACGGCAAACAGGCTGACCAGGCTACCGGCAAAAGCGGGTAATTCCGCGCCAAGATGAATGGCGACAAAATATTGCGGAATCAGCGTGGAAATGCCGCAAATCAACGTGATCAGAAATACGCCACGAATGGCTTTCAGGCCGCCGCCAATAATGCAGACAATCACAAACGGCAGCAGGATATTAAACAGCGCGAGCTGCAAAATAATGGTTCCGCCTAAGGTATAAACCGGCAGATTAACCTGTTCAGCCAGAATAGAAACCGGGATCCCGACCGCGCCGAATGCGGTGGGAACGGTATTCGCCACGAGAGAAGCAATCGCTGCTTTCAGCGGGTTGAATCCCAGCGCAATGAGAATGCCGATCGGAATAGCGACCGCCGTGCCATAGCCCGCTGCGGCTTCAAGAAATCCACCAAAACACCATGAAATCAGCAGCACCTGAATACGCTTATCTTCGCTAATGCTGGCGAGAATATCGCGCAAAATATCCAGTGCTTTGGTCGCTTGCATGACGTTATAACTGAAAATAGCGCCGAGGATCACAATCACGATCGGCCATAGTCCCTTCAGTGCGCCATAGCCTATCGCGGCTTTCAGATTTTGTACGGGCATTTCCCAGAATATTGCCGATAGTGCAGCGGTGAATACCAAAGAAATCAGTACGGAATAATGGATGGGCATTTTTAATTTCAGTATTAAAAATACCATAAGTAGTAAAGGAGATAGTGCCAGGGCAAACATAAAATATTCGTTCATTGCTATTCCTGATTGGTTCATTAAACCTGATTTATATTTATGGCGGGAAGGCTACATTGCTGTGTAAATAAAATATGTAAACTGAATCGCTTCAGTGAATAAAGTAATTATGATTTATGGTTTTGTAACTATTGTAATCTTTTAATTAAAATTCAATGCCAGATAAATATACTTAAGAGCAAGATA
Organism: Citrobacter sp. Cpo148; assembly: GCF_030332375.1. Classification (NCBI taxonomy): domain Bacteria; kingdom Pseudomonadati; phylum Pseudomonadota; class Gammaproteobacteria; order Enterobacterales; family Enterobacteriaceae; genus Citrobacter; species Citrobacter sp. Cpo148. The sequence goes on from NZ_JAOWHY010000040.1 coordinate 24,337, forward strand.
AATACCCATAAGTGGTTATTTAATAACATTTTTAATAATGGTAGTGACGAAGGTAGTAATCATTCGAAACTATTTTATAAGGTGTTAATAACACTGTTGTTTTCAATATAAAAATGTGAGCAAGTCCGAAATAAATAAACATGGGTATTGCATATGCATGTTGATTAGGGGATTATTTGATTTTGTCATACAAATGAAAATACAGACATTTGCGATTGTCCTGATATAAGAAGAGGAGAGTCGCTATCAAAGGAAAACGATCCGTGCATCATAATGAACCCAGACATTAGTAAAACAAGCAAATACAAAAACTGGGCGTGAAATACAGCTGAATCTTTGCTTGATATCGCGATATCAAGCGCAATAAACAGAAATGAAGCAATGGAGTAGTTATTGTGAATGTAAATTTCTTTGTTACCTGCATTGGTGACGCACTGAAATCACGGATGGCACGAGACTCCGTATTGCTGCTGGAAAAACTGGGTTGTCGCGTGAATTTCCCCGAGAAGCAAGGGTGTTGCGGTCAGCCAGCCATCAACAGCGGATACATCAAAGAGGCGATCCCCGGGATGAAAAACCTGATCGCCGCGCTGGAAGACAACGACGATCCGATTATCTCCCCGGCAGGCTCCTGCACCTACGCGGTAAAAAGCTACCCGACGTATCTGGCCGATGAACCGGAATGGGCGCTGCGTGCTGAGAAAGTTTCCGCGCGTATGCAGGATCTCACCTCCTTTATCGTCAACAAACTGGGCGTGGTGGACGTTGGTGCCAGCCTCCAGGGCCGCGCTGTGTATCATCCTTCCTGTAGCTTGACCCGCAAACTGGGGGTGAAGGAAGAGCCGCTCACGCTGCTGAAAAACGTGCGTGGACTGGAGCTGTTGACGTTTGCCGATCAGGATACCTGTTGCGGCTTTGGCGGGACGTTCTCGGTCAAGATGGCCGAGATATCCGGTGAGATGGTGAAAGAGAAAGTCTTACATCTGATGGATGCAAAGCCGGAATATTTGATTGGCGCAGACGTTAGCTGCCTGCTGAACATTGGCGGCCGACTGCAACGGGAAGGCCAGCCGGTCAAAGTGATGCATATTGCTGAAGTGCTGATGAGCCGCTGAGGGGAAAGAGATGTCGATAAAAACCAGCGATGTAGAATTTAAACTGCGTATTCGTCAGCAGATAGAAGATCCGATCATGCGCAAAGCCGTGGCTAATGCGCAGGAGCGTATCGGCGCGAATCGGCAAAAAATGGTCGATGAGTTAGGCCACTGGGAAGACTGGCGCGATCGTGCCAGCCAGATCCGCGATCACGTTCTGAGCAACCTCGACGCTTACCTGTACCAACTCTCCGAGAAAGTGACGGAAAACGGCGGACACGTCTATTTCGCCAAAACCAAAGAAGACGCCACTCGCTACATTTTGCAGGTCGCGCAGAGTAAAAATGCGAAGAAGGTGGTGAAGTCCAAGTCGATGGTGACCGAAGAAATCGGCGTCAACCACGTGCTGCAGGATGCCGGAATCCAGGTGATCGAAACCGATCTCGGGGAATATATTCTGCAGTTGGATCAGGATCCGCCTTCGCACGTCGTGGTCCCGGCGATTCATAAAGATCGCTACCAGATCCGCCGCGTGCTGAACGAACGTCTGGGGTACGACGGCCCGGAAACCCCGGAAGCTATGACCTTGTTCATTCGTCAGAAGATCCGCGAGGATTTCCTCAGTGCCGAAATCGGTATTACTGGCTGTAACTTTGCCGTGGCGGAAACCGGCTCGGTGTGTCTGGTGACCAACGAAGGCAACGCGCGCATGTGCACCACGCTGCCGAAAACGCACATTGCGGTGATGGGCATGGAGCGTATCGCGCCGACCTTTGCCGAGGTGGATGTGCTGATCACCATGCTGGCGCGCAGCGCCGTGGGCGCACGTCTGACGGGCTACAACACCTGGCTGACCGGCCCGCGTGAGGCGGATAACGTTGACGGACCGGAAGAGTTCCATCTGGTGATTGTCGATAACGGTCGCTCGCAAGTGCTGGGCTCAGAGTTTCGCGATGTGCTGCGCTGCATCCGCTGCGGAGCCTGTATGAACACCTGTCCGGCGTACCGCCACATCGGCGGACATGGCTATGGCTCTATCTATCCTGGACCTATCGGCGCGGTGATTTCTCCGCTGCTCGGCGGCTATAAAGATTTTAAAGACCTGCCGTACGCCTGTTCTTTATGCACGGCCTGTGACAGCGTCTGCCCGGTGCGTATTCCGCTTTCAAAACTGATCCTGCGTCATCGCCGGGTGATGGCCGAGGAGGGCATTACGCCGAAAGCCGAGCGACGGGCGATCAAAATGTTCGCCTATGCCAATAGCCATCCAGGGCTGTGGAAAGTCGGGATGATGGCGGGCGCGCATGCGGCGAGCTGGTTTATCAATGGCGGCAAAACCCCGCTCAAGGTTGGCGCGATTGGTGACTGGATGGAGGCGCGCGATCTGCCTGATGCTGACGGCGAGAGCTTCCGTAGCTGGTTTAAGAAACATCAGGCGCAGGAGAAAAAGAATGGATAACCGTACCGCGTTTTTAAACACCATCGCCCAGGCGCTGGGTCGCCCGCTGCGCTTCGAGCCGCAAGCAGATGCCGCGCCGGTTAACAACTATGCCAACGAGCGCCTGACCGAGCTTAGCCCCGAGCAGCGCTGCTCTGCGTTTATCCAGTTTGCCAGCGAAGTGATGCTGGCCCGCTGCGAACTGACCAGCGAGGACCAGGCCGCAGACGCGGCGCTGCGCCTGTGTAAAGAATTGGGTCAGCAGCCTGTGGTGCTGAGCGGCGACAGTCGGCTGGTGGATCTGGGTATCACCGAACGCTTACAGCAGGAATGCCACGCTGTGGTCTGGGACCCAGCGCGTGGTAGCGAAAATATTACTCAGGCCGAGCAGGCGAAAGTGGGCGTGGTGTATGCCGAGTATGGCCTGACCGAGTCCGGCGGCGTGGTACTGTTTTCCGCACCAGAGCGCGGGCGCTCCCTGAGCCTGTTGCCGGAGTCCTCGATTTTCGTGCTGCGTAAAAGCACCATTCTGCCGCGCGTGGCGCAGCTGGCAGAAAAACTGCATCAGAAAGCACAGGCCGGTGAGCGTATGCCATCATGCATTAATATCATCAGTGGACCCAGCTCGACGGCGGATATTGAGCTTATCAAGGTGGTCGGGGTGCATGGCCCGGTGAAGGCGGTGTATCTGATTATTGAGGATTGTTGAGGCAGGATGGAAAACCGCTCTGGCGCTATAGGCCAGAGCGGTATCGACGTTATGCAATCATGCTGATGATCAACACGATAATCAGGCCAACCACGGAGTTTACCAGCTCCAGCAGACCCCAGGTTTTCAGCGTATCCTTCACCGACAGGTCAAAGTAGCCTTTGAACAGCCAGAACGAAGCATCGTTGATATGGGTCAGGGTGTTGGAGCCGGCCGCTGTTGCCAGCACCAGCAACGCCGGGTCGACGCCCACCAGTTGACCGGTTGCCGGGTCGAGGATCGCTGCGCTAATAATCCCCGCCGCCGTCATGGCTGAGACCACGCCCTGACCCGTTGCCAGACGAATCAGCACGGTTATCAACCACGCCATGATGTAGGGAGAAATATTGCCGTGCGACATCAGCATGCCGATGGTATCGCCGATGCCGGTATCGATAATGGTTTGCTTCAGTACGCCGCCCGCGCCGATGATCAGGATCACCATGGCGATGCTTTTCACCGCGTTTTCAAAGGCGTTCATCACCCACTGCATATCGTGACCGCGCGCGGTACCAAACAGCACGAAGGCGACAACCATGGCGATAAACATCGCAATCGGCGAGGAGCCTAAGAAGTTGACCACTTCCCACGCCTGCGTCCCTTTCACCAGCCAGATGTTGGCGATGGTGGTGGAGATCATGATGATCGCCGGGATCAGCGGCACCAGAATAGACACGCCGAAGGACGGCAGGTTGTTCTGGTCAACCGGTACGTCGGCCTTCATGAATGACGGCGTTGGACGATCGAGGTTGCCGAGGAATTTCGGCAGGATAAGTCCGGCGCAGATCACGCTCGGAATGGTCACCAGGATACCGTAGATGTAAACCATGCCCATGTCAGCGCCGTAGGCGTTAACCAGCGCGACCGGACCCGGCTGCGGTGGGAACAGTGAGTGAGCGGTGGTGGCGGCGGCAACCGCAGGAATCGCCAACTTAAGGAACGGGATCTTCGCTTCCGCGGCAATGACGATCACCAGCGGTGCCAGCATAATAAACGCCACTTCATAGAACATCGCCAGGCCGAAGATCAGACCAATAATGATCACCGACAGCTGCACGTAACGTAGACCGAGTCGCGCCAGTAGCGTATGGGCAATCTGATGCGCCGCGCCGGAGTCAACCATCAGCTTACCGATGACTGCCCCGAATACCACGATAATCGCCAGCTCCCCCAGCGTGCTGCCAAAACCGGATTTCATGGTATGCAGCAGTTCCATTAAATCCATTCCCGCCAGCATACCGACCGAGAGTGCCGCCAACAGCAGAGCGACCATCGAGTTTATCTTGAATCTTAAATTGAGCACCAGCATCAGGCCGATGCCGAATACAACCCACAGAATATTGAGAACGTGCATATAACGTCTACCTTACTTTGGTTGAACTATTATGATTTTGGTTGAGATGTTACATATATTGGTCAACCTATGATGCGATGAATGTCACATTGCGTTACATGTTTACATTAATACTGGGTTGTATGGCCGTTAATTAGCGGTATGGTCAGCAGATATCGTGATTTGGTTAACCAATTTATCGCTTCAGGTTGACATGTAATACCAAAAGGAGGAATTTATGTGCCATATCGTCGAGTCCATAACGTAAACGAGGAATAAAACATGGAACAGACATGGCGCTGGTATGGTCCTAACGATCCGGTCACCTTAGCGGATGTGCGTCAGGCGGGTGCAACGGGCGTTGTCACTGCCTTGCACCATATCCCGAACGGGGAAGTGTGGACGGTTGATGAGATCCTAAAACGCAAAGCCATTATTGAGCAGGCGGGCCTGGTATGGTCGGTCGTCGAAAGCGTACCGATCCACGAAGACATTAAAACCCGTTCCGGCAACTATCAGCAGTGGATTGCCAACTACCAGCAAAGCCTGCGTAACCTGGCCGAGTGCGGCATTCGTACCGTGTGCTACAACTTTATGCCGGTTCTCGACTGGACCCGTACCGACCTGGAATACGTCCTGCCGGACGGCTCCAAAGCGCTGCGTTTCGATCAAATTGAATTTGCCGCCTTTGAGCTGCATATCCTTAAACGCCCGGGCGCGGAAGCGGACTACTCCGCCGAAGAGATTGCGCAGGCGCATGAACGCTTCACCACCATGAGCGAAGAAGACAAAGCACGTCTGACCCGCAATATCATCGCCGGTTTGCCGGGCGCGGAAGAGGGCTACACGCTCGACCAGTTCCGCCAGCATCTTGAACGCTATAAGGATATCGATAAAGCTGCGCTGCGTGAGAATTTTGCCGTCTTCCTGAAGGCGATTATTCCGGTAGCAGAAGAGGTCGGTGTGCGCATGGCGGTACACCCGGACGATCCGCCGCGCCCAATCCTTGGCCTGCCACGCATTGTTTCCACCGTGGAAGATATGCAGTGGATGGTCGATACGGTCAACAGCATGGCGAACGGTTTCACCATGTGTACCGGCTCCTACGGCGTTCGTGCGGATAACGACCTGGTCGACATGATCAAACAGTTTGGCCCGCGCATTTACTTCACCCATTTGCGCTCCACGCTGCGTGAAGATAACCCGAAAACCTTCCATGAAGCGGCGCATCTAAATGGCGACGTTGACATGTACGAAGTGGTGAAAGCGATCGTTGAGGAAGAACAGCGCCGTAAAGCCGAGGGCAAAGAGGATCTGATCCCTATGCGCCCGGACCACGGTCACCAGATGCTTGACGACCTGAAAAAGAAAACCAACCCAGGTTACTCCGCGATTGGTCGCCTGAAAGGCCTGGCGGAAGTGCGTGGCGTTGAGATGGCTATCCAGCGCGCATTCTTTAGCCGCTAAAGCAGTGTTGCCGGTCGCCTGTCTGGCCGGCTTTTTTCTTTTCTCACCGTTGGTCTTTCCGACGGGATCTGGAGTTCACGATGACAACGACAATTGCCAATAGCAACCTGCCGGTTGCGCGCCCCGCATGGGACAGCTCTCGTCTGCAATCCCGCATTGTTCACCTGGGATGCGGCGCTTTTCACCGCGCGCATCAGGCGCTGTACACCCACCATCTGCTGGAAACCACCGACAGCGACTGGGGTATCTGTGAAGTTAACCTGATGCCGGGTAATGACTGCATACTGATTGAAAACCTGCGCAAGCAACAATTGCTGTATACCGTGGCGGAAAAAGGCGCGGACAATACCGTGCTGAAAGTGATTGGCTCAATGAAAGAAGCCCTGCACCCGGAGCTTGATGGTTGTGATGGTATTTTACAGGCCATGGCACGCCCGCAGACGGCAATTGTCTCGCTGACGGTCACGGAAAAAGGCTACTGCACCGATGCTGCCAGCGGCCAGTTAGATCTCAATAACCCGCTGATTAAACACGATCTGGCAAATCCAGCCGCGCCGAAATCGGCGATTGGTTACATCGTACAGGCGCTGCATCTGCGTCGTGAGCAGGGGCTGGCGGCCTTTACCGTGATGTCCTGCGATAACGTGCGTGAAAATGGGCATGTGGCGAAAGTCGCGGTGCTGGGCCTGGCGCAGGCGCGTGACCCGCAGCTGGCGCAGTGGATTGAAGCAAACGCCACTTTCCCGTGCACCATGGTAGACCGCATTGTTCCGGCGGCAACGCCAGAAACGTTGCAGGAGATTGCCGACCAGTTGGGCGTTTACGATCCGTGCGCTATCGCCTGCGAACCGTTCCGCCAGTGGGTGATTGAAGACAACTTTGTTAACGGTCGCCCTGACTGGGACAAAGTCGGCGCACAGTTTGTTGCCGACGTAGTACCGTTTGAAATGATGAAACTGCGCATGCTCAACGGCAGCCACTCTTTCCTCGCTTATCTGGGCTATCTTGGCGGTTATGAAACCATCGCTGACACCATGACCAATCCAGCGTACAGCAAAGCGGCGTTTGCGCTGATGATGCAGGAGCAAGCGCCGACGCTGTCGATGCCGGAAGGTACCGATCTCAACGCCTACGCGACGCTGCTGATCGAGCGTTTCAGCAACCCATCTCTGCGCCACCGTACCTGGCAGATTGCGATGGACGGCAGCCAGAAACTGCCACAGCGCCTGCTGGATCCGGTGCGTCTGCATCTGCAAAACGGCAGCGGCTGGCGTCATCTGGCACTGGGCATCGCGGGCTGGATGCGCTACACCCAAGGTGTGGATGAACAGGGGCAGGTCATTGATGTTGTCGACCCAATGCAGGCCGAATTCCAGCGCATTAACCAACAATTCCAGGGAGCCGAACGCGTGACGGCGCTGCTGGGGTTGAGCGGCATTTTTGGTCACGATCTGGCTGAAAACGCCGACTTTGTTGCGACGGTTACCGCGGCGTATCAACAGCTGTGTGAACACGGCGCACGCGAGTGCGTTGCAGCGTTAAGCGCTGACGCATAACCTCCCTGGTATGACGGGTCAATCAAAATACTAATTTGGTTGACCCGTTTTCTGTTTTTGGCTTCCCGCAAATGCTATAGTTCAGGCGAAAAAACGTTATTGGTAGGCCGGATAAGGTGTGCGCAGTCATCCAGCCTCCGGATTCTGAATTGACGCATCTGACGGACATAACACGATGAAATCAAACACTTCTCAGCAAAGACCCTACCAGGAAGTGGGTGCAATGATCCGCGATCTGATTGTCCAGACGCCGTACCAGCCTGGTGAGCGCTTGCCGCCGGAGCGTGAAATCGCCGAGAGACTCAATGTCACTCGCACGGTGGTGCGCGAAGCGTTAATCATGCTGGAAATTAAAGGTCTGGTGGACGTGCGTCGTGGCGCCGGGATCTACGTACTCGACAATGCAGAAGCTCAGACCATCGACAGTTCGGATGTGAATCATTGCAATGATGCAGGCCCGTTTGAGCTGCTCCAGGCGCGACAGCTGCTGGAAAGCAACATCGCCGAATTTGCCGCGCTGCAGGCCACCCGCGAAGATATCGTCAAAATGCGCCAGGCGTTGCAACTGGAAGAGCGGGAGCTGGCCTCCAGCGAACCGAACGGTTCTGAAAGCGGTGACATGCAGTTCCATCTCGCTATCGCCGAGGCCACGCATAACAGCATGCTGGTGGAGCTGTTCCGCCAGTCATGGCAGTGGCGCGAGAACAACCCGATGTGGATCCAGCTTCATAGCCATCTCGATGATACCCACTATCGTAAAGAGTGGATGGGTGACCACAAACAGATCCTGGCAGCGTTAATCAAAAAGGATGCCCGCGCGGCCAAGCTGGCGATGTGGCAGCATCTGGAAAACGTCAAACAGCGCCTGCTGGAGTTTTCAAATGTTGATGACATCGACTTCGATGGCTATCTGTTTGACTCCTGGCCGCTGGATAAAGTTAACGCCTGATTTTACCACCTCTCATGCGGGCTGTTCCGGCCCGCTCGGCATTGCATGGCAACCTTTCTTTTTACGTCTTAAAGCTCATGTAAAAAATGGTTTCCATAGTCTTCAATGATCATTTTTTTCGCCGCCTCTGTGTGATGTAAATTGATTTTCATCAATTAAAAACAACTTATTTTTGCTTGCGAAAAAATGCGCTATTTACCTTATTTTTACCTTTTCGTGCGTATTTTTAGACAAAACTGGTCTGTATTAAGTGAGAATCAAAGTGATTTCCGCTGCGGTTAGGGCAGGGCCGCCTGGCATAGCAGCGCATAAAAACACGTGGTTTGCGTAAAAGTAGACATTAATAACGATATGTAACTTATTGGCAGCAATGATGTTTTGAATGCATGTCATTTTACATGTGAATGATTCATGCCTTTTTAATCAAATGAATAAAAACGAATATGTGTAAAGCTAACATTACACATTATTCTATAATCAAGTTATCTTTCATTTGAAATAGTGTTCCAGTTTTTCTTTGTTTATTAACAGTTTCATTACTATTGTGACTGTATTTTGCCGTTGACATGTTTTTACACTGACTGCATATTTCATCGCCATAAGCGTGTTTGCGTTCAGGAGATGACTATGCCCTCTCGAGATTACCCTGATATCCGAAAAGCCAGGGGAACCCGATCAAAAGATATGGTTCTATTAAGTGCCCGTGTCGATACTTCTCTATGGGAATATGTTCGGACGCTGGCATTTGAAACCCGTAAAAGTAAACAAGACATTATTGCCGAGGCATTAATGTTGCATCGCTCTATTAATGAGAGCACAAGCGAAGAATCTAAGTAATTACTCTCTGTTCGGGTTTTATTTAAAACCCAAAATTGAAATAGGTCTTGCCACTTCATTATTGCCTTTATTGGTATATTTTTTCGGTGTGTTATTGGTGTTTCCCCTTATCTGGAGGGGACTTTTTTATGTGGGCATTCCGCCTTCATAACAAAGTTGATAGCAAAATTCACAATTAAAAGTGAGTAATAACATGAAAAAGTCAGTAGTGGCATTAGCTGTAATAGCATTAGGGGTAACCTCCGCTCAGGCAGCGGAAATTTATAATAAAGATGGCAACAAACTGGATCTGTACGGCAAAGTGAAAGCGGTCCACTCCTGGACTGACGGCACCGATGCTGACGGCACCTACGCACGTCTGGGTTTTCGCGGTGAGACTCAAATCAACGATCAACTGACTGGCTATGGTCAGTTTGAAAGTCAGTTTGATGCCGCTAAAGCAGAAGGTTCTCAGAATGGTGTTAATACACGTCTGGCGTTTGCTGGTCTGGATTATGGCCATGACGTTAGCTTTGACTACGGTCGTAACTACGGTATCGCTTACGACGTGGGAGCTTACACTGACACTCTCTCAGAGTTCGGCGGTGACTCCTTTGAAGATGCTGACCGCTTCCTTACTTCACGCACTTCTGGCGTTGCAACACTCCGTACCAAAAATCTGTTTGGTGCCGTTGATGGCCTGAACGTTGGTGCGCAATATCAGGGTCAGGATGATACCAATACGGATCCGACCAAACAGCACGGTAACGGCTACGGCTTCTCCCTGGGTTATGACAATATCGCGGATTCTGGTGTTTCTGCCATTGCGGCCTATACAAATAGCTCAATTACCGCGGCCCAAAAGAAAGGCAATACAGACGGTAAATGGGATGGCGAAAACGCAGAATTCTGGGGTGCTGGCCTGAAATATGATGCAAACGCTATCTACGTTGCGACCATGTACGGCGAATCCCACAACCTGCTCCTGAATACGCACAAAAAAAATCCTCAGGATGTCCCTCAGGATGCGGACAAAGCGCAACACTTTGAAGCGATGGCGGCCTATGTGTTTGATTTTGGTCTGCGTCCGAACGTGGGCTACGTCCATACGCGTGACAACAACAATAACGATCTGACCGAATACGTTGCGCTGGGCACAGACTACTACTTCAACAAAAACATGGTTGCTGATGTGGGTTACAAAATTAACCTGCTCGATGGCAAAGACGGCGACAACAAGGTTGTTGCGGGTCTGACCTATCAGTTCTAAGTTTTTTGTTCTGGTATGAAAAAGGCGTCTTGGTTAAGACGCCTTTTTTACATCTGTTGGAGTTTAAACCGGCTGACTTTCTTTCATCTGTACACCGCTAAACAGCCATTGCCAGATGCCCACTTTTACCCATGCGACCACGCAGAGGATCAGATAAAAAAGCGGATTATGGGTAATGGTAACGCGCATGACTTCCATTAAATCCACATGCAAATTTCCGGCAATTGCCATATTGATAACAAAAATAGAGGCTACCGCGCTGGCCAGTAAAATAAGTATGGCATGTAACTTTGTTATCTCTGGTAACTTGCCAGAGGCCCATTGCCATAAGAATGTTGTTGATAACAGGAAGATAATAAACAATCCCAGTGCGCCAAACAGGCCAAAGTCTTTATAATCCTTTAGCGTACCAATTAAACCCGCCAAAATAATTAACCCCAGTAGTATTTTTTTAAACCACGACATAAAATTTTCCCGAAGATGGTGTTGATGTTGAATTAATATGTCCATTTTTACGCATTTTAAATTGAGTTTATAAATGAACAGCCGGGAATTATAAATTGTCTGACGGGTAATTGCCGATTATTTGCGGTTTATTAAATGCTGACATTTAATTACGGACTAATCCGAATATATCTTCTTTAGACGTTAGCCGGTTATACCCTTTTGGGCGAGGCGAAACGCTGTTTGTATAATTGCGTGAGGCTGATAAGTGCCGCAATAAACAACGCGACCGCGCCGCACACCGTGGCGTTAACGATCGCATGTGCGCCGCTTCCCAGAAGGCTGGTTAATAGCGGACCAAGTATTTGTCCAATGCCGTAAGTCAGAGTGACCAGGCCCAGCAGATTAATATTGCGCGGTACGCTTAGTTGACGGGCAAGCGGCATCACCAGTGAAGTGGTTCCCATAAACGTTGCGCCAAACCCCATGCTGCTTATCACCAGCAGCGGCAAGGAGCCGCTGGCGAGCGTCATGACCACGCAGGCGCTTTGAATCAGCAAATTCGCCGTCAGGCATTGCAATACTCCCCAGCGTCGGGCGGCCCACAGCCAGGCGAAACACCCCGGAATTATCGATATGCCGACCAGCGACCAGAGATGGGCAGTCAACAGCGGCGAACCGGCACTTTTCGCCATTAGCGGCAGGTAGGTGGCGACAATGATGTAGCCAAATCCGGCCAGCCCGTACAGTAGAGCCAGCAGCCACCAGGACATAGGCTGATGCTCTGTTTTTACCGGGGCCGCAGCGGGGAGCACGTGATCGCGAGATGGCAGGAGTATAACCAGTAGCACGAAGAACAGAGCCGAGGCTGCCGCTGCGCCCAGCCAGAGCGTGTGCGATGAAAGCGCAAAATGCAGACCGCTAATGACATATTCATTACCCAGCAAAATACCTGCACCAACGCCGGAGAACAACGCCGCGATCACGAAGGGATGCCGGGTATGATGCAGAACGATCATTGAGCCAAAGATCATCATACCGGCACTGGCGACGCCCGCCAGAAAGCGGATCAGCATCACCAGCGCGGGCTGCGTAAAGCTGGTCATCGCCAGAATCAGCCCTGCGGTAGCGAGCGCGGACGTTAGCAACATCGGGCGTAAGCGAGAGGGAAGATGAAAGAGCCCGAAGGAGAAGAGCAGGCTTCCTGCCAGATACCCGGCGTAGTTGGCGCTGGCAATCCAGGAGAGTTGGTCAAATGTAAATTGACCTTCCGACAGCAGCACCGGCAGCATTGGTGTATACAGAAAGCGCCCAATTCCCATACCCAGTGTTAAGACCAGCATGCCAAAAAGCGCGACGCTGATGGCATGACGATTTGAATCTGGGCTTCCCTGGGACATACGGACTCTCATTTCGCGCTGTTAGCTGATAATTGTTATATTACATGTGTAAATGATAATGAAAAGTAAAATAAAAATAAGTCCCCTGGCACGTTCAGGAAGGAGGAAAAGTGGCAAGGCAGCGCCAGTCTCCGTTTTCAAGACGGTAGATAGATTCGGTATGACCCGCAATTATCCACTCATCCTCCTTGCCAGCAACACAGTCGATGTAAATGCACAGCCCGCAGCCACCGCGTAGCTCGCGGGGAATATCTGCCACCCGAAAGCACATACCCGCAGCCTGTAGCGCTTTACGCGTTTTGATGACGCCGAGGGTAGTATGAAACAAGAACAGTGTTTCCTTCACTCACGTTTCCCCTGACGCTGACCAATTAACGCGGCCCCAATCGCCCCAGCAAACTGCGCGTCGGGATGCGTGTGTACGGGAATGCCAATGTGGCCTTCAAGCATACGAGCAAAGGCATGACAGTGGCTTACTCCCCCGGTAAATAACAGTGGAGCCTGCCCTGAAAGCCGTCCGATGAAATTCGCGCTGCGTCGGGCCATCGCGTTGATCACACCCGCTAAAATGGTCTCCGGCGCGACACCCGCAGAGCGCAGGCTGATAACCTCTGACTCGGCAAAAACCGTGCACATGCTGGTGATGGCATGTGGTTCGACGCCAGCGGTAATCGCATCTAACTGCTCTACGCTGGCGCCGAGCGTGCGTGAGATGACTTCCAGAAATCGTCCGGTCCCAGCCGCACATTTGTCGTTCATCAAGAAATCGCTGAGGTTACCATCATCATCTAGCTGGATGACTTTACTGTCCTGACCGCCGATATCAATCACTGTGCGGGTACCGGGAGCCAGCAAGCGTGCCCCCAGTCCGTGGCAGGAAATTTCAGTGACCTGTTTGTCAGCATAATCCACGAGCTGCCGTCCGTAGCCAGTGAGGGTTAAAAATGGTCTAACGTCCAGCCCGGCCTGCAGCGTTTCCCATGCCTGCGCGATTGCTTCGGCAGGGCGAAAAGGTGTTGGGCAGAGAAAGCGACGTCTGATGACGTTACTTTCCAGCAAAATACCTTTAGTCGCTGTGGAGCCGGAATCTATCCCTATTGAGTATGTCATCCCTGTTCCTCACAACATTTCAATGAACGCGGCGACACGAGTGCTAAGCTGGCCGATATCCGCGCTGGAGTAGTCAGTTTCAATGGCGATGTAGGGAATGTTGTGCTGTTGGCGGACGTGGCGTTTGATGGCGAGTGATTCAACGGCGTAAGTGTGGCAAGCCTGTAAAATGACATCGACGACGCCGTCAGCCTGGTACTCTTCAACCATTTGGCTGAGCATTTTCAGACGTTGATCGTTAGGGGAAATACATGAGCAGCCGATGGCGAGGTATTTATCGGTCAGCGCGTCGTAGACGTCGCCAGTTTCCGCCACGCACTGTTCAGTGGCTTTCGCGCCGGTGCAGTTTTCATAACCCACCACCCAACCGCCGTTTTCTTCAATGGCACGAACCACTTTTTCTGCCGCGCCGCCGATGGGGCAGCCGGTTATCAGTATGCGTGGACGCGATGCCAGACGTTTCCCGGCCTGCCATTCCTGATGTACCCGCTCGGCCATGCTATTAAGCTCGTCGATCAGTGCTGCTTTATCAAAGCGAAAGGTTGCACCGTAGACGACTTTCAGAATGTCACTGCCGCTGAGTGCGGGTGGGTTGAGCTGACCAACGCGGTAGAAGTTTGCCAGTGCACGACGTTCCTGGTTTTTTAGAATGACGGCTTCACGTAGCGCGGCTTCGGTAATCGGGGTGCCAAAACGGGCTTCGATTACCTGCTGCAGACGCAGGATCTCGGCTTTCCACAGCGCTCGCGAAGCCGCATCACTGGCGCTGTTGGGCAGTTGCATCACATGTACCGCTTTAAATTCAGCCATGTACTCGTACATCTTCTTTTTACCATCGCAGGTCGTTTCGCCCACCACCAGGTCAGAGAAGTAGAAATACGGACATTTATCCGTTTTACCAAATCCGTAGCTGCTTTTGATCAGCGGACACAGGTTACGTGGCAGATCTTTTTCGGCTTCTTCTATGGTTTCATCAGAGGTTGAGCATAGTGAAACGACGACCGCGCCTGCCGCCATCGCTATCTCCTGCGGCATAAAGGTGCAATAGGTCCCAACGAGCGGGATACCCTGCTCTTTAAGATCCATTACGGTGAGAAAACCTTTCTGACGGGCGTCGGAGAATTGATTAAAAATGGCGGGTAAATCGGTGATTAGCGACATGATTTTCCTTCCCCGTAACACGGGAGACAGTAAAAAGACGTCGCATTATAACCATGCAATTTATCTGGCTTTATTGATGTACAACAATTGTGCGCTTACAGATTACGGCTGTAGACCCGTGAGACTTCCCCCCACGGATGATAGCCCGGCCCGTCAAAGTAAAATCCCGCTTTCTCGTATAAACCTTCCAGGTCAGTACACAAATGAAGCCGCATAAAGCCTAACTGTCTGGCCTGCTGCGCAATATGTTCAATCAGGCGAAACGCCAGACCGTGACCACGATAGCGAGGATCGATATAGAGCGCGCATAGCCACGGCCACAGTTCGCCGCGACTGATAAAATCATTGGTGATCAATCCGGCGCAGCCAACAATGCTGTCGCCGTCCTGCATCCAGTACCACTGCGGTAGCGGGTTCTTTGCGCCAATACAACGATGCAGTGCATCCTCGTAAACTCTCATGGAGTCTTCTGAGGCCCATTGTTGCTGAAAGTAAGCGGTGACCTCGTGCAGTTTTGCCGGTGTTTCGCGCAGAGAAAAAATGCGGATGTTCATCGTCATTGAATTTTTCTCCTTAAAAATTCGCCAGCGTCAGCAGGGAAGGAATTTGCGACAACAGATATAACACCAGCCCAATAGAACCGCCAACCAACGTGCCGTTGACGCGGATGAACTGCAAATCTTTACCGATGTTCAGCTCGATTTGCTGCGACATATCGCGTGCATCCCAGCTTTTCACCGTGTCGCTAATGTGGCGCGTCAGGAAGGTGGCGAACTCTGGCGCTACTTTATGTGCTGCCTGCTCAAGATGCTCATTCAGTGAGGCGCGCAGGGCGCTGTCGGCTACCAGCGTTTCGCCGAACCACTGCCCGGCGCTGGCGATGCGCTGCTTCACGCGGGAATCATCGGCGTTAATGTCGGTTTTCACCCACTGACGCAGATCTGCCCACAGCTCGCCAAGATAACGGTTGAAGGCTTCATCTTCCTTCAGATAGCTTTTCAGGCTTTCGGCCCGCACGGCCATCTCCGGATCGTGTTTGAGCTTATCGATGAGCTTAAACGTGGCGCGATCGAAGGCATGGCGGATCTGATGTGCGCGATCGTGGCTGATGTCATCCAGCAAGGAGTTAACGGCATCAGACACCAGCTCGGCGCTGTGCTCGCCCAGCCATTCGGTTGGCAGGATCTTCGCTTTCAGCGGATGTTCGGTTTCCAGCCAGTGCACGACCTGTCTGGCGATAAACGCTCGCGAGCTGTCGCGCTGGAGCAGGGCGATCAGTTGGGCGATCAGCGTGTCGAGTAGCACCTGATGGCGATTGTTTTTGGTCATGCTTTCCAGCATCAGCGCACTGGTACCTGAGAGATCGACCTTGTCGATGGCCTTGTGCACCGCCCGCTTGATCAGCCGCTGAATGCGCGAGTCGTCGGTCAGTTCGAGAAAACCGCTCATGATCTGCAGCAGATGCTGGCCAATACGCTGGGCGTTTTCCGGCTGGCTGAACCAGTTGCCGATCAACAGCGCCGGTTCATGGCGGCGGATCAGCGCGACCAGCGACTGGGTATCGAGAAATTTTTCCTGGACAAATTGCCCGAGATTTTCGCCGATCCGATCCTTATTGCGCGGGATAATCGCCGTGTGCTGCGAGATAAACGGGATCGGCACCCGGCGAAAAAGCGCCACCACGGCAAACCAGTCCGCCAGTGCGCCGACCATCGCCGCTTCGGCGATCGCTTTGATCCCCAGTACCCAAAAGTTAGGCGGTAGAAACAGCGTGATGACGAAGGTGGCAGCGGCAATCAGCAGCAATGAGAGTGCCAGTCGCTTGGCGCGTTTGAGTTCAGCAATTTTATTCATAGGCTTAAGGATAGAGCCAGACGGGGGGATCGCGCAAAAAATGTGGAGCGCCTCCCATTTTCAGGTGGGCTGGGCTTACTCAGGGATCCAGTTGTCCCAGGCGGGCAAGGGGCCGAGTTCCGCCACCAGAAAATCGATAAACGATCGCACCTTCGGATTGCTGTACTTGCTGGGAAAGTACAGCGCATACAGGGCGTGAGTTTCACAGGTGATAGTGCCGTCGAGCATCAGCGGCGTTATCTCTTCTTTTTGAATATGATCGCCAATCAGATAGGTGGGCAAATACGCCACTCCCTGATCTTCTAACACTGACTTCAGCAATACCAGACTGCTGTTGGCCTGGATCGGCATATGCAGTTTCAACTGATGCAGACGATCCTGTTCATCCGCCACCTTCAGCACCGGTGTGAGGCCGGGATAAACCAGACAATCATGATCCACCAGATCGCTTCGACGCTGGGGCATGCCTTTTTTGGCGAGGTAGCCGGGTGAGGCACAGTACGCCCAGCGAACAGGCACCAGCTTGCGCATCGCATAGTTTTGCGGCGGTGCGGTGGAGATGCGCAGGGCGATGTCGAAATCTGTTTCGTTCAGATTCACAAAGTTATCGTTGAGATCGATATATAGGTTCACATCCGGGAACTGGGAGCGATATTTATCCACCAGGTTCACCAGCCGGGAATAACCAAACGCAATTGAGCAGGTTATGCGTAATTCACCCTGCGGGCTGTGGTAATAACCGGAAGTGGTATTCAGCGTTTCATCGAATTCTTTCAAAAGCTTATTAGCGCGGTTGAAGAGATATTGCCCGGCGTCGGTCAGGGTAATACTGCGGGTGGTGCGTTTAATTAATGTCGTGCCCAGCGTGTCTTCCATCGCGGCCAGACTTTTGCTGACCGCAGACGGCGATACGTTGAGCTGCGCCGCGGCTTCTGACAATCCTCCACAGTCGACGATTTTAGTAAAAAACTCCAGATGCTTGAGTGAAATCGGCGTACTCATAGTTTCCTTTAATTCACAAGTGATTTGCAAAAACGGTACGAATAGGCCGTTACATTCGCGTTTTAAACATGCAACTATTGAATCACAGGAAACAACTTGCTGGCAAAATGAAAAAATAACAACTTAGGTGAGTTACGTCACAAAATAAAAGGAGGCGAAACGGAAACTCATCACATTGTGAATTTAATCTCATTAATTATTATTCTAAAGGTACCGATTATGTGGTCACGACTCGAACCCTACAAATCGTCGATTATTTTATTAGTTGCTCTGGTGATTGGCGGCTTATTAGGTATTTATGCCCCATCGTTTGCAAGTAAACTCCAGCCAATAGGCCAGATATTCTTAAACCTGTTATTTATGATTATTGTGCCACTGGTGGGGATCAGCGTTATGTCTTCGATCGCCAGTATGACCGACCTGAAAAGGCTGGGACGCATTATGGCGATTATCTTTATTGTTTCGATCGCCATGGCCTTTATTCCAGCCGCCGGGATCGTCGCGCTGGCGCTCTGGTATAACCCGGCGCAGGGCGTCACTATCGATCTCTCGCAGTCGGTGCAGGCGGGCAGCGGTAAGATGGATTTTGTCAGTATGATCACCACCAGCGACTTTATCGGACTGTTTTCTAAGTCCAATATTCTGGCGCTGATCGTAATGGCGATCATCGCCGGTGTCGCAATTGGCCAGTCGGATCAGGCCGGTAAACGTATTGCGTCGCTGCTGGAAGACGCCAATACCGTGATCATGAAGATCGTTTCGATCATTATGAAGGTCGCGCCGATTGGTCTGGGCTGCTACTTCGCCGCCACCATGGCCAGTCAGGACTCTGCACTACTGTTAACCTTTGCCCGCGCCATCGGCCTGTTTATGGTTGCCACGCTGGTCTACTTTGTCTTTGGCTCGATTCTCTATTCGTATATTGGCGGCGGTATTCCGGCGGTCAAAGCCTTCTGGTGTAACGCGATTGAACCGTCTGCGACCGCGCTGGGTACCTGCTCTTCACTGGGGACGCTCCCGGTGACGCTGCGTGCCGGTAAGGCGATGGGGATTAACCCGGAAATCGTTGATGTCTCCATTCCGCTGCTGGTTAACCTCAACAAGGGCGGCGTGGCGATGATTGCCGCGCTAAAAATTGTCTTTATCTATTCCGTGATGGGCATGGAATTCACCACCGAAACCTTCTTCCTGACGATGCTGATTGCGGTGCTCTCCGCCATTATCGTTGGTGGCGTGCCGGGCGGGGCGTTCCTCGGGGAAATCTTTATCGTCACCACGCTGGGCCTGCCGATGGAAGCAATCCCGATGCTGGTGGTGCTGGGCACCATTACTGATGCGCCGGCCACACTGATTAACGTTATCCATGATTTGAATGCGGCGCAGATTGTTGAACGGTTCGCTGGAAAAAAGCAGACCAACACTGAAATAAACTCTACTGCTGCGGTGGTATAGGTCTCACACGGATTAAGAACAGGAGATGTTATGAAAGACGCAATGAAGCTTGAAACGCACCTGGTTGTTGCTGGTCGCGACAAACGCTATACCCAGGGAGCGGTGAATCCGGTTATCCAACGCGCCTCTTCACTGGTATTTGATACCGTGAAGGACAAGAAATTTGCCACCGCCAATCGCGCGAACGGCGAGCTGTTTTATGGTCGTCGCGGAACCTATACCCACTTTGCCTTCCAGAAGGCAATGAGCGAACTGGAGGGCGGCGTTGGCTGCGCGCTGTACCCATGTGGTGCTGCGGCGGTGACCAATGCGATTCTGGCGTTTGTTCAGGGTGGCGATCATATTCTGATGACGGGTGCGGCCTATGAACCAACCCAGGATTTTTGCAATAAGATCCTGAGTAAATTCAACGTGGAAACAACGTATTACGATCCGCTGATTGGTGCAGGTATCGTCGATCTTCTGCGTCCGGAAACAAAGGTTGTATTCCTTGAGTCACCAAGTTCTATCACCATGGAAGTCCAGGACGTGCCGGGGATGGTGAAGGCTATCCGCGCGGTGAATCCGGAGATTGTCATTATGATCGACAACACCTGGGCGGCAGGCGTGCTGTTCAAAGCGCTGGATTATGGCGTGGATATTTCCATTCAGGCGGGAACGAAGTACACCATCGGCCATTCGGACGCCATGCTGGGCACGGCGGTGTCGAACGCCCGTTGTTGGGATCGTTTACGTGAGAACTCCTATCTGATGGGGCAAACGCTGGATGCCGATACGGCCTACAACGGCAGCCGCGGATTGCGCACCCTGGCGGTACGCCTTAAGCAGCATCAGGAGAGCAGCATCCATATTGCCCGCTGGCTGTCGGCAAGGCCGGAAGTGGCACGGGTGAATCATCCGGCATTACCGGAATGTCCGGGCCATGAGTATTTTCAGCGTGATTTTATCGGAAGCTCAGGCCTGTTCTCGTTTGTGCTGAAAAAGAGACTGACCGACGAACAGATGGCGAATTTCCTCGATAACTTCTCGCTGTTCCATATGGCCTATTCGTGGGGCGGATTTGAGTCGCTCATTCTGGCGAACCAGCCGGAAGAGCTGAACAGCATTCGCCCGGCTGGAGAGGTAGATTTCAGCGGCACGCTGGTCAGGGTGCATATTGGCCTTGAGGATATCGACGACCTGATTGCCGATCTGGAAGCGGGATTTGCACGCATTGCGTAAGGTGAGGTGAGCGTAGCCGGATGCGGCGCAAGCGCCTTATCCGGCCTACATAGTTGTCGTAGGCCGGATAAGCGGGCAGGTTAGTTTTCAGTGGCTAACGTCGTTGCCTCATGCTGGCGTACCCGTTTGAGTAAACCTGCCAGCGTGAACACGACAGCTATCCCTGCCGCAACCGCCAGCAGATGAAACGAAATCCTGCCGCCGTTGAACCATAACCAACGCCCAATTTCGACAGAAACCGCCATCACCGTCAGGATCACCATATTCAACGATGCGGAAACCGTACCCTTCGGTAAGTTGTTGGAAAACAGCGTAAAGCGGAACAGCGTCGGGAAGATCATTCCAATGCCAAACGCATACAGGCTGGTCCCCAGCACTGACCACAACCACACGTGCGGCCACAGTAAATTGCCAGCAATCAATACCGCCAGCCCGCTCAACTGAATGGGAACCGCTCGCCAGATAAAGCGTGGCCGGGTCGGATCCTTCACGAAGCGGACGACCACCATATTGGCGACGATCACCGCGCCAAATACCGGGGCCTGTGCCCAGGCAAACTCCGATGTGGTCATGCCGCCAGCATCGATCAGAATAACCGGTGAGACCGCCACCCAGCTCATCATCGGGATATAGCTTAACGACAGCGTGGCTGCGCCAAACAGGAACACCCGGTTGCGGAAAACGTCGCGGAAATCACGCACTACGCCGCGGGCACTGAACGGCACCGCGCCGCGCTGGACGGTTTCCGGCATGGCTAACATTAACCCAATCAGAGCGATAAACCCCATGACGGCAATGATGGCAAACAGGATCTTCCAGTGTACAAAGTGCATTAGCGCCGCTCCGGAGAGTGGGCCGATAACCGGTGCAACCAACACAATGGAAGTGATTATCGCCATTAACTTAATGGCCTTCGTTTGCCCAAACGCCTCCTGCACCGTGACATAGCCAACGGTCGCGATAAAACAGATGCTGGTACCCTGCACAAATCGGGCTACCAGAAACTGCGTCATTGAGGTAGTGAACAGCGTGGCAGCACAGGCGAGGGTAAAGATTAACGCCCCCGCAATCAGCACGGGTCGACGGCCAATTCGGTCGGAAAGCGGCCCCAGCAGCCATTGCAACGCCATGCCGCCCGCCAGATAGAGGCTCACCGCAGCGGGTGCCAGGCTAACATCGGCGTTGAAATCACGTACCACATTGATGATGCCAGGCTGGATCAGGTCCGTCGACAGATAGGCGGCGAAGTCATATAAAATTAACGCGACAGGAAAAAATAGCGTTGTGGCGCGTTGGGAGAAAAACGCGAGAATCCGTTGCATAAAACAGCTCCTTGTCGGGAGAAAACCCTCAACGGGAATAGCGAAATTCAATACCGTCTTTGAGACGTCAGACCGATGACAGAAAAAAGCAGACTGCAAATGTACTGAATTTCATGTAATCAAAAACGCTGTCTGCGCGAAGCGCAAACAGAAGATACGCTCACTGACGCGGGGTCAGAAAACGTAACGATTACAGGTAACAATCAGCACATCGCACCTCAGGAAGAGTAAGTTGAACGGGTAATAACCATCCGCAGTTTAATGCGGATTGGATATTAATTAAACGAGTTTATCCGGTTTATGTGCAGAAAATCGCCCTGCAAATCAGACTACGATGCTCTGCAAAAACCGCAGAGCGATGGCACAACCGAAGATAATCAATACACCGCCAGCGATACGTTCTACCCATAATATCCCTCTGGATAACCGTCTCTGGATCTGCGGTAAACTGATGAACATCACGATCAGCAGATCCCAGCACAGCACTATGCTGGTTATCCAGATCCCGCTCATGGTTTGTTGCAGCAGCGTCACCGACGGGCCGAGCAGGGCGGTCATTAGCGCCAGATAGAACAGCGCATTTTTTGGGTTGAGCAGTGACGAACCCAATCCCAGTAGTATCTGTTTGCCAAATCCTGGACAGGTAGACTGGGCGTCTGTTCCGGTCAGCGTTTGCGGGCGGCTGCGTACCAGCAGGCTGCCAATCCACAATAAATAGAGCGCGCCCAGCAGCTCAATAACCGTAAACAACAGGGGAAGCTGGCGCAGGATCCCCCAACCGATAATTGCCAGCAGAATATACAGCCCGTTGCCGAAAGCGATCCCCACGCACAACCCGGCGCTGCCGCGCATCCGGTATCGTGCGGCGTAACCGACCAGTAAAAAGAAGTCCGGCCCGGGGCTAAGCAATGCGACGAAATGCGCCAGTGCCAGCGCGGGAAAAGCAGAAGGAAAAAGTACAGAAAGCAGCGACATAGCGACCTCAGAGAATGAATCTGAGATCACCGTACGCCTGACACAGCGCTAATTATTGTCTGATATTGATCGTCCCAACGCGTACTGGCGCGGTGTGGCGGCGGTGTAGCGAACAAAGGTGCGATGGAAATGGCTCTGGTCGGCAAATCCGCTCTGGTAGCCGACATCGGCAATTTCGTCCCCGGCCCGAAGCCGCTGGCGAGCATAGTCAATACGTATGATGTTCAGATAACTTCCTGGCGTCAGCCCGGTGTCCTGCTTAAAGGTACGGATCAGCGTCTCTTTACGCATATGACACTCATGTGCCAGCTCATCGAGCGAGGGCGGCGCGAGCAGGCTGGACTGCAACCGTTCGCGCAGATACTGGCTGGTGGCGCTTAGGTTGTCTTGTGTGACCGACTGCAACGGCAGCGTGTGCAGCAATGCTTGTGCGGCATCCGTTATTTGCGCGGTTTGGCGTTGCGGCATGAGCGTCACAAGGTGCATATAACGCTGGAATAATTGCGCATCGCGGATAACGGGAGCAGGCGTGCAAAGCCGCTGATGGGTGTTCTGTGCAGGCAGATTAGCAAGACACCACTGGGCATCAAGATAAAGCATATGATAGCTGCGAAACTGTCCGTTAACAGGATTACAGCTGTGAGGTGCCAGAGGCGGTATCACAATCAGATCGCCCACCTGCAGATGGTATACCTCGCCATCGCACAGACAGCACGTTTCCCCCTCGAGAATTGCCCCAATCGAGAGCTGAGAGTGGTGATGCCGCTTATAGGCCTGCTGGCTTTGCCAGGTGCTGCGCAGTTCCAGCCACGGCAACTGCTCATCACGCCAGAACGATTGTGGAATATTCCGGGTATGCGTCACATCGCGTCCTCCCTGAAAGTGATGATTTGTTATAGCACAGGCCGAGTGGTGAAAAAGTGGGAATGCGCATTGAGATGGCGATTCTGCGTGACGTGTTCCAGACAAATGCAGACGTTACATAAGGATGTTGTTATCCCGGAAATCGCCTCGCAAAGAGAGAAAGTTGCAGGTGAGGATGTGGTTTTCCGGCGCTACAGTCATGGCATCTTATTTTCAGGTGAAGGATCGCCATGAACAAAGCTTCCACTTCAACACCGCATGATGCGGTTTTTAAAACATTTTTACGTCACCCTGAGACTGCACGGGATTTCCTACAAATACATCTTCCCGCTTCGCTGCGCGAGCTTTGCGATCTTCAGACGCTTAAACTCGAGTCAGACAGTTTTATCGAAGAGAATTTACGTGCGTACTATTCCGATGTGCTGTGGTCGGTGAAAACGACGGATGGGGATGGATATATTTATGTAGTGATTGAACACCAAAGCACACCGGATGCGCATATGGCATTCAGACTGATGCGCTATGCGGTAGCGGCCATGCAGAAACATTTAGATGCCGGGCATCAGCAGTTGCCGCTGGTGGTGCCGATGCTGTTTTATCACGGCGCTAAAAGCCCGTACCCTTATTCGCTGTGCTGGCTGGATGAGTTTGCCAACCCGAAGCTGGCTCGTCAGCTGTATGCTGCGGCGTTTCCGCTGGTGGATATTACGGTTATTCCGGATGACGAAATTGTGCAGCATCGACGTATGGCGCTGCTGGAGTTAATCCAAAAACATATCCGTCAACGCGATCTTATGGGGTTGGTCGAGCAAATTGTTTCCCTGCTACTTACCGGACTGACTAATGACACTCAGATAAAGACGCTGTTTAATTATATTTTACGAACTGGCGATGCACCTCGATTCAGTGAGTTTATTCGCGGGGTTGCCGAACGTTCACCGCAGCACAAGGAGCATTTGATGACGATCGCGGACAGATTACATGAGGCAGGATTTCAAAAAGGATGGCTTGAAGGCAAGCTGGAAGGTAAACAAGAAGGCAAAAAAGAAGGCAAACAGGAAGGACTGATAAAGGGGCGACGTGATGAGGCACTGCGTATTGCCCGCACCATGCTGGCAGATGGCATCGATATCAGCACGGTACAAAAAATCACCCGACTTTCCGCTGAAGATATTCAGGGTTTAAGCCATTAGATATAGCTTAAACTGCCTAATTGCCTACCCGGAAGCGCCGGGCAGCTCGATCTACTCTATTGCCGTTTTTACCGCCTCTCCGAGCTTCTGCATTACTTCCCGATGCTTATCGTTTGGCGGCAATGCGCAGTTGATGCGCACACAGTTGCGATACTTCCCGGATGCGGAGAACAGAGAACCCGGTGCAACCTGGATTTTGAGGCGACAGAGCTGCTTAGCGACACAGACCATATCGACCTGGAGCGGCAGCTCGACCCACAGCATAAAGCCACCTTTTGGTCGGGTGACGCAGATCCCGCAGGGGAAGTATTCCCGTACCCAGCAGGTGTAGATCTCCATATTGCGCTGATAAATCTGGCGCATACGACGAATATGTCGATGATAATGTCCTTCGCGCACAAAGGAAGCCGCTGCCAGTTGCGTAGCGGGAACGTTAGTTCCAATGACGGCGTACTTCATGTGCAGCAGTTTGTTGTAATAACGACCGGGCACCACCCAACCCACGCGCAGACCGGGGGCGACGGATTTGGTAAACGAACTGCAGAGTATTACGCGGCCGTCGCTGTCCCAGGAGTGGATCGTGCGCGGGCGCGGGTACTCTGTGGCCAGCTCGCCATACACATCGTCTTCAAAAATGACGATGTCGTGACGCTGGGCGAGGGCGAGCACCGCCCGTTTACGCGCATCCGGCATAATGAATCCGAGCGGGTTGTTGCAGTTGGGAACCAGCAGTACACCTTTGACCGGCCACTGATCCAGCGCCAGCTCCAGCGCTTCAATGCTGATCCCGGTATCCGGATCGGTTGGGATCTCAATCACCTTGATCCCTAAGCCGCGCAGTAGCTGCATCGTGCCGTAGTAGGCCGGTGATTCAACGGCGACAATATCTCCGGGCTGGCAGACCGTCAGCAGCGCCAGCGACATTCCGCTCTGACTGCCGCTGGTGATCACAATATCATCTGCATTGACCACCGAACCGCCGTCCAGCATCAGCCGCGCAATCTGCTGACGCAGTTCACGGCATCCGGAGATTTCATCGTAGCCCAGTATCGCGCGCAGGTTGTGCTGTGCCACGCGGCTGAGCTCGCGCCACAGCGGCTTCAGGCTGGGTTGATTAATATCGGGCACGCCGCTGCTAAACGGGATTATCGATTTGTCCGCATGACCAGCCAGCATATCCAGCACCTGATCCCACTGGGTTATTTCGACCGGACGCTGTACCGGGCGCGACATTGGTGGCACGGGTGGCTGCGCTTTTTGTGGCGCGACAAAATAACCGGAACGTGGTTGGGGCGTGATCAGCTGGCGCTGTTCCAGCGTCTGATACGCCTGCTGGACGGTGCTGATGCTGACCCCATGCTCCTGGCTCAGGCTGCGAACCGAGGGCAGTTTTTCGCCATGGCGATACAGCCCTTGCTCAATGCGTTCGGCCAGCAGATTGGCCAGATGTTGGTAACGCGTCATGCTGTATCCCTCATGGGTACCATACAGATTAAAAAATCAGTACAGATTGGTGTGAAAAAAGCGATGCAGAACTCTTTTTAACCAATCTGTATGTTAAATAAAAGTACTTTGTGAGTCTGTATTGTTTTAGGCCAGATCCGTGAAGATAAAGCCTCTGGCAAGGCGGGGAGGCAAGGTATGGAATTTCACGAGAATAAAGCAAAACAGCCGTTTATTGGGTTTGTACTGATCTGGCGGGCATACAAGGCGTGGCGGCTGCGAGCGCAAACGCGGCGCGTATTGCAACAGATGAGTGATGAGCGGTTGCGGGACGTCGGGCTGCGACGCGATCAGGTGGAGTGATTTTCTTTCATCGACAGAGGCTGGGGGTTATCGCCCCAGCCTCTTTTACATTCACAATATTTATCAATTCATGCTTCTGGTTAGTCCGTTTCTTGATACTTATCCTGATAAGTATTATTTTCTCTTCAGCGATGAGAGGAAAGTAAGATGACTGAAGATGAACTGTTTGCCCGCCGCCCGATGGGGATGCGCATGGCAATGGTGGTGCGCCAGTGGCGGGCCATTATTGATGCTGCCATCACCGATACTGGCCTGACGCAGTCCAGCTGGACGGTACTGATGCAACTGTATCAACTGGGAGACAACGTCTCAGTCAGTGAACTGGCACAAATGCAGGGCATCGAACTGCCGCCGCTGATGCGCACCCTCTCGCAGCTGGAAAAGCAGGGCTATCTGCTGCGTTCCACATCGCCCTATGACAAACGCATCCGCCTGCTGGCGCTGACCGCGCAAGGCCGCGCAAGGCTGGACGAACTCAACCGGGTGATAGAGACATACCAACATCGCGTCACCTGCACCATCCCTGAGGCGGAACTCGCTTCCTTCAGCGCCACGCTCAATCAAATCGCCTGCAATCTGCGGACAATCCGCGAAGAAGACAATCAACACTAAAAAACTATGATGACCCCAGAACAAAAATTTGCCCGTTGGGTAAGGGTGAGTATTGCCGCTTTCCTGGTAATATTCGCCTGGTTTATCGTTGCCGATATCTGGATCCCGCTGACGCCGGACTCCACGGTGATGCGCGTGGTAACGCCTGTTTCCTCACGCGTTTCCGGCTACGTCTCGCAGGTGCATGTACACAATAATAGCCAGGTGAAGAAGGGCGATTTGCTGTACGAACTGGATCCGACGCCATTTATCAATAAGGTCGAGGCTGCGCAAATTGCCCTTGAGCAGGCGAAGCTGAGTAACCAACAGCTGGATGCGCAGATTGTCTCTGCCCGCGCCAACCTGCGCACCGCGCAATTCAACGCCCGCAACGATAAGACCACCTTAGACCGCTATCAGCGCCTGAGCGCCATGCAGAATGTGTCGCAATCCGATCTCGACAAGGTGCGTACCGCCTGGCAAACCAGCGAGCAGTCGGTGGCGGCGCTGAATGCCAGTATTCAGAACCTGTTGATCCAGCGCGGCGAGCGCAATGACAAACGTAACGTAACGCTGCAAAAATACCGTAACACGCTGGAAGAGGCGCAACTGAACCTCGGCTGGAGCAAAGTATATGCCCAGACCGACGGTACGGTGAGTAATCTCCAGCTTAGCCCAGGGCTTTACGCCACCGCGGCCACGCCGCTGCTGGCGCTGGTCAGCCATCAGACCGATATCGTGGCCGACTTTCGCGAGAAAAGTCTGCGCCACACTCGCGTGAATACCGATGCCGCCGTGGTGTTCGATGCCTTGCCGGGCAAGGTTTTCTCTGCCCGCGTCACCAGCAGCGATGCCGGTATTCTGGCGGGTCAGGAGCAGGTTAACGGCCAGCTGTCGCAGCCGGAACAGTCCACCCGCTGGGTGCGCGATGCCCAGCGTATGCGCATTCACGTCGCGCTGAACGAACCGCTCGACACGCCGTTACCGACCGGGGCGCGCGCTACGGTACAGCTGTATAACAGCCAGGGCGTATTCGCCCGCACCTTTGCCGGGGCGCAGATCCACCTCGTCAGCTGGCTACATTATGTCTATTAACACGCTGGCCCACGTCTTTACGCCGCACGGGAATATTGTCTACACCGCCAATGATTTTCGCCAGACCCTGCGTATCTCCGTTGCCGGGACAATCGCGCTGAGTATCTCGACCTTCTACAACGTGCAGTACGGCGTATTTTTTGTGGTTTATCCGCTGATGCTGCTGTCGCTGGTACCGGTATTCAACCGCCATGTGGCAACACAGTTTGTGTTCAGCGCGGCGGTGAACTGTGTCGAAATGGTGCTGATCGTCGGCTATCTGTCGCAGTGGCCGCTGGTTATGACACTGGTGGTGTTCGGCCTGTACGTGATGCGTTTTCGTTTTATGAGCAAAGGGCCACTGTTTCTGCTCGGTTCGATGGGCGTGGTATGCCAGAGCACGATGCTCAACTTTATGAGCTATCCCACCACCAACTGGCATACGCTGATGTTCTCCAATATGGAAGCCTGCGTCATGGCGGTGGCGCTGAGCGCGTTGCTGCATTATCTGATCCCGGACGTGGAACCCCGCCAGCCACCGCCGCGCATTGAGAAAGATGCCGCCCGGGTGCGCCATGAATCGCTGCTTTCCGGCACGGTGGCGACGATGATTTTTGTGGTCTTCCAGATCTGCGATTTGAGTGATTCGCTGTCGGCGCTGATGGCCGGCATTTTGATCCTGTTTCCGATGCACTACCGCGGTGCGGTGATCAGCTCGATTTGGCGCGTGGTCGGCGTGGTGCTGGCCTGCCTGTATATTCTGCTGGTGCAGCTGCTTATCTATGATTTCAGCAACCATATGCTGCTGATGATGCCGCTGATTGGCCTCGGGCTGGCGTTCAGCGCCCGCCTGCACGTAATGGAAAAAGTCGGGGCGGGCGTGGGTTTTGCCAGTATCACTACTATCGGCATTATGTTTGGTCAGAACCTGCACCCGGATCAGGACCTGGTGTTCAGCGATCTGTACCGCATCACCTCCGTCACCGTCGCGCTGGTGGCAACGCTCACCATGGTATTTCTGGTGCACCGGGTTTTGAACTGCTTTGCCGCGACGCGGTTTGTAATTACCGAGTGAGTGGGGGCAAGTGCCGGATGGCGGCTGCGCCTTATCCAGCCTACGGGAAAGTGCTATTTCCATGCCCGGTAAGCGTAGCGCCACCGGGCAATTCAGCAGGGGATTACTTCTTCAATCCCGCAAACGCAGCTCTGATCTCGTCTTCCGGCAAATTAATGCCGATAAACACCAGTTGGCTGTGCGGTTGCTCGTCGCCCCACGGGCGGTCCCAGTCGGCGCTGTACAGGCGCTGGACGCCCTGGAACAGCAGGCGGTTTGGCTCGCCTTCAATCCATAGCATACCTTTGTAGCGCAGCAGCTTCTCGGCGGATTCCAGCAGCAGGTTTTCCATCACTCGCGACACGTCGCTAATGTTGACCGGGTAATCCAGCTCGACGACGATCGAGGAGATATCGTTTTGCTTGTCGGCGATAAAGTGGAAGCGCGGTTTGGCGCTGACTACGTTCTCTTCCAGCATAAAACCGTTGGTATCGAACAGCAGGGAGAGGTCGATATCACCATGTGTCACGGTGTAAATCGGCGCACGGGCGTTGATGCGCGCCAGGCGCTCACGCAGTTTTTCGCTTTCACCTGCGACGTCGGTTTTGGTCAGCAGGATCCGGTCTGCGTAGCCTACCTGCGACTGGGCGATGGTGAACTGGTTCATCTGCTCGTCGGCATGTACCGCGTCAACCAGCGCAATTACGCCGTCCAGCAGGTAGCGTTCGCAAATCACTTCATGGGAGAAAAAGGTCTGAATGATCGGGCCGGGGTCGGCCATGCCGGTGCACTCGATCACCAGACGGTCGAAATTGATGGCGCCTTTGTCGAGGTTGTCGAGCAGATCTAACAATGCGTCTTCCAGTTCACTGGAGCGGGTACAGCAAATACAGCCGTTGGTCAGGGTTTTGATCTGCGTGGCGCGATCGCCAATCAGCTGATCGTCCACCGAGACTTCGCCGAATTCGTTTTCGATAACGGCAATCTTGTAACCGTGCTGCTCGTTGAGAATATGGCGCAGCAGGGTGGTTTTACCCGCGCCAAGAAAACCGGTGAGTAGGGTAACTGCAATCGGGGTCATTCACTTCTCCTTCTAACAGCAACTGCTTCCGCCGCTACCGTAGCGGGCTTCCTGGCGCTCGCGGAAGAATTCTTCGTAGGTCATGTACGGCTTATCGGGATGGTTGGTCTTCATGTGCTCGACATAGTTGTCGTAGTCCGGAATGCCAATCAGCATCTTCGCCGCCTGACCGAGATATTTTTTAGCTTGCCCTAAAGTACCAAACATAAACAATCCTGATAAGCGAAAAGCCCCGCCGGAGCGGGGCTGAATACATCTTAGTGGTGTGAAGATGTCTTCACGCCGCCTTCCGGCACCGGTACATACGGTGTCTCTTTATCAGAGCGACCGTTGATGGCGCGGGCTTTCTGCCAGGTACGGAACCCGTAGAAAATGATGCTGTACACCACCACCAGGAACAGAATACTCAGACCTGCGTTGGTGTAGTTGTTGACGACGATGTGGTTCATGTTGGCAATCTGCTGAGCGGTCAGTTCGCCGCCATTAGCAATCTTCTCTTTGTACTGATTCGCCATGAAGAAGAAGCCTTCCATCTGCGGGTTGGTGCTGAACAGTTTCAGACCCAGCGCCCAGGTGGTGCAGATAAGCAGCCATACTGCCGGAACAACGGTAACCCAGATGTATTTGGTGCGCTGCATTTTAACCAGTACCACGGTGCCGAGAACCAGTGCCACGGCAGCCAGCATCTGGTTAGAGATACCGAACAGCGGCCACAGGCTCTTAACGCCGCCCAGCGGGTCAACAACGCCTTGATACAGCAGGTAACCCCACAGACCTACGCAGCCCGCAGTACCGATGATACCCGCAACCAGGGAGTCGGTTTTCTTCAGGAACGGCACGAAGTTACCCAGCAAATCCTGCAGCATAAAGCGGCCAGAACGGGTACCGGCATCCAGTGCGGTCAGGATGAACAGCGCTTCGAACAGAATACCGAAGTGGTACCAGAAGCCCATATCAGCCATCGGCAGCACTTTGTGGAACACGTGAGCGATACCAACAGCCAGCGTCGGTGCGCCACCTGCGCGGTTCAGAACGGACGGTTCACCGATGTCTTTCGCGGTTTGCAGGATCTGCTCAGGCGAAATGACGAAGCCCCAGGAGCTGACAGTCGCTGCCGCATGTGCGGTGACGTCTTTCAACTGCGCCATAATCAGCGGTGCGTTTTCGCCGCTCATTTCATGCAGGTTCGGCATGGTGATGCCAAGGCCCGCAGGCGGGGTGTTCATCGCGAAGTACAGACCTGGTTCGATGATAGACGCGGCAACCAGCGCCATAATTGCGACGAAGGATTCCATCAGCATTGCGCCGTAACCGATAAAGCGCGCGTCGGTTTCACAGGCCAGCAGCTTCGGTGTGGTACCGGAAGCAATCAGCGCGTGGAAGCCAGATACCGCACCACACGCGATGGTGATGAACAGGAACGGGAACAGAGCGCCTTTCCACAGCGGGCCAGTACCATCAACGTACTGCGTCATTGCCGGCATTTTCAGTTCCGGGTTGAGGATAACAATCCCCACCGCCAGACCGACGATAACGCCGATTTTCAGGAAGGTAGCCAGATAGTCGCGCGGGGCGAGGATCAGCCATACCGGCAGCAGCGCAGAGATAAATGCGTAGCCGATCAGGGTAAAGGTAATGGTGGTGTCTTTAAAGGTCAGCGCCGGGCCCCAGTACGGGTCGTGCGCAATCACGCCGCCGAAGTAGATAGAGGCAACCAGCAGCACAATACCAATCACCGACACTTCGCCCACGCGTCCCGGTCGCAGGAATCGCATATAGATCCCCATGAACAACGCGATAGGTACGGTTGAGCAGACGGTGAACACACCCCACGGGCTTTCTGCCAGCGCTTTCACCACGATCAACGCCAGTACTGCGAGGATGATGATCATGATTAAGAAGCAGCCGAACAGCGCAATGGTTCCCGGTATTGGGCCCATCTCTTCTTTGATCATCTCACCCAGAGATGCACCGTTACGGCGGGAAGAGATAAACAGTACCATGAAGTCCTGCACCGCACCGGCCAGCACGACGCCTGCCAGCAGCCACAGCGTACCAGGCAGGTAGCCCATCTGCGCAGCCAGTACCGGCCCAACCAGCGGACCAGCACCTGCGATAGCGGCAAAGTGGTGACCAAACAAGACGTTACGGTTGGTTGGAACGTAGTTCAGACCGTCATTGTTGATGACCGCCGGCGTGGCACGCGTTGGGTCAAGTTTCATCACCTTTTGGGCGATGTACAGGCTGTAGTAACGATAGGCCACCAGATAAACAGAAACTGAGGCGACAACGATCCACAGGGCACTAATGTGCTCACCCCGACGTAATGCCACTACCGAGAGGCAGAATGCACCGATGATTCCGAGAATCACCCAGGGTATGTGCTTGAATATCTTTTTCGTATCCATAGTAAAACCTGGTATCTAATTAATAATTGGCCGAAGCCGCGTGGGTTTGATCTTGTGTTTGAGGAGGTAAATTGACTGCTATGTTGGGGGGATCTTGCCAGAGAATTACGCGCGTAAAGTAAGGTAAATAAGTGAGCGGTTGTATGTCAGCTTAAGCGGTCCCAAGTGTCAGTGAGCGGTAAGCAGTAGGGGTTAACGGGGATATTTATGTGATTGAGGTCACGGCATTATAGCGTTTGCCTGTCTACATGCCGTGTTTTCCCACTGACAAAGCACCTCACTGAGAGACTCAGATTACGATATAACAATAAGGCGTATGTTCGATGTCTCTGAGCAACACATGTTTCTTACGTGATTTAGTCAGGTAATATTTTTCATCCAGATAGTAGTCAATGAGTTCATCGAGGCGCTCTTTATCTATGCGGGGCGTTACCCCCAGCGTCCAGAAGCTACGCAGCTCTAATTCCGAACGTTTGATTTTTGCGCTTTTAACCAAATCAGCAATCATATTTCTGACGCAGCTTGTCGGATCCTGGTTCTGTTTGAGTTCAAGCGCAATGTAGCTATCCTGCGTCCAGCCTTTTTTCCGCAACAAGAAATCTGCACGTACAGACAAACGCTGTGGATTTTTCCGGAGATCGCAAGCAAGAGTTTGCTCACGCCACCATTCATGACCCGTCGAAGCTAGCAGATTGGCAAATTCTATCTGCATCCAGACTTCCCAACCGGAGATGTTGTACTGATCGATGATATTGAGCTTTTGGCGAATATCTTCACGTTCAAAAAAGTGGTGTGCGAGGGTGGATAGGTGATCAAAATCGCGATTTAACATAGAAGCATCCTTTCCTTCAAAAAACGGAATCCTACACCTAAGACGTAATGGAACGACTAATTTTTTGCGTAATTTGTCATAGGGAACGGTATTTAATGTGAAAACGATAATTCTGTGGCAATTGCTGGCACCATAAAGTTTTCTCTTTCCAGGCCGAAAACCAGAGTATCTGTCTAGCGGAAAGAGAAAACATGTTAAAACGAATGAAGATTGTTACCAGCTTACTGCTGGTATTGGCGCTATTTGGCCTTTTACAGCTCGCCTCTGGCGGCTTGTTTTTTAACTCACTTAAGAATGACAAAGAGAACTTTACTGTTCTGCAAACCATTCGCCAGCAACAGTCTGCGCTGAACGCCACCTGGGTTGAGCTGCTGCAAACGCGTAACACCCTGAACCGGGCAGGCATTCGCTACATGATGGATCAGAGCAATATCGGCAGCGGCGCGACCGTTGCCGAACTGATGCAGGTGGCGAGTACGGCGCTGAAGCTGACGGAAAAAAACTGGGCGATTTACGAGTCGCTCCCGCGCGATCCACGCCAAAGCGAAGCCGCTTTCCAGGAGATCAATCGCACCTATGACATCTATCACGGTGCGCTGGCGGAGCTGATCCAGTTACTGGGTGACGGGAAGATCAACGCGTTCTTTGATCAACCGACACAGCGCTATCAGGATGGTTTTGAGAAGCAATATATCAACTACATGCAGCAGAACGATCGCCTGTATGACATCGCGGTGGCAGATAACAACAGCTCTTACAGCCAGGCGATGTGGGTGTTGGTTTGTGTGCTGATTACCGTACTGGCGGCGATTATTGCGGTCTGGTTTGGTATCAAGCTGACCCTTATCTCTCCTATGAACCGTCTGATCGACAGCATTCGTCATATCGCCAGCGGTGACTTGGTGAAGCGTATTGAGGTGGAAGGTTCCAACGAGATTGGACAGCTGGCGGAAAGCCTGCGCCATATGCAGGGTGAGCTGATGAATACCGTGGGTGACGTGCGTAACGGTGCCAACGCGATTTACAGCGGGGCCAGCGAGATTGCGATGGGCAATAACGATCTCTCCTCGCGTACCGAGCAGCAGGCTGCATCTCTGGAAGAAACCGCAGCCAGCATGGAACAGCTGACGGCGACCGTGAAGCAGAACGCCGAAAACGCGCGTCAGGCCAGCCATTTGGCGCTGAGTGCTTCTGAAACCGCGCAGAAAGGCGGCAAAGTGGTGGATAACGTGGTGCAAACCATGCGTGACATCGCGTCCAGTTCGCAGAAAATCGCCGACATTATCAGCGTCATCGACGGCATTGCCTTCCAGACTAACATTCTGGCACTCAACGCCGCGGTAGAAGCAGCACGTGCAGGTGAGCAGGGCCGTGGATTTGCGGTGGTTGCGGGTGAAGTGCGTAACCTGGCCCAGCGTAGTGCGCAGGCCGCGCGCGAGATTAAGAGCCTGATTGAAGACTCGGTCAGCCGCGTGGATGTCGGTTCAACCCTGGTAGAAAGCGCCGGTGAAACCATGGATGAGATCGTCAATGCGGTAACCCGCGTGACCGATATCATGGGTGAAATCGCCTCTGCTTCTGATGAACAGAGCCGCGGTATTGACCAGGTGGGTCTGGCCGTTGCCGAGATGGATCGCGTGACGCAGCAGAACGCCTCGCTGGTGGAAGAATCCGCCGCCGCCGCTGCGGCGCTGGAAGAGCAGGCTAGCCGCCTTACTCAGGCCGTTGCCGTGTTCCGTATTCAGCATGACCAACAGCGCGCGCGTGACGTTGCGGCCGCTAAACCGGTTTCAACGGTCCAGCCGCGCAAAGCCGCGGTAACGGATGCCGGGGATAACTGGGAAACGTTCTAAGCCTGTGATGCCGGATGGCGCTATCGCTTATCCGGCCTACGGGAAAGTTACGTGGTTGCCGGATGGCGCTATCGCTTATCCGGCCTACGGGGAAAGATACGTGGTTGCCGGATGGCGCTATCGCTTATCTGGGCTACGGGAAAGTTACGTGGTTGCCGGAAATGTTACTTAGGCCCGATAAGGCGTAGCCGCCATCGGGCAATTAGCGCAACATCAGGCGCATGGCGCAGCGCGATTCAAATGCCAGTCCATGCGCCGCTTCCTCTTCTCTTTTCTGGCGCAACTTTGCAGGCAGAGTCTCGTCAGCCAGCATTTCAAATCCCAGTCGCGCGTACCATGGCGCATTCCACGGCACATTGCGGAAGGTGGTCAGCGTGAGCGACGTGTAACCTTTCGCGCGCGCCTGTTCGGCAACATACTCAATCAATCTGCGGCCAATTCCTTTTCCCTGCCACTCCAGATGCAGCGACAGTTCAGCAATAAACAGCGATGACCCCAGCGTTTCGGCAACCAAAAAACCGACCGGAAGCGTATTGACCTGCGCCAGCCAGCTTATGCCTGCGGCGGCAAAAGCCTGATGCTGAGCAGCCGATAAAATCTGGTCTTCAGCAATCCACGCCAGTTCGGGGATGCGTAAAAAACGTTGCCCCGCAGATCGTTCGATGGCGGGAAGAGCGGCAGTGTCTGCCAGAGTAGTAGCGCGCAAGGTGATGTTCATACGAGGAGCATAACATGCCCGATAAACGCGGTGTTATCGGGCATCTGGAGGATTAATCTTTACGCGGATCGCTGATGGGTTGGCGAACCAGGAAGATGTAGGCGAGGGCACCCACCATGGTGACGCAGCCGCAGATGATCAACGCCAGGCGGAAAGAGTTGGTGGTATCAACAATAAAACCGGTGACGATCGGTGCGAACGACGCGCAGATAAAGCTGGCAAAGTTCTGGATACTGCCCACGGAAGCTGTCATACGTGAGGCGACGGCGACGTGGATCAGACCCCAGCACGAGGTACCTGCGAAGTGGATACAGAACAGCGCCATACCGATCAGTAACACGGCGGCCATTGACGTTGTGGCCTGTGGCACGACGAAGGTGAAGGCCGCGGAGCAGAACATCCCGGCGATAATACAAATCTTACGGCTCTTAATCGGCGCCATACCGCCTTTCACCAGCCAGTCGGTGACAAAACCGTTAATCAGCATGCCGGCTGCGCCAAACAGGAATGGGATCGCCGCCATTAATCCGGTGCTTTTTAAATCCAGGTTGTAGGAGGTTTGCAGGTAGCCCGGCAGCCAGGCCAGGTATAACCATGCAGTGTAGTTGATGCCGCTAAAGCCCAGCATCATGCCCCACATGGTACGGTTGCGGAACAGGCTGCGCCATTCGGCAAAGCTCAGCGGATCGCGGCGGGCATTGACGCTACCGGCGTTCAGGTACGCTTGTTCCGTGGCGCTCAGTTCAATTTGCTCGCGGTTGCGGTACAGCATGTACCAGCCGATGGCGAGGAAAATACCCAGCACGCCAATGGTGATGAACATCCAGCGCCAGCCCATTACCAGCATCATGGCAGCTAGAATCGGCGGGCTAATGGCAACCCCGATGGTGGAGGCGGCGTTGAATAATCCCATCGGGCGGCCGCGCTCTTTGATGTTAAACCAGTCGTTGATGACCTTTACGCCGCACGGGTTCATTGGCGCTTCGCCAATCCCCATCCCGATACGCACCAACACAAACTGGGTGAAGCTGTGCACCATGCCGGACAGCGCCTGAAACAGCGACCAGAAGAACATCCCCAATCCCAGCATAATGCGCGGACCTTTGCGATCCAGCAGCGGGCCGCAGGGCAGTTGCGCAATACCGTAAGCGAGAGAGAATACCGACAGCAGCACGCCGATTTGCGTGGCGCTCAGCCCCAGTTCTTCACGAATCGTTAAGTTGGCGACAGACAGTGAGCTGCGGTCGAGGTAATTAATCACCGCAGCAAAAAATAATAAAATCATTGCTGTGGTCTGGATACGTTTAATTCGGCTACTGCGTTGCACCATGCCCTCAGGCGGAACATTAATATCCGCAGATGACGACGTGCCAAACGAAGAACTTGGGTCGAGGGTAATATTATTTTTTTCCACGCCGGACTCCTGAACCTCAATAATTTATTTTTCACACAGCAGGACTGTGCAGTATTGAAAAAATACCAGTGATGAATCAATTTGCTCATCACCGCTCACAAAAGTTTTTAATGCAGTCGACTTAGCGTGAGCATAGGCAAGAGGTATTTTTCAGGCGTTTTTATTTTTATAAAATCGTGCTCCCGGTAATGATTTGCTGTTTTTTATCGGTACTTAATGAGCGACGTTACAACCCTGGTTGATGGAGCGAATCATCGATTGTTTGGCTGAATTCAAATGGTTACAGAGCGCCAGGGTGGCATCCAGGTCGCTGCGACATATCAGCGCGCTGAGGATGGTCATATGCTCATCAATGGCAATGATGTTACGCTGCTTGAGATCGCTCTCATCCCACTGATAGTGGAAGTGGAAAATCACGGAGATGATTTCAAGTGATTGATTAAAAAATACATTATCGGCAGCAGAGAGTAGCAAAGCATGGAACTCACGATCTAACTGCGAGAACATGCGAAAGCTGCTGCCAATGCTGTCGCGCAGGATCCGATGGCGCTCCAGCAGCGTTTTAGCCTGCAACCAACGCGGGTCATCATCGGGCAGATTGAGGAAATGCTGCAGAGAATGCGTTTCCAGCATCTCTCTGAGTTCAAACAGCTGTTCAGCATAGGCCTGATCGAATTGCTTCATGCTCCACTGACCGCGTTTTTCGTTTTTAATCAGGTTGTAACGCTCGAATTTTAAAAGATATTCCCGCACTACCACCGGGCTGACGCCTGCGGCTCTGGCAAGCTGCAGTTCGGAGAAGCTCTCGCCTGCACGCAGCTGTCGCTGGTTGATCATGGTGAAAAACGCCTGCTCAAAAATCCGGTTTTGCTCGGTCATGGAGGCGGTGGTGCAGGCAAAACCGTCGTCATGGTCGGGTTTTCGCACGATGACATAGTGGCTGCCGACCTGGGTCAGCACGCCGCACTCGCCTAAGTGGCTCAGCATATGGCGCACGGTGGTGCGGCTGATGTTGTACATCTCCGCCAGTGCGCTTTGTGAGGGGAGTGGGGAAGGGATATGACCACGCGCCATATCATCGATTATCTGGTTAATCACATTGTGGCGTAAGTTCTGCGAACGGCTCATGGCTTCTCCTTTTTATCTATTAAAACCCGATTTAAAACATTTTTATGCGCTGGAATTCACAGATTGTGTTTCTGCTTTCTCCGTCTTTTTTATTTTCGTTGATATCTGAGGCAACAAAAAAACAGGAGAGCAGAATCATGTCTACGATGAATACGTTGATTTGCCAGGAACCTAAAAAATTAGTCTGGAAAGAGCGCGAAATACCTATTCCGGGTGAGGGTGAAGCATTAATTAAAATTAAGTCGGTAGGAATTTGTGGTACCGATATTCATGCCTGGGGTGGCAATCAACCTTTTTTCAGCTACCCGCGTGTATTAGGGCATGAAATATGTGGGGAAATTGTCGGTCTGGGTAAGAATATACAGAATTTGAAAAATGGTCAGCAGGTGGCGGTTATTCCTTACGTGGCCTGCCAGCAGTGTCCGGCATGCCTGAGCGGGCGCACCAACTGCTGCGAGAAGATTTCAGTGATTGGCGTGCACCAGGATGGCGGTTTCAGTGAATATCTGTCCGTTCCGGTGACCAACCTGCTGGATGCGCAGGGGATTGACCCGCAGGCGGCGGCGCTGATTGAGCCTTACGCTATCAGCGCTCATGCGGTACGCCGGGCGGCGGTGGCTCCGAGTGAGCAGGTGCTGGTGGTCGGCGCGGGTCCGATTGGTCTGGGGGCGGCAGCGATTGCCAAAGCCGATGGCGCACAGGTGGTGGTCGCCGATACCAGTCCAGCACGCCGGGAGCACGTGTCTTCCCGGTTGGGACTCCCGGTTATCGACCCATCCGCTGAAGATTTTGATGCGCAGCTGCGCGCTCAGTTTGGCGGTTCGTTGGCGCAAAAGGTTATTGATGCCACGGGGAATCAGCATGCGATGAATAACACGGTGAATTTGATTCGTCATGGCGGCAGCATCGTTTTCGTTGGGCTGTTCAAAGGCGATTTGCAGTTCTCTGACCCTGAGTTCCACAAGAAAGAGACCACCATGATGGGCAGTCGCAACGCCACGCCGGAAGATTTCGCCAAAGTGGGCCGTCTGATGTCGGAAGGCAAACTTACCGCCGACATGATGCTCACGCACCGTTACGCGTTTGCCACACTGGCAGAAATCTACGAACGGGATGTGATTAACAACCGTGAACTGATTAAAGGCGTGATCACGTTCTGAGAGGAGAAATGCGATGAAGACATTGAATCGACGTGATTTTCCGGGGGCCTGCTACCCAACGCGCGTGATCCAGTTTGGTGAAGGTAACTTCCTGCGGGCGTTTGTTGACTGGCAACTGGATATCCTCAACGAGCAAACCGATCTGAACGCTGGTGTGACCATCGTTCGCCCGATCAATACCGATTTTCCGCCGTCGCTGAATACCCAGGACGGGCTTTATACCACGCTTATTCGCGGGCTAAACGAGCAGGGTGAGGCCGTGAGTGAGGCACGGCTTATCCGTTCGGTGAATAACGAAATCAATCCGTATCAGGATTTCGCGGCGTATCTGGCGCTGGCGCACAATGCGGACATCCGTTTTGTGTTTTCGAATACCACCGAAGCCGGAATTAGCTATCACGCAGCTGACCGTGTGGATGATGAGCCGCCGGTGAGTTTTCCGGCCAAGCTGACACGCCTGCTGCTGGAGCGTTTTAACCACTTTGCGGGCGCGGTGGATAAGGGCTGGGTAATTATCCCGTGCGAGCTTATCGACTATAACGGTGAGGCGCTCAAAACGCTGGTGTTGCGGTATGCGCAGGAGTGGCAGCTTCCTCCGGCATTTGCCGACTGGGTGGAGACGGCAAACACGTTCTGTTCCACGCTGGTCGACCGCATTGTCACCGGCTACCCGCGCGAAGAAGCCGCTACGCTGGAGGCTACGCTTGGCTATCACGATGCGTTTCTCGATACCGCGGAGCATTTTTA
The DNA here is from genome assembly GCF_030332375.1 of Citrobacter sp. Cpo148. Classification (NCBI taxonomy): domain Bacteria; kingdom Pseudomonadati; phylum Pseudomonadota; class Gammaproteobacteria; order Enterobacterales; family Enterobacteriaceae; genus Citrobacter; species Citrobacter sp. Cpo148. The sequence continues at coordinate 64,872 of NZ_JAOWHY010000040.1, forward strand.
CCTGTTTGTGATCCAGGGGCCGCAGTGGCTGGCAGAGGAGCTGAAGCTGGCGCAGTGTCCGCTGAATATCCGTGTGGTGAGCGATATCAAACCGTACAAAGAGCGCAAGGTCGCTATCCTCAATGGTGCGCATACGGCTCTGGTGCCGGTCGCGTGGCTGTGCGGGCTGGAGACCGTTGGCGAGGCGATGCAGGATGCTGATGTCCGCCGCTTTGTCGAGCGGGCGATTAGTGAGGAGATTATTCCGGTGTTGGATCTCCCAGCGGACGAATTGCGTGAATTTGCCGATGCGGTGAGCGGGCGTTTTCAGAACCCCTACATTCGCCACCAGTTGCTTTCCATTGCGCTTAACGGGATGACCAAATTCCGCACCCGAATTTTGCCGCAGCTGCTGGCGGGTAAGCACAATGGGCGCTGGCCCGTGCGGTTAACGTTTGCCCTCGCTGCGCTGCTGGCGTTTTATCGTGCAGAGCGCGATGGGGAACGCTATCCGATACAGGATGATGAGCAGTGGGTAAGCCTGTATGCCAGCCTGTGGCCGCGAGTTGGCAACGATTTAACGTTGCGTGAACTGGTGGATGCCGTGCTTGGCGATGCGGCACACTGGGGAGAGGATTTGACGTTGTTACCTGGGTTTGCCGGGCAGGTGACGGCCAATCTGGAGATGATTCTGGTGCAGGGTATGCGCCAGGCGGTGAACGGTCTGTAATAAGGTTGCCATGCAGCGCCCGGTGTGGTGTTGGGCGCTGTTTTTTTTCAGACAATACATTCGGTTTACGATAGGCCTGATAGGCAAAGCGCTATCAGGCCTTTCATGTTACGAACCCTGAGCCACGACTTTGATTTCAACCATCCCGATCCCCAGCTTACGCGGAGAGTGACCGAGAATATTGCCCTCGTTGGTGGCGACCGGATCGGGTGGAACAATTACCAGCGTATCGGCATCCGCCGGGTTATCAAAATGTAAGGTGGTGGTGCTGACGTCATGGCCTAACACCAGCGTCTGCTCCTCGTTGCCAACGCGCACGGGGATCGGACGATTGGCATTGTCACCGAAGGCTTTCGCGGTAATAACCAGATCGAATTTCTTCGGTAGCGGGGCTTTGTACTCAATCGTTACTTCTTCGCTGAGCTGCGCATTGGACCAGCGTCCCCAGGATTCGGGGCGTGAAATGCCGCTAAACTGTTTGACTTCTTCCGGCGCGCCCGCCACGTTGAAAACGAAGCTATCTGCTTTGTAGCGAATGTCGTTATCGACAATTTTCAGCGTATCGACGTTACCTTTATAGCGCTCCATGTCGATCACCGTGTCTTTAAATACGGTTTTACTTTTCCACTTGGCTTTATCGACGTGCTGTACGATTTGCTGTCCGCCCAGCTGCCCCTGTGATACGCACCAATCGGTAGAGAGTGCCAGCTCCGGCGCCCACAGTTGCGCCATTTTGTAGCAGCGATCGACCCAGACGAAGTTATCGCGTGGGGCGAAATCTGCCAGCTGGAAGCGCAGCGGGGCCGAGTATTCGCTTTCCGGCAGCGGCTCGACGCGTTTGTCCGATACGCGCAGCAGCAGCGGCAGGCGGAAATGACTGCCGGAGAAAGAGATCATATTTTTGTCCTGGTCGACGGTGAACTCTTTCATCTCTTTCGGGAAATTCCACAGGCGAATGATATCGGGCTTCCACGCCAGCATTTTTTCTTTGATGTTCAGGAACACTTCCGAGACGGATTCGCTCGACAAGCTGCTGCGGCCAAGGCCGATAAAGTTATCGCCGCCGAGAATATCCAGTACCGTTGCGCCGTTATCCATCGTGTTACGCTTTACCGCCAGCGTGTCCTGTTGCGGTTGATCGCCGCGCAGCACGAAGAACAGGTTGTTGCGGTCCTGCTTGTTCAGATACTTCCATGCGGTGTTGTTCATCGCCAGATGATCGGAAGACACCACGATAACGGTATCTTTAAACCACGGCGATGCTTTGATTTTATTGATAAATTCGGCAATGTTTTCCTGGCTGCAGCTGACCGCGCTGAACGATTGGTTGGCCTTCCCGTCGATGTCATAACGTTTACGGTTGCAGCTACGGGAGATAAATCCATCCGGATGATGGGTATCCACGGTCAGGGTAAACAGTGAAAAACGCTGGCCCGAGCGCGAAAGCTCTTCGAATTTTTTCCACGCTTCGTCCAGCACGGTATCGTCGTAGAAGCCCCAGTCGTTACGATAGGTCGGGTCCGCCACCACGCTTTTTAACTCTTCCGCACCATACAGATGGTCAAAGCCGTGAGATTTCAGGAACACGTCTTTGCCAGCAAAGCGCAGGTTGGCACCCTGCACAAAGTAGTTCTGATAGCCGGAGTTTTTTAGGATATCGCCCAGACAAATATTGTTAGGGAAGAAACTTGAAACCGACGCAGAGGCGTTGCCTTCAAACGGCGCAAACAGCGGAATACCGCACTGGGAGGCGACCATGCCCGCGATGGTGTAATCCGTACCCGGCAGCTGCATGGTGTTGCTGAAATCCAGACCTTCGTTTTTCAACGCGCCGAGTTCCGGGGTCAGATCCGGGAATGCGTCGTTATTAAAATAGGTGCGTTCGAGGCTCTCACCGTAGATATACACCAGGTTCAGCTTCGGATTGGGAATGGTTTTCGATGGCTCTTTATAATACGTCGGGAAATCCGGGTCGCCATCGCGTGACTGCGACTTCACCAGTTCGGTTATCTGGTGAAATGCCGGGCTAGCGTCAACGGAGGCCAGCGCCAGCAGCAGGGCCAGCAGACTGTAACCCACATGATGTGGATGATGGCGACGGCGGCGTAGGATCCAGCCGAGAGCGACAAAAACGGTCGTCAGCGCCAGCGCGATCCCAACGCCCGGCAGAATATATTTGCCGATACCCGCGCCGGTCAGGCTGTTGGTCAGCGTATAGAGAACCGCGTCATTGATCCCGTCGCCGGTGAAATAGTCACTGGCATAAAGCGTGATATTCAAGACAATAAAAATCCCCAGCACCGTTAACGTGGCGGCAAACCACCAGGTGTTGCGACCCGCTTTCCAGGCATAAATCAGCACTGAAGCGAGAAACAGAGTGATGGAGATTAATTCTGACAACGGTCGATCCTCAGTAAACCGGGCAATTGCCTGGCAGGCTAATCATTTGGTGAGAGAACAATGTAATAGCGTTGTTACATTGCTGCAATTGTAGTGACATTAAATTACGTTGTTATTCAGAATTGGTTTAGATATGCGCGTTTTTGTGGAGAAATACTGTTTATTTGGAATGTGAATGTATTGTCGAAAATAAATAGATGCCGCGCAGGTTATACGCGGCATGTCGTGCGTCAGGAAATGAAGTTCATGCCCTGTTTTAACACCAGATCGCAGGCCTTGGTTTTTACCTGCTTCGCCAGCGAGCTGTTGCCAATTGTGTTCAGGTCCAGCTGTTGACCATCTTTGGCGTTGAGCAGCCCCTGAATCCCGTCCATATAGTTGGTGTCTTGCTTCTGCTCAGGCGCGCTGAGTCCCAGTTTATCCAGTACCTGGTTTTTGACGTTTTGCGCGTCGGTGACCGAGGCCAGCTTCTGTTTCGCGCAATATTCCAGGATCCCGGCGGCGTTATTCATGCTGCTGGAGGTCAAAGACTGATTGCTGCCGTTCAGCAGGCTGGTCAGGGAAGAGAGCGACGAGCTGCTTTGCGAGCCGGAGCTTTGTTTGCTCAGCTCACTGGCCGCGCTGGAGAGCGAATCCTGCCAGGAGGCGGCGAAAACGCTGGTAGATATGAGCGTGCTGGCGGCAAGCGCACAGCACAGCAGACGTTTGGTAGTTTTCATCATTATATGCAACTCGTGTTATGCCTTTTCAGCGCAGTATAGCGCTGGCAGTCTTAGGAGTGGTCCTAATACGTTAATACTCTTTACCGGTTACCCGACTACGGTAGCTTTCCCAGTTAAAAATGACCCACAGACTGTTGCCAAGGCGCATACGATCCATCACGCGCTCACCCAGCAGCTTGTTCATTTCATCCATATTGCTGTTAGTTAACATACCGGTCGGACGTTTTGAGGACGAACGGCGATCGACAATCTGATTAATGATCACTTTTTCATAGCGGGATTCGGTCTGCATGCCGATCTCGTCGATCACCAGCAGATCCACATTGCTCAGATCGTTGAGCAGCTGTTCTTCGCTGGTTTCACGATTACTGAACGTTTCTTTCATCGCCGACATGATATCGGCCACGGTAATGATCAACACTGACTTACCACGCAGCAACAGTTCGTTGCAGATGGCGGCGGCTAAATGGTTTTTGCCGGTGCCGGGTTTGCCGGAGAAGATAAAGCTGGCGATGTTGCCGTCAAACTCTTCAACATACTGGCGGGCTTTGCTCAGGGCGTTCATCTGACCTTCGCACTCTACCCGATAGTTTTCGAACGAACAGTTCTGATGCAGCGGACGGATACCGGAACGGTTGAATGTGCGCTGCATTTTCATAGCCCGGTTTTCGCGGGCCAGCGCTGCGGCACGAATTTCACCTTGCTCTTTTTGCCATGCCAGCAGTTCTTCGCCCGTTTTAAAGGCGGGCTCGACATTAGGTGGCATCATTTTTTGCAGACGTTTCATCAGGTCGCCAACGTTTTTCATCGTTATCCTCTAAAACCCGGTGGAATGTGGCTGTCAGGTTCACTGACGCTGTTCACATCGCGCTTTGGCATTCCGCCATTGCTGGCCCGTCCAATCTGAATGCTGCGCGCCAGTTTTTGCTGCCACTGAATATGGTGAAAGACTTTTCCTTCAGCCTGCCAGTAGGCAACAAATGAGGCCAGCTCTTCAGCAGTAACCGGCTCTCTCAACGCTACGCCCCATAAAGCGGCCTGACGCTGAAAGTCGGCATCAGGCTGCCAGGCAGCGTACATCGCAAATTTCCCCATTGGTACGGCAACGGGAGCGGCTTGCGGCTCTTCATAAAATTGATCATCCAATGTCACATCGCTTCCCGGGCGTGACAGTTTCTCCTCAAGCGCCAACAGCTCAGCCAGTCTCGCAGGCGTCACCGCGTAAAACGCTGGCGCATTGTTAGCGAATACGGCTACGGCGCCACCCGCAGACTTGGCCAGCACGGCGTGGTGATCGTGTAGTAAGGCGTCAATGCTAGTGACGTCTGGCGTCAAAATTTTGCAGGGCATAATGTTTCTCAATACTGAACAACAACCGAGAAGGAGACTGCTTTTATAGTAACACAGAGAAGAAGGAGAGCAGCAGATGAGGGGGAGATTCCCCTCTCTGCAGGGTATTAAAGAAAGTGCACCGTCAAACGCGTGGGCGTTTGCGATACAGCCATAATCCTGGCACGGATAGCCCGATGGAGAGCGCGCCGACAATCGATGAGGCTTTCAGAAAATTGGTCAGCAGGGTGATCATCAGCGCTTCGCTGTAGCCAAAATGACCGATTTTTACCGCCGAGATCATGGCGGTGTAGGCGGAGATCCCAGGGAACATCGGGATCACTGCCGCAACGGTAAAGACTTTCGGATGCGCCAGATACCAACGCGACCACTGGATCCCAATGCAGCCGACCAGCAGCGATGCCATAAAAGTCGACCATTCGATATTAAACCCTGCGCTCATCATCACCATTCGCGAACCGTGGCCGAGCGCGCCGAGTAACGCACACCAGGGGAGCGCCCGATGAGGGACATTAAATACCATGGCAAAGCCTACCGCCGGGATCGCCGACAGGATCATGTCCTGCATTAACGCCAACATGAAATCGATCACGCCCATCCGCGTAGCCCCCATAAGGTCATCGACATGACTACGCCAATGCAGGTCGCCAGTGTAAGCAAACTGGCAATTGCCCAGCGGGCGAGCCCGGTATTAATGTGTCCCTTAAACATATCCGCGACGGAGTTGATCAGCGGAAAGCCCGGAACCAGTAGCAGCACGCTGGCGGCCATGGCGATGGTCGGGGTGTGGCTAAACGTCGGTAGCGTCAGCAGCAGACCAGAAATCGTTGTCGCCACAAACGCGGTGATGCAAAAGTTAATTTGTGGGTGCAAATGCCGGGATGCCAGAATCTGACGGATATACATTGCCACCATGCTGGCGAAAAAGGTGATCACCGCACCATCCCATCCGCCGTTATTGAGTTTACAAAAGCAGGCGCAGGACAAACCGACCATGAAGGCGACCAGCCATCTTGGATAGCGTAGCGGCTTAATCTGGCTAAAGCGTTTCTCTACCCCTTTAATATCCAGCAGTTTATGTTCCGCCAAAATGACAATGTGCTGCACTTCCGTCACGACGTGCATATTAATGCCGCGATCCTGATTTTTTCGCGTTGATGTCAGGCATTGCCCGTCTTTAATGGTGGTCAGGACGATAGCGTTAGAGGAGATGGCGCTTTCTACGCTATCCATGCCAAGTGCCAGCCCGAGGCGGGTGGATAACTCGTCAACCAGAGCGCTTTCTGCCCCATGCTGAAGTAAAAAAAGTCCGCATTGAATACATAACCGTGTAACCGTTCGCTGTGACGACTGCTCTGTTTGCATGGCTCGCTCTGACTGAAAAGGATCTCTTTGAGTGACGAATGTCTTCTTTTTATCATGAAGCATGAGCCCGCTGGCTCTGGCTAAGATCAATCTTTGTGTCGAAAAAAGACACAGGTGATACGGTTGTGGCATCTTAACGTTCCCGTTCGCTAAGTTACGAGGGGGAGACATGATTGAAATGTAGCGTTATTTTCCCGAATGGCAAATACGTAAGCCATGCTAACGATCTATTGTAGTTATTATAATTGTACAGATAATGTATTTATACGTAATTGTGCAATAATAGCTTAGAATTTGGCGCTATTTGGATGGTGCCGTCAATACTTTTTGAAATAAATACCAAGGATAACAATTCACCCCGCTTATTGTTCGGAGTATTTTCCTGTGAGTTAAGATTATTAATCCACCCGGGAGAATTTAATTAAGTACGATTGCGGACTGGTGAGTGTGGAGGGGATATGTTGCCAGGACGCTGCAAAAACGCAATTATTATTAGTAAATCACCGATTATACAAACTGGGCTTAAAGGTATAATGCAGGGAAAGTTCTCCGATTACGAACTTACCTACTGTCGTTCTGTTGAAGAACTGACGTTATTACAGCTACGGTGTGCTGATTTGGTAATTGCTGATTTAACCGGAGACTGCAATCATCCACGTGCAGTTTGCGAACAATATTATTCTTTATTATCTCAATACCGTGATATTCACTGGGTATTTCTCGTATCTCGTATCTTTTATCCTCTGGCGGTTGAACTACTGATGTGTCCTGTCAGCTCGCTGCTCTCTGACGCCGAGCCGATTGAAAGTTTAGTGAATGTCATTCACGCGGGAAATACACGAGCAGAGAGAATAAGCAAGGCGCTGCTCTCTCCGCCTGCTATGCCGCAATTGTTAGACCATAGCGCACGATCTATCGTTCTCACTCTCTCTGAAAGAAAAGTATTGCGCCTCCTTGGGAAAGGATGGGGGATTAACCAGATTGCGGCGTTGCTGAAAAAAAGCAATAAAACAATCAGTGCCCAAAAGAATAGCGCTATGCGTCGCTTGTCGATAAATAGCAATGCAGAAATGTATGCCTGGATAAATAGTTCTCAAGGATCGCGAGAACTTAATTTACCTTCAGTTTATGGAGAAACCACGGAATGGAAAGCAGAATCATCAAAAGAAACGTTGCACTGGTAGAAAAGTGCACGATGAGCAGCGTGGGTATTAAGAGTTTATTTAATACCATGCCGGATGACCAATATAAACTTCATCTCTTTTCAAACCAGCCCGCTTTTAGCCAGGCAATGTTAAAGATGTCGTTTTCGGCAGTTATTTTTTCCCTCTCTGCAATCAGAACCGATCGAAGAGCAGGGTTGACCTATTTAACGGAGCTGGCGATAAATTATCCGCGGATTCGCCGTGTGGTGATTGCCGATGATGACGCTGAAGCGCGTTTAATTGGTTCCCTGTCCCCCTTGCCGTTAGATGGCGTTGTGAGTAAAGCTTCTTCGTTAACGGTGTTGCAGGACGCGTTATTTACGGCGTTAAGCAGCCCTGGCCGGGGAACCGAAGGTACGAAAAACCATTGGTATATTAATCAAAGCCGTATGCTCAGCCCGACAGAACGAGAAATACTGCGCTTTATGTCGAATGGTTATTCGATGCCACAGATTGCTGTTCAGCTTGAACGGAACATCAAAACCATTCGGGCACACAAATTTAATGTGATGTCCAAACTGGGGGTCAGCTCGGATGCCGGGTTATTGGATGCCGCCGACATCCTGTTGTATCTGCGTGCCGGCGAGCCAGCGCCTTTTATGCAGGCGGTTTCGTGACGGGCAACGTTGACGTGTTTCTTGCCGGGCTTGGCAGCCGGTTTAGCGCGTGGAACATTACTGACACACGTCAACCCAGGTGGCAGAAGTCAGTTCAGCCATCCTTTCAGGCGTGATGCGAACCGCGCTGTGGATGGCACCAGCGGCAGGCAGCACTTCAGCGTAGTGCTTCAGAGAAACATCACAGTACACTGATATCGGTGTTTCTAATCCGAAGGGGCAAACGCCGCCAACGGGGTGCCCCGTCGCGTTCACGACCTCATCACTACTTAACATTCGGGCTTTGGCGCCGAACGTACTCTTTAGCTTTTTATTATCCAGTCGGGCATCGCCTTTTGCCACGACCAGGATGATATCGTTCTTCACCTTTAGTGAAAGTGTTTTAGCTATTTGGCCAGGTTCAACGTTATGGGCTTTTGCTGCCAGATCAACGGTTGCTGTGCTCTGGTTTAATTCGATGATCTCGATATCTGGTGCATGTTGCGCCAGGAATTGGCGTACTGATTGCAAACTCATTCTTCTCTCCCTATCGCTTACAGATAGCCCTGCACAGCAGAAAACTGCAGGATGTAATTTGTCATAGGGGCAACCACACTGTAAATATTTTATTGTAACAACATAGCAACATTAACAGTTTTTCGATCGTCTTCACAATCAAAGAAACCGGTTACAGTAACCGGTTGCAGAATGCTGAAATGACGATTAATACTGAAGTTGTCACTTCCTCTGTATCACATAATAAGAGCCATCTATGAAACTTAACTCGAAAAGCGGTAGCGCTGGTGTTCCTCCCGGCACGGTTGCGAAAAGTGGTAATGGGCTTTACGTGGTGGCGGTGTTGATGCCAGCGCGGTTGCAGGGTTTTGCACAACGGGAGAACGGCTATGTCTACTAACCATGCTGTGTTTAACGTGATTTTCCGCTTTGTTGAAAATTACGTCAGCCCTGTTGCCGGGCGCATCTCTTCGCAACGACATGTAATGGCCATTCGCGACGGTTTTATTTCGGCGATGCCTTTTATGATTGTAGGCTCTTTTCTGCTGGTTTTTGCCTACCCGCCTTTTTCTCCGGATACCACCTGGGGATTTGCTCGCGCGTGGCTGGATCTGGCAAAACAGTTTGAAGGCCAAATCCTCACACCGTTTGATATGACGATGGGGATTATGTCGGTCTACATATGTGCGGCTATTGCTTATAACCTGGGCAAGCACTATGTGAAGTCCCATCAGTTAGATCCGTTTATGTGTGCGATGCTATCAATCATGGCTTTTTTGCTGATTGCCGCGCCAAAAACCAAAGGCACAATGCCGGTTGATAGCCTGGGAGGAACGGGGATTTTCACCGCCATCCTGGTGGCCATTTACTGTGTTGAAATGATGCGCTTCCTGAAGGCGCACAACATCGGCATCCGTTTACCCGATCAGGTGCCGCCGATGATCAAAAACTCTTTCGATCTGCTGATCCCGGTGCTGGTGGTAGTACTGACGCTGTACCCGCTGAGTCTGGTGATACAGTCGCAGTTTGACATGCTGATCCCTCAGGCCATTATGGCCATCTTTAAACCACTGGTGTCGGCTGCAGATTCTCTCCCGGCGATACTTCTGGCGGTATTGATTGGACATCTATTGTGGTTTGCGGGTATTCACGGCGCGGCAATTGTGTCGGGAATGCTGCAAATGTTCTGGCTAACTAATCTTGGGATGAACCAGTCGGCGCTGGCGCAGGGCGCGCCGTTACCGCATATCTTTATGGAAGCGTTCTGGACGTTCTTTATTGTGGTCGGAGGGTCAGGTGCAACGATGGGGTTGGTGATTTGCTATCTGCGTAGTCGTTCGGCTCATCTACGCTCGATTGGGCGTCTGAGCGTAGTCCCCAGCATTTTTAATATTAACGAACCGGTGATTTTTGGTACGCCGATTGTCATGAACCCGGTGTTTTTTATCCCCTTCCTGCTGGCCCCAATGGTGAATGCGGTACTGGCCTGGGCGGCGATGAAACTGGATTTAATTGGGCGGGTCATTTCAGTGGTTCCCTGGACAGCACCGGCACCGGTTGGCGCGGCATGGGCATTAGGCTGGGATTATCGTGCGGCTATTCTGGTGGTGCTGTTGGCGCTGGTGTCGGCCGTTATCTACTTCCCATTCTTTAAGGTCTACGAAAAGCAGCTATTGGCGCAGGAAAAAGAAGAAGCGCAGCGTATGGAAGAGGAAAACCAGCAGGTTGCATAAATATCTGGCGAGGGGCTACGGCTCCTCGCTTACTTCAGCGTGCAGTCTCCGCATTGCTGAACGTCAGGCAGGCGATAGCGTTGGCAGCAGGTTCTGCGTACTAACAGCCCCTCGCGCGGAACAACGGTTCGCCACAGAGGGTTATCCTGACCGCAGGAGAGTTGTTTCTCAAAAAAGCAGGTCTGGCGCAGCGTGGTCAGCAGTTCCTCACCTAGCAACGGCTTCATTTCCGTTAAATACCAGTGAATTAAATATCCGGTGTTGCTCCAGATAAGCTTCGCGTTGATCTCGCCCGTCGCTTCCAGCGCCTGCACAACCGGCGTCAGCGCTGAGAGAATCAGCGTTTCCATGCGTTGTTGAGGGGACAGAGCTGTTGCCTGGTGATCCTGATGGACGTCGATCCAGAAGCAGGCCGCACGGCCCGTTTCGTGAAACTCTATGCGCATATGTTCAGGAGAGACGTCGATAGCCTCTTTTTGCGTCAGTAGGGCCACCATTAACGGAGGCATCATCAGGCCGATATACCATTGCGCCCAAAGAGAAATCAGGGGCTTATTTTCGCGGGGTAGCGTGGGTTGGTTGCGATAGATATGGTCTGAATAAACGGCCAGCAGCGAGCTAAGCGTCGCCGGTTGCGTCCATTCATGCAGCGTCATTGCACCTGGCACAGGCGTTTCGTCAAGACGAATGAAGTCCAGCAGGTGCTCGCGAGTTTTGGCTATCGTTGCGCGTACGGCAGCAGCCAGCGAGGGCATCTCTGAGGGGAGATGGCTACGCCAGATGACATCTTCAACGATCGGTGCGGAACGATAAGCCATGTCGATATAAGGATGTTAATCTTAATGATAATGATTGCTAATCCTATAATTGACATTGAGCGATGGCAAGATCTTTGTCGCCATCCCGAGCGGCAGCGCACAGAAAGCTCAGGTAGAGGGGCAGTTTACCCGCAGCTCATCGCTGACCAGCGTATTGTTACGTCCAAGATTCTTGGCCTCGTAAAGGGCTTTATCCGCTTTGGCGATAGCAGCATCAATATCCTGTTCTACCAGAGGTGCAATGCCGATACTGACGGTTACGTTGGTTGCCACGCTCTCATTAAACATGTGAGGGATTTTAAGATCGTACACTTTCTGGCGGATACGTTCGGCGGCAGCCTGAGCCTGCTGTGGATCGACCGCAGTCAGCAAAATCATAAATTCTTCACCGCCAAAACGCGCCACCACATCCCGGGAGCGTACGGAGTCTCGGATGGCGGCAGAAACACGGATCAACGCCTGGTCGCCCATCATATGTCCGTAATGATCGTTATAGGATTTGAAATGGTCGATATCCAGCAGCAGAACGAAGTGCCTCGAATTACTCAGAGCCAACAGCGTATCGAGCCGGTGTTGCAGCCCCCGGCGATTATACAAACCGGTTAGCGGGTCGAGCATGCTGAGCCCGTTCAGGGTTTCCCTTTCCTCCAGCAGTTTGTACATCAGTTGCTGAGCGAATCCATCGTAGCGCTTTTGTATCACATGCTGGATGGCGATACCGGCCATAGGCAGCGCCATAAAATAGAAAATCCGCAAACCATGTTCGCTGCCGTTAAGCCATAAACAAACGGCGACGGAGGGGAGTGAGTGGAGCGTAAACGCGATGATATTATTGGCAAAAGCGATAGAGCCAATAAACAGTACGCTGAGCAGCGCTATTAACAGGAAATAATAATCATTCTGACCTAGAGCGTTATATTTCAAGAATATATGTAACGCCCATAACAAGCCAAAAACGATTGAAATAAAAGGGAGATTAATTCTTTTATCCGCGTATTTCCCATGCCATACCAGCAGCAGTGTACTCATCACCAGCATCAGCAACGCCGGTACTGATAAGGCTTTGACCGCAAACAGTGGGAAAAAAAGCGTAAACAGCGCGGAGACTGCGTTGAGCAGCAGAAACAGTCGTAAAGAGAGTTGGTATTTTTTTGTGCGCAGAGTTCGCCAGGATTGTACTGTCATAGGTAAATATTGTTAGTTATCTGCAATGTACGAAGGTGTGTTGGTAAATAAAACAAATAACGAACGGGGTATCATTCGCAGAGGTTTTTATTGTTTTTAGTTGAAGAGCAAACCGCTGAGCAATTTATCACCTTGGATTATTCATGTCATCAATCGTTAAGTAAAACTCATATAATTGATAGTGCTTCACGGCTGACAAATGAGAAATTTTATCATATGATATTGGTTATCATTATCAATGTCATAGGTGAAATCATGTTGCAACGTACGCTGGGCAGTGGATGGGGTGTTCTGCTGCCGGGAATGCTGATTGCCGGGATGGCATATAGCGACCTGTCGGTCTACGTATGGAAGGTGATGATTGTATTAGGATTACTGCTGACTTCGCTCATGCTGTACCACAAACGTTTACGGCACTTTGTTTTGTTACCTTCATGCGCGGCACTGATTGGCGGCATTGTTTTGGTAATGATGAACTGGAATCAGGGATGAACAAAACAGAGAAGGAAATCGAGAGGGAAATAAGATAATTGGTGCGAGGGGGGGGACTCGAACCCCCACATCCTAAGGACACTAACACCTGAAGCTAGCGCGTCTACCAATTCCGCCACCTTCGCACAGTCATCTTATTTTTTTGATATCGCCTCGTTGGTGCGAGGGGGGGGACTCGAACCCCCACATCCTAAGGACACTAACACCTGAAGCTAGCGCGTCTACCAATTCCGCCACCTTCGCCCAGTGCGAGCAATATCAACGTGGATTATGGTGCGAGGGGGGGGACTTGAACCCCCACGTCCGAAAGGACACTAACACCTGAAGCTAGCGCGTCTACCAATTCCGCCACCTTCGCATACCATCGACACTCAAAAAGTATCGTTACCACGGGGGCGAATTCTAGAGATTTTATGCAGGGCGTCAACAGTTAATTTTCGAACTTAACGTGATTGCCGAAAAAAAAGGCGTTTCTTCGGTTTTTGGCGTTTTATGCAGGCCGGATAAGCGATAGCGCCATCCGGCGTTGCTCGGTGTCACGCCGAATGGCGGCGTAAACGCCTTATCTGGCCTACAGCCGTTAGGCTTTTTTCGCCTGGCGCGTCATCACTGTGCGATAGACCTTGAAACGTCCGGTCTGCGCGATAACTTCATGGAAGCCAAACACATCATCCAGTACCTTCGGATAAGGCAGGAAGGCGTTCGCCACAATTCGCAGTTCACCACCGCTGTTGAGATGACGCACTGCGCCACGAATCAGCGTTTGTGCGGCATCAAGGCTGGTCTGCATACCGTCGTGGAACGGCGGGTTGGAGATGATCATATCAAAACGACCCGTTACGTCAGAAAAGACGTTACTGGCGATGACGTCACCTTCAATGCCGTTGGCTGCAAGCGTTGCGCGGCTGGCTTCAACGGCGGCGGCGCTAACATCGCACAGGGTTAAGCGCACTTTCGGCGAGTGGCTGGCTAAGGCGACGGAGAGAACGCCTGCGCCACAGCCGACATCCAGCACTTTGCCTTTGGTGTGCGGCGTCAGCGTGGAGAGTAGCAGTTGGCTGCCAACATCCAGACCGTCACGGCTGAAGACGCCCGGCAGCGTTTTGATGGTCAGATTTTCTGTCTGGTATTCATCCCAGTATTTTTCTGCATCAAAGACCGGCTGTTTTTCCAGACGACCGTGGTACAGGCCACAGCGACGTGCGCTGTCGACTTTGTTTAACGGTGCGTATTCGGCCAGCATCTGCTCTGCGCTACGTACGCCGCTGCGATTCTCGCCGACAACAAAAATATCGGTGCCCACCGGTAACAGCGACAGAATGTTCATCAACTGGAACTGGGCTTCTGGCTTATTCTTCGGCCAGTAGTAGATCAGCGTATCGCTATCGGCAACGTCATCGGCCTGCGCGACGAGGCTGAAACGGACGTTGTCGCCCATCTGGCGGTTAAGCACCTGCCAGTGGTGAAGTTGCTGGGTGTGCGCACGGCTTGCGGCGCTTTCAAAATGGGCAGGCAGGTCATCCTGCAAATCACCGGCAAACAGAATACGGCTTTGTTCGAAATCATCACTGTGGCGCAGCAAGACTTCACTTGCCGGGGTAAAAGCAGACATGGAATGCTCCTTAAATTGTACAGCGGAGGATTATAGTTGTTTGATGGCACGGATTCGACAAATTTGCTATATTTGCGCCCCTGATAGACAGGAGTGTTTCGCTATGACATCCCGACGAGACTGGCAGTTACAGCAACTGGGCATTACGCAGTGGTCGTTGCGTCGTCCTGGCGCACTGCAGGGCGAGATCGCGATTTCCATTCCTGCGCATGTCCGTTTGGTGATGGTTGCTGCACAGTTACCCGCGCTAACCGAACCGTTGATCAGCGATATTTTACGCGCATTAACCGTTAGCCCGGATCAGGTTTTACAACTGACGCCTGACCGTGTCGCCATGCTGCCGCAAGGCAGTCGCTGTAATAGCTGGCGGCTGGGAACCGAAGAGCCGCTGCTGCTGGAGGGCGCTCAGGTCGAGAGTCCTGCGTTTAATGAATTACGGGAAAACCCAGCGGCACGCGCCGCGTTATGGCAACAAATCTGCGCATATGAACACGATTTCTTCCCTCGAGCCGACTGATTTACCCGCAGCATTTCAGATTGAAAAACGCGCCCACGCTTTTCCGTGGAGTGAAAAAACATTTGCCAGCAACCAGGGCGATCGCTACCTCAATTTTCAGTTGAGGGTTGACGACGTGATGGCCGCCTTTGCAATTACGCAGGTCGTACTGGATGAAGCGACGTTGTTCAATATCGCCGTCGATCCTGACTTTCAGCGCCGGGGCCTGGGGCGTGAGCTGCTGGAGCATCTGATCGATGAGCTGGAAAAGCGTGGCATTTTGACCCTGTGGCTTGAAGTGCGCGCCTCGAATGCGGCCGCTATCGCGCTGTACGAAAGCTTAGGCTTTAACGAGGCGACGATTCGTCGCAACTACTATCCAACGGCCGATGGTCACGAAGACGCCATCATTATGGCGTTGCCAATCAGCATGTAAGATAAGGTGTAATGATGAAGAAGTGGGACTGGATTTTCTTTGATGCCGACGAAACGCTGTTTACGTTTGACTCGTTTACCGGCTTACAGCGGATGTTTCTCGACTATAGCATTACCTTTACCGCTGAAGATTTTCAGGACTACCAGGCCGTGAATAAACCGCTGTGGGTGGATTACCAAAACGGCGCGATTACCTCATTACAACTGCAGCATGCCCGTTTTCAGAGCTGGGCCGAACGCCTGAAGGTTGAACCGGGCCAGCTTAATGACGCATTCATCAATGCGATGGCGGAGATCTGCTCACCGTTGCCGGGGGCGGTTTCTCTGCTCAATGCGATTCGTGATAAAACGAAAATAGGCATCATTACTAACGGCTTTACCGCGTTGCAGCAAATCCGCCTTGAGCGGACGGGGCTGCGCGACTATTTCGACCTGCTGGTGATTTCTGAGCAGGTTGGGGTGGCAAAACCCGACCCCCGTATTTTTGACCATGCGCTGGAGCAGGCGGGTAATCCTGACCGTTCTCGCGTGCTGATGGTGGGTGACACCGCAGAGTCCGATATTCTTGGCGGCATTAACGCCGGGCTATCCACCTGCTGGCTAAATACGCACCACCGCGAGCAGCCAGCGGGCATTCAGCCGACCTGGACCGTAGCGTCATTAAGCGAACTGGAGCAGCTCCTGTGTAAACACTGATTGCCTCCCCCCCGTTGATGGGTAAAATAGCCGCAATTTTTCGTATTCAACTTGCCCGGCCCGTTGCCGTGCTTACCTAAGAAGATTTGACTATGACGTTGTCTCCTTATTTGCAAGAGGTGGCCAAACGCCGCACTTTTGCCATTATTTCTCACCCGGATGCCGGTAAAACGACAATTACTGAAAAGGTACTGTTATTCGGACAGGCCATTCAGACCGCCGGTACGGTAAAAGGCCGTGGTTCCAGCCAGCATGCAAAATCTGACTGGATGGAAATGGAAAAGCAGCGTGGTATCTCCATTACCACCTCTGTGATGCAGTTTCCGTATCATGACTGCCTGGTGAACCTGCTGGACACCCCGGGGCACGAAGACTTCTCCGAAGATACCTATCGTACTCTGACGGCGGTGGACTGCTGCCTGATGGTTATCGATGCCGCAAAAGGCGTCGAGGATCGTACCCGTAAGCTGATGGAAGTTACCCGTCTGCGCGATACGCCGATCCTGACCTTTATGAACAAACTCGACCGTGACATCCGCGATCCGATGGAGCTGCTGGATGAAGTCGAGAACGAACTGAAAATCGGCTGTGCGCCAATCACCTGGCCGATTGGCTGCGGTAAGTTGTTCAAAGGTGTCTATCACCTTTATAAAGATGAAACTTACCTGTATCAGACCGGTAAAGGACACACCATTCAGGAAGTGCGTGTTGTTAAAGGTCTGAACAACCCGGAACTTGATGCTGCCGTGGGTGAAGACCTGGCGCAGCAGCTGCGTGACGAGCTGGAGCTGGTGCAGGGCGCGTCCAATGAGTTCGACCATGAGCTGTTCCTCGCGGGCGAAATCACCCCGGTCTTCTTCGGTACCGCGCTGGGTAACTTCGGCGTTGACCATATGCTGGACGGCTTAGTGGAGTGGGCGCCTGCGCCGATGCCGCGTAAAACCGACACCCGCGTCGTCGAAGCCTCAGAAGAGAAGTTCACCGGTTTCGTGTTTAAAATTCAGGCCAACATGGACCCGAAACACCGTGACCGCGTGGCGTTCATGCGTGTGGTATCCGGCAAGTATGAGAAAGGCATGAAAATGCGCCAGGTGCGCATTGGTAAAGACGTGGTGATCTCCGACGCACTCACCTTTATGGCCGGTGACCGTTCTCATGTGGAAGAAGCGTATCCGGGCGATATTCTCGGTCTGCATAACCACGGCACTATCCAGATCGGTGATACCTTTACCCAGGGCGAAATGATGAAGTTCACCGGTATTCCGAACTTCGCACCGGAGCTGTTCCGTCGTATTCGCCTGAAGGATCCATTGAAGCAGAAACAGCTGCTGAAAGGACTGGTTCAACTGTCAGAAGAGGGCGCTGTGCAGGTATTCCGTCCGATCGCCAATAACGATTTGATCGTGGGCGCGGTGGGTGTGCTGCAGTTTGACGTGGTGGTTTCACGTCTGAAGAGCGAGTACAACGTTGAAGCGATTTATGAATCTGTCAACGTGGCGACTGCGCGCTGGGTAGAATGTTCTGACGTGAAGAAATTCGAAGAATTTAAGCGTAAGAACGAAATTCAGCTGGCGCTGGATGGCGGCGATAACCTCACCTATATCGCACCAACCATGGTTAACCTGAATCTCACCCAGGAACGTTACCCGGACGTTCAGTTCCGTAAAACACGCGAACACTAATCGACCTTCCAGGGCACGGTATCCGCCGTGCCCTGCAACTTTTCCTGTCTTTTAAATCCCTTGCGGAATGTTCTTAAAACCTCGCGTTTTTCTTTTGTTTGCCTGTTTTTTAATCAATTCTGACTGCGATCACGAAATCGTGAACTATATTTAACAATGTGATGACATAAATATCGGCGTTAAATGCTTTTTAGGCTGCCTGTTGCAGCGTCTATTGCTGATATTTATTCCACTTACAAGATTAGTTGCTGGTTCAGGCCGTGTAACGGCAGAGCATAGCTTTTAGCAAAACATACAGGAATACATCGATGACAATGACAGGACTTAAGATTTCTAAAACGCTGCTGGCCGTGATGCTGACCTCCGCTGTTGCAACGGGTTCTGCTTATGCAGAAAACGCCACGATGGATAAAGCGCAATCCGGCGTCGAAAGTGCGGGGCAGAAAGTCGATAGCTCTATGAACAAAGTCGGTAATTTCATGGATGACAGCACCATCACCGCGAAAGTAAAAGCCGCGCTGGTGGACCACGAAAGCATTAAGAGCACCGATATTTCCGTCAAAACAGATCAAAAGGTGGTGACACTAAGCGGGTTTGTTGAAAGCCAGGCACAGGCCGAAGAAGCGGTGAAAGTGGCGAAAGGCGTTGAGGGCGTGACCTCCGTTAGCGACAAACTGCATGTGCGTGATAGTAAAGACACCTCCGTTAAAGGCTATGCGGGCGATACGGCAATCACCAGTGAGGTAAAAGCCAAGCTGCTGGCCGATGATATCGTCCCTTCCCGCAAGGTGAAAGTTGAGACCACCGAGGGCGTAGTGCAACTTTCAGGCACCGTCGATTCACAGGCTCAAAGCGATCGTGCTGAGAGCATCGCCAAAGCGATTGATGGCGTGAAAAGCGTCAAAAACGATCTCAAAACTCAGTAATTAGACTTAATTCGTCCTCCTGACGTTTGTCGGGAGGCGTGTTGTGCACCACACTAAAAATATCGCCGATGAGCAGCCTGAGCGCTCATAACAAGCGGTGACATTAACTATGGTAAAGGAGAAGCGCATGTTTCGATGGGGCATCATATTTCTGGTTATCGCGTTAATTGCCGCCGCACTGGGTTTTGGTGGACTGGCTGGTACCGCTGCAGGCGCAGCGAAAATTGTTTTCGTGGTGGGGATCATTCTGTTTCTGGTCAGCCTGTTTACAGGGCGTAAACGACCCTAGTAAGTAAACCGTAAAGATAACTTGCTACCAAGCCAGTCCAGTGGACTGGCTTTTACGGTTTTAGCGTCAGGCAATTTGCGTTACTTTGTTGTTCTATTACAAAACAACAGGAAGGCAGAGGTGGGGCAGAGAATACCCGTCACGCTCGGTAATATTGCGCCGTTATCGTTACGTCCATTTCAACCAGGCAGTGTGGCGCTGGTGTGTGAGGGCGGGGGACAAAGAGGCATTTTCACCGCTGGCGTACTGGATGAATTCATGCGTGCGCAGTTCAATCCCTTTGATCTCTACTATGGGACGTCTGCTGGTGCACAAAACCTATCAGCCTATCTCTGTAACCAGCCCGGTTACGGTCGTAAAGTCATCATGCGTTACACCACCCGACGCGAATTTTTTGACCCGGTACGCTTTGTGCGCGGGGGAAACTTAATCGATCTCGACTGGCTCGTGGATTCGACCGCGTCCCAGATGCCGCTGGCAATGGATAACGCCGAGCGCCTGTTTGCCGCAGGGAAAGCGTTTTATATGTGCGCCTGTCGGGGCGATGATTACACGCCCGGCTATTTTTCGCCGAACCGGCAAAACTGGCTCGACCTCATTCGAGCCTCCAGCGCGATTCCCGGGTTCTACCGCACAGGGGTTGTATTGGACGGCGTGAACTATCTGGATGGAGGAGTTAGTGATGCCATACCTGTGCAGGAGGCAGCGAAGCAGGGGGCAAAAACGTTGGTAGTGATTCGCACTGTGCCTTCGCAAATGTACTACACCCCGCAGTGGTTCAAACGTATGGAGCGCTGGTTGGGTGAAAGTAGCCTGCAACCGTTTATGAATCTGGTGCAGCATCATGAGACCAGCTATCGTGCTATCCAGAGTTTTATTGAGAAGCCGCCGGGCAAGCTGCGTATTTTTGAGATCTATCCGCCAAAACCACTCCATAGCATGGCGTTGGGCAGCCGTATTCCGGCACTGCGGGAAGATTACAAAACCGGACGCCTGTGCGGTCGTTACTTTCTGGCGACAGTTGGCAAACTGCTGGCGAAAAATGCGCCGCTGCCTCGTCAGACGCCGAAGATTGTGGTGCCGGGACCGGTGGTAGTTCCTCCCGCACCGGTGGCCAACGATGCCCATGTGCCAGTGGTGACCGATGCGCCTCAGGCGAACGACACGACGTTTGATAATGAGGATTTGGCGTGAGTTATCGTTTTATCGATACGCATTGTCACTTTGATTTCCCGCCGTTTACCGGCGATGAATCTGCCAGCATTCAGCGCGCGGCGGAGGTTGGTGTACAGAGCATTATCGTTCCGGCCACCCAGGCGGCGAATTTTCCCCGCGTACTGGCGTTAGCGGAAAATTATCCTCCATTGTTTGCCGCGCTTGGTCTGCATCCCATTGTTATTGAACAACATAGCGATGACTGCCTGGACCAGTTGCAACAGGAGCTGGATAAGCGCCCACAAAAGCTGGTGGCGGTAGGCGAGATTGGATTGGATCTGTATCGGGACGATCCGCAATTCGATAAGCAAGAGCGGGTGCTGGAAGCGCAGCTAAAGCTGGCGAAGCGGTATGAATTGCCGGTGATCCTGCATTCGCGGCGCACCCATGACAAGCTGGCGATGCACCTGAAACGTCATGCTTTGCCGCGAACTGGCGTGGTGCATGGTTTTTCCGGGAGCGTGCAGCAGGCAGAGCGCTTTGTGCAACTGGGATACAAAATTGGCGTGGGAGGCACCATTACCTATCCGCGCGCCAGTAAAACCCGCGAGGTAATAGCGCAACTGCCGCTGGAATCGCTGTTGCTGGAAACCGACGCGCCGGATATGCCGCTCAACGGCTTTCAGGGGCAGCCTAACCGCCCGGAGCAGGTAGTCAGAGTCTTCGACGTCTTATGCGAACTGCGCCCGGAACCTGCGGACGTGATCGCTGACACGCTGTATCGTAATACCACGGCGCTGTTTAACGTGTGATTGGGTGGCGTAGCCAGCCGACAAAAGTGTCCGCTTCGTAGGCCTGATAAGCGAAGCGCATCAGGCATATTTTTGCCGGATGGCGGCTGCGCCTAATCCGGCCTACAAAAGTGTGCGCTTCGTAGGCCTGATAAGCAAAGCGCATCAGGCATAACTTCGTCGGATGGCAGCTGCGCCTAATCCGGCCTACAAAAGTGTGCGCTTCGTAGGCCTGATAAGCAAAGCGCATCAGGCATAACTTCGCCGGATCGCGGCTGCGTCTTATCCGGCCTACAAAAGTATGCGCTCCGTAGGCCTGATAAGCGAAGCGCATCAGGCATATCTTTGCCGGATGGCGGCTGTGTTTTTTCCGGCCTGCAAATGATGTAGCTGCATCCGGCAATCACAGGTACAGCGCCGGGAAGATCAAATTATCCACCCCGCGCTCGCGCAATCTTTGCGCCAGGTGTTCCACATCCTTCGGCGTGGCGCTCGGCCAGTCCTTCGCTTCGCCATACACCCCGTGCGCATGAAAGGCATTCAACCGTACCGGTACGTCGCCGGTGCGTTTGATAAACGCCGCCAGCGCATCGATATGCTGTAGATAATCTTCCTGACCAGGAATAACCAGCAGGCGGAGTTCCGCCAGTTTGCTCTGCCCGGACAAAAAGGTAATGCTTTGTTTAATCAGCGTGTTATCGCGGCCGGTAAGCTGCCGATGACACGTGCTGTCCCAGGCTTTTAAATCCAGCATTACGCCGTCGCACACTGGCAGCAGCTTCTGCCAGCCGGTTTCGCTCAGCATGCCGTTGCTGTCGACCATGCAGGTCAGGTGTTGCAACTGCGGATCGGTTTTTATCGCGGTAAATAGCGCCACAATAAAGGGGAGCTGGGTAGTCGCTTCACCGCCACTAACGGTTATTCCTTCGATAAACAGTGACGCTTTACGAATATGTTGCAGCACTTCATCAACGCTCATACTCTGCGCCATCGGCGTGGCCTGCTGGGGGCACATATGCAGGCAGGTGTCACACTGCTGACACACATCGGACTGCCACCACACTTTCCCTGCGCTCAGGCTCAGCGCCTCATGCGGGCAATGCAGCACACACTCCCCGCAGTCGTTGCAGCGTCCCATCGTCCACGGATTGTGGCAATTTTTACAGCGCAGATTACATCCTTGCAGAAACAGAGCCAGGCGACTGCCCGGCCCGTCGACGCAGGAGAAAGGAATCAGCCTACTGACTAAAGCGCATCTGCTGTTCATGGCTAATCACGCGAGGTTGTCGTTCCAGAATGCGCGTATTGCGCGCGGCTTCTTCGCCAAGCCAGGTGGTGTTGGTTCGTGACCCTTCGGCGCGATACTTTTCCAGATCCGACAGGCGCACCATATACCCGGTGACACGGACCAGATCGTTGCCGCTCACGTTGGCGGTAAACTCGCGCATTCCGGCTTTAAACGCCCCGAGGCACAACTGCACCAGCGCCTGAGGATTACGCTTGATGGTTTCATCCAGCGTGAGAATGTCGCTGATCCCGGCGTGATAAAACGCGTGATGTGGCGCGACGGTTTGCAGATGGGTGATCGGGTCCGGCTCATCGCCGTAAGGCAGGCGTGCACCTGGCGTGGTGCCGATGTCAGAACTGATCCCCGACTGTGCATGCAGCATCGCGCGCTGCTTCCAGCCATATTTCACCGGGGTATTTTCGACAAACTCCGCCAGGTAGGCGCTAATACGATAGCCGAGTTGATTGGCGAACTCATCTTTCCCATAGCGCGCATTCTGTCCCGCCTTATCGCACAGCAGGTTCACCGCCTCCGCCAGACCATACATCCCGAACATAGGCACAAAACGTTCGGGATCAATCAACCCTTCCTGCACGAGGAAGCTATTCTCAAAGAAATGTGATTTCTCATAGAGAAATTCACATCGTGAATCAATGATGGCGATTTGCTGCTGGCAGTAGTGCGGTAGGGTGCGCGTAAAGAAGTCATCGACAGAGGTGCTGCGCTCTGCGATGGCTTTCAGATTAAGCCTGACCAGTGTGCTTCCACCCCCGGCGAGCGGCAAAGAGTTGTAACAACTGACGACGCCATACTGACCTTTTGTGAAAATTTTATCATTTTCAGGGCCGTTGGAAATATGCGGCTTACTGCACTCGCAGATATTTTGCGCCACGTTGAGCAGCAGATCGTCAGGTGTGATTTGCGGGTCATAAATGAATGTCAGATTAGGCGAAACCTGCTTTAACTCTGCATCTGCGCGTAAAATTGCACGGGTGACTGGTGTATCGGCGGGGCCGATATTGGCATGCATAAACGCGTCTGGCAGGGTTCTGTCGAGATAACGCCAGAAACGTTTTATTCGAATATCGATCTCGTCTTGTGTTAGAATTCTAACATACGGTTGCAGCAGGGCATCGAGCTGACCGAGATAAACCGGCATCGACGTCACTGACGGAACATGGTGGTAAAGAATAGTGAGTAAGGATAACGCGTCATCAAGATCCCTGGCGCCTTCCAGCTCCAGCCACGATGAGCCATTGGCCAGAAAACGCGCGTAATCGGGTAAAACATAGCGCGGTTTGAACGGGGCATGACCTTCGTACATATCGCAGATTACCCCATCATCCAGCGCCTGACGTGCCTGTGCAGACAGTTGCGGGTAAGGCTGCGCGTTTTCAGCTTCCAGCGCCAGAAAGTGGCGTTTCTGCTCAGGGCTGAGCACTGGGCTGGTCACGATTTGTTGGCAACGCTGTTGCAGCGCGAGTTCGCTTGAAGTGGGCATCGTTGATTCCTTTTTATCCCGAAGGTGTAACGCCATTGTAGAAAGCAACGCCGCCGCAACCTTTGATCCGGATGCGCCTGATGCCACCGCATCCCTTTAGAAAAGGTGATTTATTTGAAGTAGATCTCATTAGAGTAATGCAAATCTGTATGTGGTTTTCATTAACTGTGATGTATATCGAAGTGTAATAGCGAGCGGATGTTAGAATACTAACAAACTCGCAAGGTGAAATTTTATACGGCGATGCCGTTGGAGAATGTTATGACCGATTTAACAGCAAGCAGCCTGCGTGCACTGAAACTGATGGACCTGACCACCCTGAATGACGACGACACCAATGAAAAAGTGATCGCGCTGTGTCATCAGGCGAAGACCCCGGTTGGCAACACTGCCGCAATCTGTATCTATCCGCGTTTCATCCCTATTGCGCGTAAGACCCTGAAAGAGCAGGGCACGCCGGACATCCGCATTGCAACCGTAACCAACTTCCCGCATGGCAACGACGACATCGAGATTGCGCTGGCTGAAACCCGCGCGGCGATTGCTTACGGCGCAGATGAAGTTGACGTGGTGTTCCCGTACCGTGCGCTGATCGCCGGTAACGAGCAGATTGGTTTCGATCTGGTTAAAGCCTGCAAAGACGCGTGTGCGGCGGCAAACGTGCTGCTGAAAGTCATCATCGAAACCGGTGAGCTGAAAGAAGAAGCACTGATTCGCAAAGCGTCTGAAATCTCCATTAAAGCCGGTGCTGATTTCATCAAAACCTCTACCGGTAAAGTGCCGGTCAATGCGACGCCGGAAAGCGCACGCATCATGATGGAAGTGATCCGCGACATGGGTGTTTCTAAAACTGTAGGTTTCAAACCGGCTGGTGGCGTGCGCACTGCAGAAGATGCACAGCAGTTCCTGGCGATTGCCGATGAACTGTTTGGCGCTGACTGGGCTGATTCTCGTCACTACCGTTTTGGCGCATCCAGCCTGCTGGCGAGCCTGCTGAAAGCGCTGGGTCACGGCGACGGCAAGAGCGCAAGCAGCTACTAAGCCTTATATTGCCGGAGCTGTAGCGACGTAGGCCGGATAAGGCGTAGCCGCCATCCGGCATTAAGACGACTGCCGGGTGGCGCGTTGCTTACCCGGCCTACAACGGCCTTCTACTCTTTTCCCCTGGGGGTTACCGTGTTTCTCGCACAAGAAATTATTCGTAAAAAACGTGATGGTCATGCGCTGAGCGATGAAGAAATTCGTTTCTTTATCAATGGTATTCGCGACAACACCATCTCTGAAGGGCAAATCGCCGCCCTGGCGATGACCATTTTCTTCCACGATATGACAATGCCTGAGCGAGTTTCGCTGACCATGGCAATGCGTGATTCAGGAACCGTGCTGGACTGGAAAAGCCTGCAGCTGAACGGCCCAATTGTGGATAAACACTCTACCGGCGGTGTAGGTGACGTAACGTCACTGATGTTAGGCCCGATGGTCGCAGCGTGCGGCGGCTATATTCCGATGATCTCCGGGCGTGGCCTGGGGCATACCGGCGGTACGCTCGATAAACTGGAAGCGATTCCTGGATTTGACATCTTCCCGGACGATGCGCGCTTCCGTGAAATTATTAAAGACGTGGGTGTGGCGATTATTGGGCAAACCAGCTCGCTCGCACCGGCGGATAAACGTTTTTATGCCACCCGCGATATTACCGCGACGGTGGATTCCATCCCGCTGATTACCGGTTCCATTCTGGCGAAAAAACTGGCGGAAGGGCTGGATGCGCTAGTGATGGATGTGAAAGTGGGCAGCGGCGCCTTTATGCCGACCTACGAGCTTTCTGAAGCTCTTGCTGAAGCGATTGTCGGTGTGGCAAACGGTGCGGGTGTACGTACCACCGCGCTGTTAACCGATATGAATCAGGTGCTGGCCTCCAGCGCAGGTAACGCGGTCGAAGTTCGCGAAGCGGTGCAGTTCCTGACCGGTGAATACCGCAATCCACGTCTGTTAGACGTCACCATGGCGCTGTGCGTGGAAATGCTGATCTCCGGCAATCTGGCGAAAGATGACGCCGAAGCCCGTGCGAAATTGCAGGCGGTGCTGGACAACGGTAAAGCGGCAGAGATTTTTGGTCGCATGGTTGCGGCGCAAAAAGGCCCGACCGATTTCGTCGAAAATTATGCGAAGTATCTGCCGACGGCAATGCTCAGCAAAGCGGTATATGCTGATACCGAAGGTTTTGTCAGCGCGATGGATACCCGTGCGCTGGGGATGGCGGTCGTTTCCATGGGCGGCGGTCGTCGTCAGGCTTCGGACACCATTGATTACAGCGTTGGCTTTAGCGATATGGCGCGTCTGGGCGACAGCGTAGACGGACAACGCCCGCTGGCGGTGATCCACGCGAAAGACGAAGCCAGCTGGCAGGAAGCGGCGAAAGCGGTCAAAGCGGCAATTAGCCTTGACGATAAAGCGCCAGAAATTACACCGACAGTCTATCGTCGTATTACCGAATAACTGTATACTGATCTGATCGCTTTTTTGCGGCGCAGATGTATGGAGAACAAGATGAAACGTGCATTTATTATGGTGCTGGACTCCTTTGGTATTGGTGCGACTGAAGATGCGGATCGCTTTGGCGACGTAGGTTCAGACACTATGGGACACATTGCAGAAGCCTGTGCGAAAGGTGAGGCTGACAATGGTCGCAAAGGTCCACTGAATCTGCCTAACCTGACCCGTCTGGGCCTGGTGAAAGCTCACGAAGGTTCTACCGGTAAAATTGCTGCTGGTATGGACGGTAACGCGGAAGTGATTGGTGCCTACGCATGGGCGCATGAACTTTCTTCCGGGAAAGACACGCCGTCTGGCCACTGGGAAATCGCGGGTGTCCCGGTTCTGTTTGATTGGGGTTATTTCTCCGATCATGAAAACAGCTTCCCGCAGGAACTGCTGGATAAACTGGTAAAACGTGCCAACCTGCCAGGCTACCTCGGCAACTGCCACTCTTCCGGTACCGTGATCCTGGATCAACTGGGTGAAGAGCATATGAAAACCGGCAAGCCGATTTTCTATACCTCCGCTGACTCCGTGTTCCAGATTGCCTGCCACGAAGAGACGTTTGGCCTGGATAAACTCTACGAGCTGTGCGAAATCGCACGTGAAGAGCTGACCGAAGGTGGTTACAACATCGGTCGTGTTATCGCACGTCCGTTCATCGGTGATAAAGCCGGTAACTTCCAGCGTACCGGTAACCGTCACGACCTGGCCGTTGAGCCGCCAGCACCGACCGTGCTGCAGAAACTGGTCGACGAAAAAGACGGTCACGTGGTTTCCGTCGGTAAAATTGCGGATATCTACGCTAACTGCGGCATCACCAAAAAAGTGAAAGCCACCGGTCTGGACGCGCTGTTCGACGCCACCATCAAAGAGATGAAAGAAGCAGGTGATAAGACCATCGTCTTCACCAACTTCGTTGATTTCGACTCTTCCTGGGGACATCGTCGCGATATCGCCGGTTATGCTGCGGGCCTGGAACTGTTCGACCGCCGTCTGCCTGAGCTGATGGAGCTGGTGGGTGAAGATGACATTCTGATCCTGACCGCTGACCACGGCTGCGACCCAAGCTGGACCGGCACTGACCACACCCGTGAACACATCCCGGTACTGGTCTACGGCCCGAAAGTGAAACCAGGTTCTTTAGGTCACCGTGAAACCTTCGCGGATATCGGTCAGACGCTGGCGAGCTACTTTGGTACGTCACCGATGGACTACGGTAAAAACATGCTGTAATACCCGTTGTCTTTCGCGCTGTAGATGCGTTGATTTCATTCGCTCACCCCGGTCACATAGTGAATCTATGCTCCCGGGGATTCACGAATTCGTCGCCTTCCTACAACGCGAAATCCTTAGGGTATTTCACTGTTTTGCATACGTTTTGTAGGCCTGATAAGGCGTAGCCGCCATCAGGCAATAACAACGAAATAAGGACAAAAAATGGCAACTCCACATATTAATGCAGAAATGGGTGATTTCGCTGACGTCGTATTGATGCCGGGCGACCCGCTGCGTGCAAAGCATATTGCTGAAACTTTCCTCGAAGATGTTCGTGAAGTGAACAACGTTCGCGGCATGTTAGGTTTTACCGGTACTTACAAAGGCCGTAAGATCTCCGTTATGGGTCACGGTATGGGTATCCCGTCCTGCTCCATCTACACCAAAGAGCTGATCACCGATTTCGGCGTGAAGAAAATCATTCGCGTAGGCTCCTGCGGCGCTGTGCGTATGGACGTTAAACTGCGTGACGTGGTTATCGGTATGGGCGCCTGCACCGACTCCAAAGTTAACCGTATCCGTTTTAAAGATCATGACTTCGCTGCTATTGCTGACTTCGACATGGTGCGTAACGCGGTTGATGCGGCAAAAGCACTGGGTGTAGACGCGCGCGTGGGCAACCTGTTCTCTGCTGACCTGTTCTACTCTCCGGACGGTGAAATGTTCGACGTGATGGAAAAATACGGCGTGCTGGGCGTGGAAATGGAAGCGGCGGGCATCTACGGTGTTGCTGCGGAATTTGGTGCAAAAGCGCTGACCATCTGCACCGTTTCCGACCATATCCGTACTCACGAGCAGACCACTGCCGCTGAACGTCAGACGACCTTCAACGACATGATCAAAATCGCGCTGGAATCCGTTCTGCTGGGCGATAAAGAGTAAGGGTTGTTATGGCCCGGTGGCGCTTCGCTTACCGGGCCTACGGAAATGCCGCTATTAATGCCTGATGGCGCTTCGCTTATCAGGCGTACAGGAGCGGTCTTGTAGGCCGGATAAGGCGCAGCCGCCATCCGGCAATTCGCCACTAATCGCTTAACGCACGGCCTTCGCCACCCACGCCGCCAGTTCACGCAGCTCGTTTTCCTGATCCGGATATTCCGTAACCAGCGCTTCGCAAGTCTGCTGTAAAACATCGGCGCGATACTGGCAGCCCTGTAGCCGCTCCGCCAGCGCTTCTAACGGCGCGGGATTGAGACTGTCGGTAAACACCTGTGTGCGCGTGATATGACCTTTTTCGACGTCGAAATGCAGCTCAACGCCACCCCAGGTGAAACGCTCGTCCAGCAGATGCGAGAAAGCAGGTGCCTGACCAAAATTCCATTCCCAACTGCTCTGGCGGGCAAAGGTTTCGGCAAAATTTGGCAGGTCCGGCGTTTTATCTGGTGAGATCACTTCCGCTTCAACGCGTTCGCCATAATGAGCAAAAAAGGCTTCCGTGATGGCCTGACAGACCTGTTCATGGGTGATGCCCGGTAACAGCTCCGTCAAATTCGCCACCCGTGAGCGGACAGAGGTGATCCCCTTTGCCGCGAGTTTCTTTTTGTCGGGATTGAGATAATTTGCCAGGCGGCTGAGATCGGCATTTAGCAGCAGCGTGCCGTGGTGGAAGCCGCGATCTTTCGTTTCCCGATAAGCAGAGCCTGAAACCTTGCGATCGCCGTCTGGCGTTTTCACAACCAGATCGTTACGCCCGGAGGCGTCCGCCGTCACACCCAGAGAATTCAATGCGTTGAGGACAATCGCGGTGGAAATGGTTTTGTCGTACTCCGGTTTACCGGCCATAAAGGTAAAGCAGGTATTACCTAAGTCATGGAACACCGCGCCGCCGCCGCTGCTACGGCGGGCGAGCCGCACGTTGTCTTCCTCCATACGGCGGGTATTACACTCTTTCCACGGGTTTTGCGCCCGGCCAATCACCACCGTATCGGCGTTACGCCACAAGAACAGGACGCGCTGCGTGGCGGGCATCTGGCGAAAAATGCACTCTTCGACCGCGAGGTTAAACCACGGATCATAAGAGTCTGAGATAAGCAGGCGTAGTGTAGTCATGGTTGATTTCCCTTCTGTTTTACAGTTTTTACTGCTTTTACTCTTTTTTCTCGTTGTCTTCTTCCTGCACCGGTTTGTTGGCGGTCAACAGGAAAGGGGATTGCTGCCAGCGGGTACGCTTGCCTTGCAATAAGGTACGGGTGAGCACGACGCCAATCGCCAGCGCCAGCAGCAGCATCAGGCGTAAGATATTGGTGGTGTTATCTACCTGCTTCGCCTCGGTGGCGAGGGTGTGGGTATCCAGCGTCAGACGCAAATAGCCCAGCGGACCATTTTTCCCCTGAATGGGTTCGACAATCTGCTGGTTAAAATAACCCCCGGCTTTTTTGCCGTCGAGCGCCAGTCGGTCACGAACGTTGACGCTCTCGCCGGTGCGCGTAATCAGGTCTCCCTGTTCATCGTATACGCCAGCGTCCAGAATACGGCTACTTTCCGTCAGCTGTGTGAGTACCGCTTTGATGCGTTTTTCATCCGGCGTTTCGGTACGCATTAGCGGAGCAACATTTAGCGCCACCTGGCGGGCCAGCGTACGGGCCAGCTCTTCGAGCTGCGGATTACGCTGCTGCTGGTGACTTTGACTAAACCAGGATGCGCCCTGCATCAGGGCGACGAGCAGAGCAAGACAGAACAATACAATCACTGCACGATGAAGTCGGAATTTCAGTTTTGCGCGAGCCATATTCCACCTGCTGAAAATTTGAGACTTAATGTTGCCAGAAGCGCTGGTTACAGGGTAGCCTCATGCGTTATTTTCCCCTGATGATTCCGACCCGAACGATTTTACAGGAGCTTTAATGCCTAACATAACCTGGTGCGATCTACCTGAAGATGTTTCTCTGTGGCCAGGTCTGCCTCTCTCTTTAAGTGGCGATGAAGTCATGCCGCTGGACTACCACGCGGGCCGCAGTGGCTGGCTGCTGTACGGTCGTGGGCTGGATAAACAACGTTTAACGCAATACCAGAGCAAACTGGGTGCAGCGATGGTGATTGTTGCTGCCTGGTGCGTCGAGGATTATCAGGTGATTCGCCTGGCGGGTTCGTTAACGCCGCGCGCGGCAAAACTGGCGCATGATGCCAAACTGGATGTTGCCCCGTTAGGCAAAATTCCGCATCTGCGCACACCGGGTTTACTGGTGATGGACATGGACTCAACGGCAATCCAGATCGAATGCATTGATGAAATTGCTAAACTGGCTGGAACCGGTGAGATGGTTGCGGAAGTCACGGAACGCGCAATGCGCGGCGAACTGGACTTTACCGCCAGCCTGCGTAGTCGCGTGGCGACGCTGAAGGGTGCTGATGCCAATATTCTGCACCAGGTGCGCGAAACGCTACCGCTGATGCCAGGCCTGACACAGCTGGTGTTAAAACTGGAGACGCTCGGCTGGAAAGTGGCTATTGCCTCTGGCGGCTTTACCTTCTTTGCCGATTACCTGCGTAATAAACTGCGTCTGACGGCGGCTGTGGCAAACGAGCTGGAGATCATGGACGGTAAATTTACCGGCAACGTGATCGGCGATATCGTCGATGCCCAGTACAAAGCCAATACCCTGACCCGCCTGGCACAAGAATATGAGATCCCGATGGCGCAGACGGTGGCGATCGGCGACGGTGCTAACGATCTGCCGATGATCAAAACGGCCGGGCTGGGTATTGCGTATCATGCTAAACCGAAAGTGAATGAAAAGACGGAGATTACTATCCGCCACGCTGACCTGATGGGCGTGTTCTGCATTCTCTCCGGCAGCATGAACCAGAAATGATTAAATTGCCTGATGGCAGGGTGTCCGTAGGCCGGATAAGCGCCTGCTCCATCCGGCAAAAGCGTTAACGAAAGAGGTAAAACGTGGCCAAAGCTCCAAAACGCGCCTTTGTTTGTAATGAATGCGGGGCCGATTACCCGCGCTGGCAGGGGCAATGCAGCGCCTGTCAGGCCTGGAATACCATTACCGAGGTGCGCCTTGCCGCATCGCCAACGGTGGCGCGTAACGAGCGGCTCAGTGGCTATGCCGGGAATGCGGGCGTGGCAAAAGTGCAGAAGCTGTCTGACATCAGCCTTGAAGAACTGCCGCGTTTTTCCACTGGATTTAAAGAGTTTGACCGCGTGCTGGGCGGTGGTGTGGTACCCGGCAGCGCTATTCTGATTGGCGGTAACCCCGGCGCGGGGAAATCAACGCTGCTGCTGCAAACGCTGTGCAAGCTTGCTGAGCAGATGAAAACTCTGTACGTCACCGGTGAAGAGTCACTGCAGCAGGTGGCGATGCGTGCGCACCGGCTTGGCTTGCCGACGGCGAATCTGAACATGCTGTCGGAAACCAGTATTGAACAAATTTGCCTGATTGCCGAAGAAGAACAGCCGAAACTGATGGTGATCGACTCCATTCAGGTAATGCACATGGCGGATATTCAGTCTTCACCGGGCAGCGTGGCGCAGGTGCGCGAAACGGCGGCTTACCTGACGCGCTTTGCCAAAACGCGCGGCGTGGCGATTGTCATGGTCGGCCACGTCACCAAAGATGGCTCGCTGGCCGGGCCGAAGGTGCTGGAGCACTGTATTGACTGTTCGGTACTGCTCGACGGTGACGCCGATTCCCGTTTCCGTACTCTGCGTAGCCATAAAAACCGCTTTGGTGCGGTGAATGAGCTGGGCGTCTTTGCCATGACCGAACAGGGCCTGCGTGAAGTCAGCAACCCTTCCGCTATCTTCTTAAGCCGTGGCGATGAGGTCACCTCCGGCAGTTCGGTGATGGTGGTCTGGGAAGGCACGCGCCCGCTGCTGGTAGAGATTCAGGCGCTGGTCGATCACTCAATGATGGCGAACCCGCGTCGCGTGGCGGTCGGTCTGGAACAGAACCGTCTGGCGATTCTGCTGGCGGTGCTGCATCGTCACGGTGGCTTGCAGATGGCGGATCAGGACGTGTTTGTTAACGTAGTCGGCGGCGTAAAAGTCACCGAAACCAGCGCCGACCTGGCGTTGCTGCTGGCAATGGTCTCCAGCCTGCGTGACAGACCGCTGCCACAGGATTTAGTGGTCTTTGGCGAAGTGGGGTTGGCGGGCGAAATCCGTCCGGTACCCAGCGGGCAGGAGCGTATTTCGGAAGCGGCGAAGCACGGCTTTCGCCGGGCGATTGTCCCTGCCGCTAACGTACCGAAAAAAGTACCGGAAGGCATGCAGGTCTTTGGCGTTAAGAAGCTTGCGGATGCGTTAAGCGTGTTTGACGACCTATAATCAAATACCCGTACATACTGATTTTGTAGGCCTGATAAGCGAAGCGCCATCAGGCAGTGTTACGCGATTTTTCCAGCAGGAGGCTCTTGTGTCATTTGAATATCTGAAAACCGCCATAAAGCAAAAGGGCTGTACCCTGCAACAGGTGGCGGATGCCAGTGGCATGACCAAGGGATACCTAAGCCAACTGCTGAATGCCAAAATCAAAAGCCCCAGCGCGCAGAAGCTGGAGGCGTTGCACCGCTTTCTCGGTCTGGAGTTTCCGCGCCAGCAGAAAAATATCGGTGTGGTATTCGGCAAGTTTTATCCGCTGCACACCGGCCATATCTATCTTATCCAGCGCGCCTGTAGTCAGGTCGATGAACTGCATATCATCATGGGTTATGACGACACGCGCGATCGCAGCCTGTTTGAAGACAGTGCCATGTCGCAACAGCCTACGGTGCCCGATCGTTTACGCTGGCTGCTGCAAACCTTTAAGTATCAGAAAAATATCCGTATTCATGCCTTCAACGAAGAAGGCATGGAGCCGTATCCGCACGGCTGGGACGTGTGGAGCAACGGGATCAAAACGTTTATGCAGGAGAAAGGGATCCAGCCAAACTGGATCTACACCTCTGAAGAATCAGATGCCCCGCAGTATCTCGAACATTTGGGGATCGAAACCGTGCTGGTGGATCCTAAGCGGACGTTCATGAGCATCAGCGGCGGGCAAATCCGTGAAAACCCGTTTCGCTACTGGGAGTATATTCCGACCGAAGTGAAGCCGTTTTTCGTGCGCACCGTGGCGATCCTCGGCGGGGAGTCGAGCGGTAAATCGACGCTGGTGAACAAGCTCGCCAATATTTTTAATACCACCAGTGCGTGGGAATACGGGCGTGATTATGTCTTCTCCCATTTGGGCGGCGATGAGATGGCGTTGCAGTATTCTGACTACGATAAAATCGCCTTAGGACAAGCGCAATACATTGATTTTGCTGTTAAGTACGCCAATAAAGTGGCGTTCATCGACACCGATTTCGTGACCACTCAGGCCTTCTGTAAAAAGTATGAAGGGCGTGAACACCCGTTTGTGCAAGCGCTTATTGATGAGTATCGCTTCGACCTGGTGATCCTGTTGGAAAACAACACCCCGTGGGTGGCGGATGGCTTACGCAGCCTTGGAAGCTCAGTTGACAGAAAAGCGTTTCAGACGCTGCTGGTCGAGATGCTGCAGGAAAACAATATCAATTTTGTGCACGTTCAGGAGCCTGACTACGACGGCCGCTTCCTGCGCTGCGTGGAACTGGTGAAAGAGTTGATGGGCGAGCAGAGGTAGGTTTTAATGCCGGATGCGCTGCGCTTATCCGGCCTACAAGTCGCACTAACCTCATAGACAGGATGGCGCTGCGCTTATCTGACCTACAAGTCGCACTAACCTCGTAGGCCGATAAGGCGTAACGCCGCCATCCGGCACTTAACGCTAATTACTTAGAAATACGCTTGTACTTAATACGTTTCGGCTCCAGCGCATCGGCGCCCAGCGTACGTTTCTTGTACTCTTCGTATTCGGTAAAGTTACCTTCGAAGAACTCAACCTTACCTTCATCCTGGTAATCCAGAATGTGGGTGGCGATACGGTCGAGGAACCAACGGTCGTGCGAGATAACCATCGCGCAGCCCGGGAATTCCAGCAGGGCGTTTTCCAGCGCGCGCAGGGTCTCGATATCCAGGTCGTTGGTTGGTTCATCGAGCAGCAGCATGTTGCCGCCAACCTGCAGCAGCTTCGCCAGGTGCAGACGGCCACGCTCACCACCGGACAGCTCGCCGACGCGTTTGCCCTGATCCACACCTTTGAAGTTGAAGCGGCCCACGTAGGCACGGCTTGGCATCTCGGTGTTGCCGATTCGCATGATATCCAGCCCGCCGGAAACTTCTTCCCACACGGTTTTGCTGTTGTCCATGGCGTCACGGAACTGGTCAACGGAGGCCAGTTTGACGGTTTCACCCAGCGTGATGGTGCCGCTGTCAGGCTGTTCCTGACCGGACATCATACGGAACAGGGTAGATTTACCCGCGCCGTTCGGACCGATGATGCCGACAATTGCGCCTTTCGGTACGGAGAAAGTCAGATCGTCGATCAGAACGCGATCGCCGTAGGATTTACGCAGATTGGTGACTTCAACGACTTTATCGCCCAGACGTGCTCCAGGTGGAATAAACAGTTCGTTGGTTTCGTTACGTTTCTGGTATTCGGTGTTGTTCAGCTCTTCAAAGCGTGCCAGACGGGCTTTACCCTTAGACTGACGACCTTTAGCGCCCTGACGCACCCACTCCAGCTCTTTCTCAATGGATTTACGGCGAGCCGCTTCCTGAGAAGCTTCCTGGGCCAGACGCTGATCTTTCTGCTCCAGCCAGGAAGAGTAGTTACCTTCCCACGGAATACCTTCACCACGGTCCAGCTCCAGGATCCAGCCCGCAACGTTGTCGAGGAAGTAACGGTCGTGGGTAATCGCCACTACGGTGCCTTCGAAGTCGTGCAGGAAGCGTTCCAGCCACGCGACGGATTCCGCATCCAGGTGGTTGGTCGGTTCGTCGAGCAGCAGCATGTCTGGTTTTTCCAGCAACAGGCGGCACAGCGCAACGCGGCGGCGTTCACCACCGGAGAGATTCTCAATTTTAGCGTCCCAGTCCGGCAGACGCAGGGCGTCAGCGGCACGCTCAAGCTGCACGTTCAGGTTATGGCCGTCGTGCGCCTGGATAATTTCTTCAAACTTGCCCTGTTGTGCGGCCAGTTTATCGAAGTCGGCGTCCGGCTCGGCGTACTTGGCGTAAACTTCATCCAGACCTTTCAGTGCACTAACCACTTCGGCAACCGCTTCTTCAACGGATTCACGAACGGTATGTTCCGGGTTCAGTTTTGGTTCCTGCGGCAGGTAACCGATTTTAATGCCTGGCTGTGGGCGAGCTTCACCTTCGATATCGGTATCAATGCCGGCCATGATGCGCAGCAGGGTAGATTTACCCGCGCCGTTCAGACCGAGTACACCGATTTTGGCGCCAGGGAAGAAGCTCAGTGAGATGTTTTTAAGAATATGACGTTTCGGCGGAACGACTTTGCCGACACGATGCATGGTATAAACGAATTGAGCCACGTGGACTTCGCCTCTTTTATAGTGATGAATAGAGTTTTCAAAGGCGAAGTGTAGCCTTTTTCATTGCTCAATCCCAGCCAGCAGATCTCACTCGCAACAAAAGTAAAAAAGTGTCCGTGACGTGGCGCATTCTGCAATGTCTGGTTAGCATGAATGAATTAAGCGGCATGATGCTGCACAGACGTAACATGAGAAGAGGAAGAGCTTGTGGACAAAGCCAATCAATTTACCTGGCGCCTGCTGGCAGCCAGCGTATGTCTGCTGACGGTCAGTCAGGTGGCGCGAGCCGACTCCCTGGATGAGCAGCGCAATCGTTATGCGCAAATCAAGCAAGCCTGGGACAACCGACAGATGGATGTCGTAGAGCAGATGATGCCCGGCCTGAAGAACTATCCTCTGTACCCGTATCTGGAATATCGTCAGATCACTGACGATCTGATGAATCAGCCCACCATTACCGTTACCAATTTTGTGCGTGCCAATCCGACACTGCCCCCTGCGCGTACGCTGCAATCGCGTTTCGTGAATGAACTGGCGCGCCGCGAAGACTGGCGCGGACTGCTGGCGTTCAGCCCGGAAAAACCGGGTACCACGGAAGCGCAATGTAACTATTACTTCGCGAAATGGAGTACCGGGCAAACCGAAGAAGCCTGGCAGGGCGCGAAAGAGCTGTGGTTGACCGGGAAAAGTCAGCCGAATGCCTGTGACAAATTATTTGGCGTATGGCGCGCCTCAGGCACTCAGGATCCGCTGGCGTATCTGGAGCGTATTCGTCTGGCGATGAAAGCCGGGAATACCGGTCTGGTGACGGCGCTGGCCGGGCAGATGCCCGCGCAATACCAAACCATTGCCTCTGCGATCATCTCGCTGGCCAACGATCCGAATTCGGTGATGACTTTTGCTCGCACCACTGGTGCCACGGATTTCACCCGACAGATGGCGGCGGTCGCCTTTGCCAGCGTGGCGCGTCAGGATGTGGAAAACGCCCGCCTGATGATCCCGTCCCTGGTGCAGGCGCAACAGCTTAATGACGAGCAAACCCAGGAGCTGCGCGACATTGTTGCCTGGCGCCTGATGGGCAATGACGTCACCGACGAGCAGGCCAAATGGCGTGATGATGCGATTATGCGCTCCAATTCCACCTCGCTTGTGGAGCGCCGCGTGCGCATGGCGCTGGGAACCGGCGATCGTCGTGGCCTGAATACGTGGCTGGCACGTCTGCCAATGGAAGCAAAAGAAAAAGACGAGTGGCGCTACTGGCAGGCTGATCTGCTGCTGGAGCGCGGACGTGATGCGGAAGCCAAAGAGATCCTGCACCAGCTTATGCAGCAGCGTGGTTTCTATCCGATGGTGGCGGCACAGCGCCTGGGCGAAGAGTATGAGTTGAAAGTGGATAAAGCCCCAGCCAACGTTGACTCTGCGTTAACTCAGGGCCCGGAAATGGCGCGCGTACGCGAGCTGATGTACTGGAACATGGACAATACCGCACGCAGTGAATGGGCGAATCTGGTCACCAGCCGCACCAAGTCTGAGCAGGCTCAACTGGCGCGTTACGCGTTCAATAATCACTGGTGGGATCTGAGCGTGCAGGCGACGATCGCCGGTAAGCTGTGGGATCATCTGGAAGAGCGCTTCCCATTGGCCTATAAAGATCTGTTTACCCGTTACACCAGCGGCAAGGATATTCAGCCAAGTTATGCGATGGCGATAGCGCGTCAGGAAAGCGCCTGGAACCCGAAAGTGAAATCACCGGTCGGCGCCAGCGGGCTGATGCAGATTATGCCGGGCACGGCGACGCATACGGTGAAAATGTTCTCGATTCCAGGTTACAGCAGTCCGAGCCAGCTACTGGATCCTGATACCAACATCAACATTGGTACCAGCTATTTGCAGTACGTATATCAGCAATTCGGCAATAACCGCATCTTTGCGTCGGCAGCCTATAACGCCGGTCCGGGACGCGTTCGCACCTGGCTTGGCAATAGCGCTGGCCGCATTGATGCTGTGGCGTTTGTCGAAAGTATTCCATTCTCAGAGACGCGTGGTTACGTGAAGAATGTGCTGGCTTATGATGCGTACTATCGCTATTTCCTCGGCGATAAACCGGAGTTGATGAGCGACGCAGAATGGCAACGTCGTTACTGATCGTGTCGATTGTGTTATGCTACCGTACTCGTTAAAGAGTACAAAAGGGGGAAGCAAGCACGCTTCCCCCGCAACGATGGCGATATCTTATGACTCAGCAATCACCCTATTCAGCAGAGATGGCAGAACAACGTCACCAGGAGTGGTTACGTTTTGTCGATCTGCTTAAACACGCCTACGAACAAGATTTACACCTGCCGCTGCTCAATTTGATGTTAACGCCGGATGAGCGTGAAGCGTTGGGCACGCGTGTGCGTATCATTGAAGAGCTGCTGCGCGGCGAGATGAGCCAGCGTGAGCTTAAAAACGAGCTCGGGGCGGGGATTGCCACTATTACGCGGGGGTCGAACAGCCTCAAATCCGCACCGGTGGATTTGCGTCAGTGGCTGGAGCAGGTGTTGCTCGGGAAACATTGATCCGCCGGATGCGGCTTTGCCTTATCCGGCCTACGATTGAACATCCGGCACAATGCTATAAATACACCGCGTTATGAAACGGGCTGAGCGCCAGAATCACCGCCTGGTGATAGACGCTTGAGCGCGTCAGCTTGCCCGCGGTAAAAACGCCGATTGCGCCTTCTTTACGGCCAATTTCATCAATACCCGTATAGTCCGACATCACCGGGCCGAGCGCTTCACCTTTACGGACTCTGTCGAGAATGACAGTAGGCAATGGCAGCGTGGCTGAACGGGCTTCACCGCGCTGAATGCCGTTATCAATCACCACCCAACTGAAGGTGGCGTCATCGTCAATTCCTGCTTCAATGGCGACCCAGAAATCAGCCTGCGGGTGCAGGCGGCGAGCGTTATCAACGCGATTTCGTGCGCCAGTGCGCGTTTCCTGGTTTCCGAAAGGTTGTTCCGGCACGCCACTCTCGACGGCGACGGGTTCAATATGGCAGGATCCTTCCCCGAAAATCTCTTCAAATGCCCGCAGAATTGCCTGAATTTTGGCAGGATTGGTGGTCGCAGAGATAACCTTGTGCATAATTAAGCTCAGTTTGAAAATTCATCGCAGAGTCTACTCAAAGTATGACGAGTATATAACGGAAAAAAAGCATGTTACAGGTATACCTTGTTCGCCATGGCGAAACGCAGTGGAACGCCGAGCGACGTATTCAAGGCCAGTCAGACAGCCCACTAACCGCTAAAGGTGAACAACAAGCCATGCAGGTGGGAGAACGCGCCCGCTCGTTTGGTATTACGCATGTCATCAGTAGCGATCTTGGTCGTACACGACGCACCGCAGAAATCATCGCCCAGGCCTGCGGCTGTGATATCACCTATGATTCTCGTCTGCGTGAGCTGAATATGGGGGTGCTGGAAAAACGTCACATCGATACGCTGACGCCAGAGGAAGAGGGCTGGCGTCGCCAGTTGGTGAACGGCACGGTGGATGGTCGTATTCCGGAAGGGGAATCGATGCAGGAGCTGAGCGATCGCGTCAATGCGGCGCTGGCATCCTGTCTGGAGCTGCCGCCGGGAAGTCGTCCACTGCTGGTCAGCCACGGTATCGCGCTGGGTTGCCTGGTGAGCACAATTCTGGGATTACCGGCATGGGCTGAACGTCGCTTGCGTCTGCGCAACTGTTCAATTTCTCGTGTTGATTACCAGGAAAGCTTATGGCTGGCGCCGGGATGGGTCGTTGAAACGGCAGGGGACATCTCACATCTGGACGCCCCTGCGTTGGATGAACTACAGCGCTAGCGGCGAATCGGAATCAGGAATTCGCAGCGCAGGTTGATCGGGCGATCTCCCGCTTTGGCATCTTCTGCCGGGTAGTATCGCTCGATATCCTGTCCTTTACGGCGCGTCAGGTTCAGCATCGGCATGCATGTGCCGTAAACCGTCAGGATAAACTCTTGCACGCCGGTTCCCAGCCCTTCGTAGGTAAACATCACATACTCGCCACCCTGTAACAGGATAGGCTGCGCCGACGGCACATAGCCATTGGCCTGTTCCGGCGTCAGTGCTGTGGTGTAAAACACTTCCTGTTCGTCGTCTTTTTCAATGCTCGGACGCGTTTCGTTAAGCCCGTACAGCACTGGCGGGATCGCCGGAGCCTGAGCAAGGAAGTCGCGCCAGAACTGAATACGCATTTCATGACGGAAATCTGAAATCTGTTCCAGCGAGCAGGAATAGCTTTGCGTGGTGCCGAGCAGTTGCGTATCTTCCAGAGTGACAAACTCGTGTGCAGGCATCGTAAATTCACCCAGTCGCATTGGCGGGCGAATACCGAATGCGCTCCATTCCGGTGAGCGGCGATACAGCGCTGGTGTCTGCGAAAATTGTTTCTTGAACGCGCGAGTAAAGGTTTGTTGAGAGTCGAAGCGATATTGCAGCGCAATATCCAAAATTGGACGCGCAGTCAGGCGCAGCGCCACTGCGGATTTCGATAAACGACGGGCGCGGATATAGGCGCCAATAGCATGGCCCGTCACGTCCTTAAACATTCTCTGCAGGTGCCACTTGGAATAGCCCGCTTTTGCCGCCACATTGTCAAGCGACAAAGGCTGATCCAGATGACCTTCCAGCCAGATTAATAGGTCGCGAATAATGCCAGCCTGATCCATAAAATATCCTCATCCTTTCAACAACGAGTACCTGACGTCAGGTATGAGGATAATAGCATTTTTTGCTGTTTTAGCATTCAGTGTTTTTTTTGCTCATAAGTGCTTTTTTCGGACATACGAAAGCGTGATTATTGTAATCCTGTGATCTGTATACATTTTATCTTAGAATGTTTAATAATTACGCAGAACAACTTTTAAGAATGGTAACAATATGAAATATAAGAGCTTAGTCATTTCCTCAATTCTGCTGATGTTGTCGCAGGTCGCCCATGCGGAGCAGATTGGATCTGTCGATACGGTGTTCAAAATGTTTGGGCCGGATCATAAAATTGTGGTCGAAGCGTTTGACGATCCGGATGTTACCAATGTGACCTGTTACGTGAGTCGTGCGAAGACCGGCGGCATCAAAGGTGGACTGGGGCTGGCGGAAGATACCTCCGATGCCGCCATCTCTTGCCAGCAGGTTGGGCCGGTAGAACTGAGCGACAGAATCAAGAACGGTAAAGCTCAGGGCGAAGTGGTATTTAAGAAACGTACCTCGCTGGTGTTTAAATCTTTACAGGTCGTGCGTTTTTACGATGCGAAACGTAATGCGCTGGCCTATCTGGCCTATTCAGATAAAGTGGTCGATGGATCGCCCAAAAATGCCATTAGCGCGGTACCCATCATGCCGTGGCGGCAATAACAAGGAAGCACAATGCAACAGCCGTTGATCTGGTTGGTTGAGGATGAGCAGGGAATCGCTGATACGCTTATCTACATGCTGCAACAAGAAGGGTTTAGCGTAGAGGCGTTTGAGCGCGGATTTCCCGTGCTGGAGAAATCTCGCCAGCAATGCCCTGATGCCATCATTCTGGATGTCGGGCTACCGGATATCAGCGGTTTTGAACTGTGCCGACGTTTACTGGAACGCCACCCGGCGTTGCCGATCCTCTTTCTGACCGCGCGCAGCGATGAAGTGGATCGCCTGTTGGGGCTGGAAATTGGCGCAGATGACTATGTTGCCAAGCCTTTCTCGCCGCGCGAGGTGTGCGCTCGTGTGCGTACGCTGCTGCGGCGGGTGCAAAAATTCTCCACGCCTTCATCGATGACACGCTGTAGGGATTTTGAACTTAATGAGCTGGCCGCGCAGATTACCTGGTTCAGCATACCGTTGAACCTGACGCGTTATGAATTCCTGCTGCTGAAAACATTGCTGATGTCGCCGGGACGTATTTACTCTCGCCAGCAACTGATGGATTTAGTCTGGGCAGACGCACAGGATACCTTTGACAGAACGGTTGATACTCACATCAAAACGCTGCGCGCCAAGCTGCGGGCTATCAATCCGGAGCTTTCCCCCATCAATACACATCGCGGTATGGGATAC
Organism: Citrobacter sp. Cpo148; assembly: GCF_030332375.1. NCBI lineage: Bacteria > Pseudomonadati > Pseudomonadota > Gammaproteobacteria > Enterobacterales > Enterobacteriaceae > Citrobacter > Citrobacter sp. Cpo148. The sequence goes on from NZ_JAOWHY010000040.1 coordinate 107,148, forward strand.
AGCCTGAGGAATTGCTGATGCGCATTGGCATGCGTTTGCTGCTCGGCTATTTTCTGATTGTCGCGGTCGCCGCCTGGTTTGTTCTGTCGATCTTTGTGCAGGAAATTAAGCCAGGCGTTCGTCGGGCGACCGAAGGTACTCTAATTGATACCGCCACGCTGCTGGCTGCACTGGCGCGTGATGACGTGCTCTCTGACTCACCGGCTAACGGCAAGCTGGCGCAGGCATTTGCGCAGCTGCATAACCGCCCATTTAACGCCAACATCAGCGGCATTAACAAAGTGCGTAATGAATACCATGTCTACATGACGGACGCGCAGGGCAAGGTGTTGTTTGATTCAGCTAACCAGGCCGTCGGTCAGGACTACTCCCGCTGGAACGATGTGTGGTTAACGCTGCGTGGGCAGTATGGCGCCCGCAGCACGCCGCAAAACCCGAACGATCCGGAAAGCTCGGTGATGTACGTTGCCGCGCCGATCGTAGACGGTGGGCGTATTATCGGCGTGCTCAGTGTCGGCAAACCAAATGCGGCGATGGCACCGGTGATTAAACGCAGTGAACGGCGAATGCTGTGGGCCAGCGCCGTATTGCTGGGCATTGCCCTGGTGATTGGCTTCGGGATGGTATGGTGGATAAACCGATCCATTGCCCGGCTGGCGCGTTATGCCGACTCCGTTACCGAGAATCGCCCCGTCCCACTGCCTGATTTAGGCAGCAGCGAGTTACGCAAACTGGCGCAGGCGCTGGAAAGTATGCGTCTGAAGCTCGAAGGCAAGAACTACATTGAGCAATATGTCTACGCGTTAACGCATGAGCTGAAAAGTCCGCTGGCGGCCATTCGTGGCGCGGCAGAGATATTGCGCGAAGGCCCGCCGCCAAACGTGGTAGCGCGTTTTACCGATAATATTCTGACGCAAAATGCGCGTATGCAGGCGCTGGTCGAAACTTTGCTGCGCCAGGCGCGACTGGAGAATCGACAGGACATTACGTTGACGGCAGTGGAAGTAGATACGCTTTTTGCTCAGCTCAAAGAGGCGCGTAGCGTGCAGCTGGCGGCAAAAAACATTACGCTGACCATTCTGCCTTCATCGCTTAGCGTCGCTGCCGATCCCGCGTTACTGGAGCAGGCATTGGGGAACTTGCTCGACAACGCTATCGACTTCACGCCACAAGGCGGGACGATTACGTTGAGCGCGCATCAGCAGGAGGAGCTGGTCACATTGCAGGTTACCGACAGCGGTAGCGGGATCCCTGATTTTGCGTTGCCGCGTATTTTTGAGCGCTTCTACTCGCTGCCCCGCGAGAATGGGCACAAGAGCAGCGGTTTGGGGCTGGCGTTTGTCAGTGAAGTTGCACGACTGCATGAAGGTACGGTAACATTATCTAACCGACCAGAGGGCGGCGCCCAGGCCTCGTTTACGCTTCACCGTCACTTCACATAACTTCAAATTCTCCGCACATAGCTGTTCTACCTTACTGATATTGCAAAGGAGAACGCTATGTTTAAATCACCCCTGTTTTGGAAAATCGTCACCTTAGGCGGCGCCATATTATTGCTGTTAATACCACTGACGATGGTCAGGCAGATAATCGTTGAGCGATCGGATTATCGTGATGAAGTCGAAGATGCTATTCGTCAGAGCACCAGCGGGCCGCAAAAGATGGTCGGGCCGCTGATTGCCGTCCCGGTGACGGAACTGTATATCGAGCTGGAAGGCGACAAACAGATCCAGCGTAAGCGCAGCTATATCCATTTCTGGCTGCCGGAGTCGTTGGTGGTTGAGGGGAATCAGAACGTTGAAGCGCGTAAAATCGGTATTTACGAAGGCCAGGTCTGGCACAATGATCTCTCGGTGAAGGCCGAGTTTAACGCTGAACGCTTGCGTGATTTAAACCATCCCAACGTCAGCGTCGGCAAACCGTTTATCGTGGTTGGCGTGGGGGATGCGCGCGGGATCGGCGTGGTGCAAGCGCCGCAGGTCAATGGGGAATCGCTGGCCGTTGAGCCAGGGACGGGGCTGGATGGGGGAGCTCAAGGGATCCACATACCGCTACCTGACGCGAGCTGGGCGGAGCAAAACCTGAGCATGGTGTTGTCGTTGAATTTGAGCGGAACCGGAGATTTCTCCGTTGTTCCGGTTGGCCGTAACAGTGAAATGACTTTAACCAGCAACTGGCCGCATCCCAACTTTCTGGGGGATTTCCTCCCGGCGAAGCGCGAAATCAGCGAATCAGGATTTAAGGCCCAGTGGCAGAGCAGCTGGTTCGCGAATAACCTCGGCGAACGCTTTGATGGCGAAAAGATTGGCTGGAAGGGAATGCCTGCATTTAGCGTTGCCGTCGCCACGCCAGCGGATCAGTATCAGTTAACGGACAGGGCTACCAAGTATGCCATCCTGCTGATTGTACTGACCTTTATGTCTTTCTTCGTGCTTGAAAGTATGACCAGCCTGCGTCTGCACCCGATGCAGTATCTGCTGATGGGGCTATCGCTGGTGATGTTTTATCTGCTGCTGCTGGCATTGTCTGAGCACATTGGGTTTACGGCGGCGTGGATTACGGCAAGCCTGGTAGGCGCGTTAATGAACGGGGTGTATCTGCAGGCGATATTACAGAGTTGGCGGAACAGTATTTTATTCACCGTGGCGCTGCTGGGGTTGGATGGGGTGATGTGGGTGCTGCTACGTTCACAGGACAGCTCTTTACTGCTGGGAACCGGCGTGCTGTTGGTCGCGTTGTGTGGCGTGATGTTCCTGACGCGTCATCTTGACTGGCACTCGCTGGCACAGCCAAAACCAAAGCCGACAGAAATTCCGGAGCCTCTGCCTGCGCAGAGTGACGAGTTTCGCCTATGGAAATAGGGCGGTGGGGAAATGAAAAACGGCGCATAACGCGCCGTTTTTTTACCTGTGAGGATTGAATTAATCCTGCAGGTCGCCGCAGAAACGGTAGCCTTCACCGTGAATGGTGGCGATGATTTCTGGCGTATCCGGCGTAGATTCGAAATGTTTACGAATGCGGCGGATAGTCACGTCAACGGTACGGTCATGCGGCTTCAGTTCACGACCGGTCATTTTTTTCAGCAGTTCTGCGCGAGACTGGATTTTGCCCGGATTCTCACAGAAGTGAAGCATTGCACGGAATTCGCTGCGTGGCAGTTTATACTGCTCGCCGTCAGGACCAATCAGAGAGCGGCTGTTAATGTCCAGCTCCCAGCCGTTGAACTTGTAGCTTTCGACGCTACGGCGTTCTTCGCTGACAGTACCCAGGTTCATGGTACGGGACAGCAGGTTACGAGCACGGATAGTCAGTTCGCGCGGGTTAAACGGCTTGGTGATGTAATCGTCTGCGCCGATTTCGAGGCCGAGAATTTTATCGACTTCGTTATCACGGCCCGTCAGGAACATCAGCGCAACGTTAGCTTGTTCGCGAAGTTCGCGCGCTAACAGGAGGCCATTTTTCCCAGGCAGATTGATATCCATAATCACAAGGTTGATGTCATATTCAGAGAGAATCTGATGCATTTCCGCGCCATCTGTCGCTTCGAATACATCATAGCCTTCTGCTTCGAAAATGCTTTTCAACGTGTTGCGTGTTACTAACTCGTCTTCAACGATAAGAATGTGCGGGGTCTGCATGTTTGCTACCTAAATTGCCAACTAAATCGAAACAGGAAGTACAAAAGTCCCTGACCTGCCTGATGCATGCCGTAAATTAACATGATCGGCGTAACATGACTAAAGTACGTAATTGCGTTCTTGATGCACTTTCCATCAACGTCAACAACATCATTAGCTTGGTCGTGGGTAGTTTCCCTCTGGACCCGACAGTGTCAAAAACGGCTGTCATCCTAACCATTTTAACAGCAACATAACAGGCTAAGACATGCCGGACACCCAATAAAACTACGCTTCGTTGACATATATCAAGTTCAATTGTAGCACGTTAACAGTTTGATGAAATCAACGTATCCAAATGTTTGCTTTCATCACAAAATTGCAATATTACAACTAGTTGCACGAGCTAATTAATAAATGTAATGAATCCAACCAATGCGATCCATTTTAAAATAAATTATCATGGATAAACAGAGGGATATACAACTTTTGTTAACATAAAAAGCAATAGTACAGTTTGGAAATAGTTTAGCATTTTTTACCGGATGCGAAATCCTTTTTCAGTGACTTCTGTTAAAAAAATGTAAATTTGCGCTGCGTAATATGTTGACGTGCGTCACATTATTACTTGCAGACTGACCAAAAAGAGTATCGAAATGCGTTTAACAATTATTCTGGTTGCCCCTGCCAGAGCGGAAAATATTGGTGCGGCTGCCCGTGCGATGAAGACCATGGGATTCACTCAATTACGTATCGTTGACAGCGAGGCGCACCTGGAACCCGCCACGCGATGGGTCGCGCATGGATCTGGCGACATTATTGATAATATTAACGTTTTTCCAACGTTAGCCGATGCGCTTCACGACGTTGATTTTACCGTTGCGACCACCGCGCGTAGCCGGGCGAAGTTCCATTATTACGCCACCCCGGTCGAACTGGTTCCCCTGTTACAGGAGAAATCCACGTGGATGGAACATGCAGCGCTGGTGTTTGGTCGTGAAGATTCGGGGCTGACCAATGAAGAATTAGCGCTGGCAGATGTACTCACTGGTGTACCGATGGTCGCTGACTATCCTTCACTCAATTTGGGGCAGGCGGTGATGGTGTATTGCTATCAATTAGCAGGTTTAATACAACAACCGGCCAAAAACGTTGAGGTGACGGATGAGCTTCAGCTGCAGGCATTGCGCGCACGCGTTTTGCGTTTATTAGCCACGCTGAACGTTTCTGACGACATCAAGCTGACGGACTGGTTGCAACAGCGAATGGGTCTGTTGGGGCAGCGAGACACGGCAATGTTGCACCGTTTTTTACATGATATTGAAAAAAACATCACAAAATAAAATGTTGAACAATTTTTGTTGTGTAGTGTTTTGTTCTTGGTTCAAGTGGGCTCAACATGCTGTATTGGTTGAAAGTAAAAGGGCAAGCAGTCGCTCGTGAACAAGTTTCGGAATGTGATCAATTTAAAAATTTATTGACTTAGGTCAGCAGATACTTTAACCCTAAAAGAATACAGCACAGACAGATAATAATTACAGAGCACACAACATCATGAAACGCATCAGCATCACTATTACCACAACCATCACCATTACCACAGGTAACGGTGCGGGCTGACGCGTACAGGAAACACAAGAAAAAGCCCGCACCTAAACAGTGCGGGCTTTTTTTTCGACCAAAGGCAATGAGGTAAACCATGCGAGTGTTGAAGTTCGGCGGTACATCAGTGGCAAATGCAGAACGCTTTCTGCGGGTTGCCGATATTTTGGAAAGCAATGCCAGACAGGGGCAGGTCGCAACCGTTCTCTCTGCCCCCGCAAAAATTACCAACCATCTGGTGGCAATGATTGAGAAGACCATCGGTGGTCAGGATGCTTTAGCTAATATCAGCGACGCCGAACGCATTTTCTCCGAGCTGCTGGTGGGTCTTGCCGCCGAGCAACCAGGTTTTCCGCTGGCGCAGCTCAAAGCCTTTGTTGAACAAGAATTTGCTCAGATTAAGCACGTCCTGCACGGCATCAGCCTGCTGGGACAGTGCCCGGACAGCATCAATGCCGCGCTTATCTGCCGTGGTGAAAAAATGTCGATTGCTATCATGGCCGGCCTGCTGGAAGCACGCGGGCATAACGTAACGGTCATCGACCCGGTGGAGAAATTGCTGGCTGTCGGCCATTACCTCGAATCTACCGTTGATATCGCCGAATCTACGCGCCGCATCGCCGCCAGCCGTATTCCTGCGGACCACATGATTCTGATGGCAGGGTTTACCGCTGGAAATGAAAAAGGTGAGTTAGTGGTGTTGGGGCGTAATGGCTCTGACTACTCTGCCGCCGTACTGGCCGCCTGTTTGCGTGCCGATTGTTGTGAAATCTGGACCGATGTCGACGGTGTATATACTTGCGATCCGCGTCAGGTACCCGACGCCCGACTGCTTAAGTCGATGTCTTATCAGGAAGCGATGGAGCTTTCTTACTTCGGGGCTAAAGTGCTGCACCCGCGCACCATTACCCCTATTGCCCAGTTCCAGATCCCGTGCCTGATTAAAAATACCGGCAATCCGCAAGCGCCCGGTACGCTGATCGGTGCCAGCAGTGATGACGATGATTTGCCGGTAAAAGGTATTTCTAACCTCAATAACATGGCGATGTTTAGCGTTTCCGGCCCTGGAATGAAAGGCATGGTGGGCATGGCGGCGCGCGTTTTTGCCGCAATGTCGCGTGCGGGCATCTCGGTAGTGCTGATCACCCAATCCTCTTCTGAATACAGCATCAGCTTCTGCGTCCCGCAGGGCGACTGCGCGCGTGCACAACGCGCTATGCAGGATGAATTCTACCTCGAGCTGAAAGAAGGCCTGCTGGAGCCGCTGGCGGTGACTGAGCGTCTGGCCATCATCTCTGTTGTTGGCGATGGTATGCGCACCCTGCGCGGCATCTCGGCGAAGTTCTTTGCCGCGCTGGCTCGGGCGAACATCAATATTGTAGCGATCGCCCAGGGCTCGTCTGAGCGTTCTATTTCGGTGGTGGTGAATAACGATGACGCGACCACCGGCGTACGCGTGACCCATCAGATGCTGTTCAACACCGACCAGGTGATTGAAGTGTTTGTGATTGGCGTAGGCGGCGTGGGCGGTGCGCTGCTGGAGCAGCTTAAACGTCAGCAAACCTGGCTCAAAAAGAAGCATATCGATCTGCGCGTGTGCGGCGTGGCGAACTCGAAGGCCCTGCTGACCAACGTCCACGGTCTGAATCTGGAAAACTGGCAGTCGGAGCTGGAGAGCGCGAAAGAGCCTTTCAACCTTGGGCGCTTAATTCGTCTGGTGAAAGAATACCATCTGCTCAATCCGGTGATTGTCGACTGTACGTCAAGTCAGGCAGTAGCGGATCAATATGCCGACTTCTTGCGTGAAGGCTTCCACGTGGTTACGCCGAACAAAAAGGCCAACACGTCGTCGATGGATTACTATCATCAGCTGCGTTTTGCCGCCGCGAAGTCTCGTCGTAAATTCCTGTACGACACCAACGTGGGCGCGGGCTTGCCGGTTATTGAAAACCTGCAAAATCTGCTCAGCGCAGGTGATGAACTGCAACGTTTTTCAGGCATCCTTTCTGGCTCACTGTCGTTTATTTTCGGCAAGCTGGATGAAGGCATGAGCTTCTCGCAGGCCACCACCCTGGCGCGTGAGATGGGCTATACCGAACCCGATCCGCGTGACGATCTTTCCGGTACGGACGTGGCGCGTAAGCTGCTGATCCTGGCCCGTGAAACCGGTCGTGAGCTGGAGCTTTCTGACATTGTCGTTGAGCCGGTCCTGCCAAAAGAGTTTGATGACTCCGGTGATGTTTCCGCGTTTATGGCGAAATTGTCGCAGCTGGATGACGTCTTTGCCGCGCGTGTGGCGAAAGCCCGTGATGAGGGAAAAGTATTGCGCTATGTTGGCAATATCGAAGAGGACGGCGTTTGTCGCGTGAAAATTGATGCAGTAGACGGCAACGATCCGCTGTTTAAAGTGAAAAACGGTGAAAACGCGCTGGCATTCTATAGCCACTACTATCAGCCGTTACCGTTGGTTCTGCGCGGATATGGCGCGGGTAACGATGTGACGGCAGCGGGCGTCTTTGCCGACCTGCTACGCACCCTTTCATGGAAGTTAGGAGTCTGACATGGTGAGAGTTTATGCCCCGGCTTCCAGTGCCAATATGAGCGTCGGGTTTGATGTGCTCGGTGCAGCGGTAACGCCGGTGGACGGTTCGCTGTTGGGTGATGTGGTGTCCGTTGAGGCGGCTGACCAGTTCAGCCTGAACAACCTTGGGCGCTTTGCCAACAAACTGCCGTCCGAGCCACGTGAAAATATTGTCTACCAGTGTTGGGAGCGATTCTGCCAGGAGCTGGGTAAAACCGTTCCGGTGGCGATGACGCTGGAAAAAAATATGCCGATTGGCTCCGGGTTAGGCTCCAGCGCCTGTTCCGTCGTGGCGGCGCTGGTCGCTATGAACGAACACTGCGGCAAGCCGCTCAACGATACGCGCCTGTTAGCGATAATGGGCGAGCTGGAAGGGCGTATCTCCGGCAGTATTCATTACGATAACGTCGCCCCGTGCTTTTTGGGCGGCATGCAGTTAATGATTGAAGAAAACGGCATTATTAGCCAGCAGGTGCCAGGCTTTGATGAGTGGCTGTGGGTACTGGCGTATCCGGGGATAAAAGTGTCGACGGCAGAAGCGCGGGCGATTCTCCCAGCCCAGTATCGCCGTCAGGACTGTATCGCTCACGGGCGGCATTTGGCTGGATTCATCCATGCCTGCTATTCCCGTCAGCCTCTTCTGGCCGCGAAGCTGATGAAAGATGTCATTGCTGAGCCGTATCGTACCCGCTTGCTGCCAGGCTTTAGCCAGGCGCGTCAGGCGGTCGCAGAAATTGGCGCTCTGGCCAGCGGTATATCCGGGTCAGGGCCGACGCTGTTCGCCTTGTGCGATAAGCCGGATACGGCACAGCGCGTAGCAGATTGGCTGGGTAAAAATTACCTACAAAATCAGGAAGGCTTTGTTCATATTTGCCGGCTGGACACGGCGGGCGCACGGGTACTGGGATAATCAATGAAACTGTATAATCTGAAAGATCACAACGAACAGGTCAGCTTTGCACAGGCTGTTACGCAAGGACTGGGCAAGAATCAGGGATTGTTTTTTCCGCACGATCTACCGGAATTCAATCTGACAGAAGTGGATGAGATGCTGAACCAGGACTTCGTTAGCCGCAGCGCGAAGATCCTGTCCGCATTTATTGGTGATGAGATCCCTCAGGAAATTCTGGAAGAGCGCGTGCGTGCGGCATTTGCCTTTCCGGCTCCGGTTGCCCAGGTTGCCGCGGATGTCGGCTGTCTGGAACTGTTCCACGGCCCTACGCTTGCATTTAAAGACTTTGGCGGGCGCTTTATGGCGCAGATGCTGACGCACATCAGTGGCGACAAACCGGTAACGATTCTGACGGCGACTTCCGGAGACACCGGGGCGGCGGTTGCGCATGCCTTTTATGGCCTGAAAAATGTGCGCGTGGTGATCCTCTACCCGAACGGCAAGATCAGCCCATTACAGGAAAAACTGTTCTGTACGCTGGGCGGTAATATTGAAACTGTGGCGATTGATGGCGATTTTGATGCCTGCCAGGCGCTGGTGAAACAGGCGTTTGATGACGAAGAGCTGAAGGTGGCTCTGGGACTGAACTCGGCTAACTCAATTAACATCAGCCGTCTGTTGGCGCAAATCTGTTACTACTTTGAGGCTGTGGCCCAACTGCCGCAAGAGGCGCGTAATCAACTGGTGATTTCCGTTCCCAGCGGTAACTTTGGCGATCTGACCGCCGGGCTGCTGGCGAAATCACTGGGCTTGCCGGTGAAGCGTTTTATCGCGGCGACGAACGTTAACGATACGGTTCCGCGTTTCCTTGCAGAAGGTGAGTGGGCGCCGAAAGCGACCCAGGCAACGTTGTCGAATGCGATGGATGTCAGCCAGCCGAACAACTGGCCGCGCGTGGAAGAACTGTTCCGCCGTAAAATCTGGCGTCTGAATGAGCTGGGTTATGCCGCTGTTGACGATGCGACGACTCAGGACACGATGCGTGAGTTACATGAGATAGGCTACACCTCAGAACCGCATGCGGCGGTGGCTTACCGAGCGCTGCGTGACCAACTGAATCCTGGCGAGTACGGCCTGTTCCTTGGTACTGCGCATCCGGCGAAGTTTAAAGAAAGCGTTGAAGAGATTCTTGACCTGACGCTGGCGTTGCCAAAAGAACTGGCGGAACGCGCGGACCTGCCGCTGCTTTCTCATCACCTGCCAGCTGATTTTGCTGAACTGCGCAAGCTGATGATGACCCGCGGTTAACGGTTGTGCCCGCTGGCGCTTTGCATAGCGGGCCGACAAAACCTGTAGGCCGGATAAGGCGTTAGCCGTCATCCGGCCTTTTTACTATTGCTCGTGGCGTTTAAACACCAGTTCGCCGTTTCCTGATGCTTCTTCATCAAAGAAGTAGCCTTCGCTGTTAAATGCGGTCAGCTGTTCCGGTTGCGTTAAGCGGTTCTCAATAATGTAGCGACTCATCAGGCCGCGCGCTTTTTTGGCATAGAAGCTGATGACTTTAAACTTGCCGTTCTTCTCGTCGAGGAAGACCGGTTTGATAAGCTCAGCGTTGAGTTTTTTCGGCTTCACGGATTTAAAATACTCATCCGAGGCGAGGTTGATCACCACGCTGTCGCCTTGCGCTTCCAGCGCTTCGTTAAGTTTATCGGTGATGGTATCTCCCCAGAACTGGTAGAGATCTTTACCCTTCGCATTGGCCAGACGAATGCCCATCTCCAGGCGGTAAGGCTGCATCAAATCCAGCGGACGCAAAACGCCGTACAACCCGGACAGCATCCGTAAATGCTGTTGAGCGAAGTCGAAATCCGCCTCGCTGAAGGTTTCAGCCTGCAACCCTGTATAGACGTCGCCTTTAAACGCCAGAATGGCCTGACGTGCATTGTCCGGCGTGAAGTCAGGCTGCCAGTCATGGAAACGGGTGGCGTTCAGATCCGCCAGCTTGTCGCTAATCCCCATCAGCTTGCCAATCTGCGGTGCAGAGAGTTGGCGTGCCACGTGAATAAGCTGCTGAGAGTGATCCAGCAACTCGGGCAGCGTATGACGTGTCGTTGCCAGCGGGCTTTGGTAGTCGAGCGTTTTTGCAGGTGAAATCAGAATCAGCATATCCAGTCCTTGCAGGAAATTTACTGCGACTTTAGCAAAAAAAACGACTGAATTGATCGATGGTTGCGATTGCCGCGCTATTCGCGCGGCGTTTCATCCCAGCTATCGGGCGCAAGCTGTTGTCTGATATCAGGATAACGGCGCGGATCGAATTCCGGGCGCACCCCGAGTTTTCGCTGGCGCAGATAGTCGCTGGCGATGGTATGGACAACCGGAGAAAGCAGAAGAATCGCCGTCAGGTTAGTAATGGCCATACAGGCCATGATGATGTCGGCAAGTTGCCAGACCAGCGGAAAACTGATTAACGTACCGCCAATGACGGTGCAAACGGTGGCAATACGTAATAACCAGATAACCCGGATGTTGTCCAGTTTCAGGAAAATGAGGTTGTTTTCCGCATAAATGTAGTTGGCGACGATAGAGCTAAAGGCAAACAGAATCACTATTAAGGCAACGAATCCGGCCCCCCATTCACCCGTCAGCGAGACCATGGCTCGTTGCAGCAACTGGATGCCTTCCATTGGCACATAAGTGGTGCCATTACCCGCCAGTAAAATGATCATTGCGCTGGCCGTACAAAGAATTAGCGTATCGCCCAATACACCAATCATTTGCACAATGCCTTGTGCTGCAGGGTGTGGCGGCCAGGATGCTGCCGAGGCAGCCGCGTTCGGAGTTGAGCCCATTCCGGCTTCATTAGAGAACATACCGCGCTGAAAACCGCTGGCAATGGCCTGGCTTAGCGTATACCCGGCTGCACCGGCCGCGGCTTCCTGCCAGCCAAAGGCGCTTTTTATGATGGTCATGATAATGCCGGGGAGCTGTCCGAAATGCCAAAGGCAGATGACGAGGCTACAACCGATCCATAGCAGCGCCATCATCGGAACAAACCATTGCATCAGGCGGGCAACGCCTTTAATGCCGCCGACAATGACCAGTAATGACACTATTGCCAGTGCGATACCGGAGAAGAGGGGAGGGATGTCAAAAGCAAAGGTCAACGCACGAGAGACTGAGTTTGCCTGCACGCTGTTAAAAATCAGGCCATAGGCAATGAGTAAAAAGATGGCAAACAGCACGCCCATCCAGCGCATGCCCAATCCACGGGCCATATACCATGCAGGACCGCCGCGAAACTGTCCCTTGCTGTCGCGCTCTTTATACAGCTGGGCAAGGGAACATTCGGCGAATGAGGTTGCCATACCAATGACCGCCGAGACCCACATCCAGAAAATGGCTCCCGCGCCGCCGGCGGCGATCGCCAACGCCACACCCGCCAGATTTCCGCTACCGACGCGCGCGGCAAGACTGGTGCACAGAGCCTGAAAAGAAGTTAAACCGCCCGGCTGCGGGCTGATGCTGTTTTTAAGACTTTTGCCAAACTGGCGAATATAGCGGAACTGCACGAACCCTGTACGCCAGGTGAACCAACATCCTGCGCCAAGCAGGAGGTAGATCATCACCGATCCCCAGAGTATTTCATTAATAAATGAGAAAAAATCAGGCATTAACATCCCTCTTGTTGATGCCGGTAAGCGCGAATAATCCCGTGTAAGCGCTACCAATTATCGACCAGTATATACCTTATAAGGTGATTGATTGCGGGAGTTTACCATAACAATGGGTATATCCTTAATTGCGCATCACGAGCTGTGAGATGCGTAATCAGGGCTGAGCGGCGGGTCGGACAATCCAGGCGGTTGCGCTGAGAGTGCGTCGTGCTATCATCAGGGAAGATCGGTTACATCCCCCTAACAAGCTGTTTAAAGAGAATCGCTATCATGACGGACAAATTGACCTCCCTTCGTCAGTTCACCACAGTAGTGGCCGACACCGGAGACATCGCGGCAATGAAGCTGTATCAGCCTCAGGATGCCACAACTAACCCTTCTCTCATTCTTAACGCAGCGCAGATCCCAGAATACCGCAAGCTGATTGATGACGCTGTAGCCTGGGCTAAGCAGCAGAGCAACGACCGCGCACAGCAGATCGTCGACGCGACCGATAAACTGGCAGTAAATATCGGTCTGGAGATCCTGAAACTGGTCCCGGGTCGTATCTCTACTGAAGTTGACGCTCGTCTGTCCTACGACACCGACGCGTCCATCGCGAAAGCAAAACGTCTGATCAAAATGTACAACGATGCTGGCATCAGCAACGATCGCATTCTGATCAAACTGGCTTCAACCTGGCAGGGCATCCGTGCCGCTGAGCAGCTGGAAAAAGAAGGTATCAACTGTAACCTGACTCTGCTGTTCTCCTTCGCGCAGGCGCGCGCATGTGCAGAAGCTGGCGTATACCTGATTTCTCCGTTTGTTGGTCGTATTCTGGATTGGTACAAAGCCAACACTGACAAGAAAGAGTATGCACCGGCAGAAGATCCGGGTGTGGTTTCCGTAACGGAAATCTATGAGTACTACAAACAACACGGTTACGAAACCGTGGTGATGGGTGCGAGCTTCCGTAACGTCGGCGAAATCATTGAGCTGGCAGGCTGCGATCGTCTGACGATTGCACCGGCACTGCTGAAAGAACTGGCGGAAAGCGAAGGCACTATCGAACGTAAACTGTCCTTCTCTGGCGAAGTGAAAGCGCGTCCTGCACGCATCACCGAAGCTGAGTTCCTGTGGCAGCACAACCAGGATCCGATGGCTGTAGACAAACTGGCGGACGGTATCCGTAAGTTTGCTGTAGACCAGGGTAAACTGGAAAAAATGATCGGCGATCTGCTGTAATCATTAATGCGTGGCCCTGATATGGGTCACGCTACCTCTTCTGAAACCTGTCTGTCCTTCCCTTCGCAGTGTATCATTCTGTTTAACGAGACTGTTTAAACGGAATAATCATGAATACTTTACGCATTGGCCTGGTTTCCATTTCTGACCGTGCTTCCAGCGGCGTTTACCAGGATAAAGGTATCCCGGCCCTTGAAGAGTGGCTGGCATCTGCCCTTACCACCCCTTTTGAGCTGCAAACGCGACTGATCCCGGATGAACAGGCGATCATCGAACAGACCTTATGTGAGCTGGTGGATGAAATGAGCTGTCATCTGGTGCTGACTACCGGCGGAACGGGTCCGGCCCGCCGCGATGTAACGCCTGATGCCACGCTGGCCGTAGCCGACCGCCAGATGCCGGGCTTTGGCGAGCAGATGCGCCAGATAAGCCTGCACTTTGTGCCAACGGCTATTCTCTCCCGCCAGGTTGGTGTGATTCGTAAACAGGCGTTGATTCTGAATCTGCCAGGGCAGCCGAAATCGATCAAAGAAACGCTGGAAGGCGTGAAAGATGCCGACGGTAAGGTTATCGTGCCGGGTATATTTGCAAGTGTACCGTATTGTATACAGCTGCTGGATGGGCCGTATGTGGAAACTGCACCGGCAGTTGTAGCATCATTTCGTCCTAAAAGCGCAATTCGCGATACAAACACCTGAAAGTAGCCCGATCGTGACATAAGTGCCAATGACAGTGGAGTATTGAATTGTTTACGATATAGTAATTTTTGCTTTACATATATCGACAGACAGATTCAATAACTCCACTGACTCATGGTTTGCTATGTCACAACACACTCGACCGCTGAATCGCCAGGATTATAAAACTCTTACGCTTGCTGCCCTCGGCGGTGCGCTTGAGTTTTATGATTTCATTATCTTCGTCTTCTTTGCCGCTGTTGTTGGCGAACTCTTCTTCCCGGCAGACATTCCTGAATGGCTACGCCAGGTGCAAACCTTCGGCATTTTTGCCGCCGGATATCTGGCGCGTCCGCTGGGTGGCATCATCATGGCGCACTTTGGCGATCTGGTCGGGCGTAAGAAAATGTTCACCCTGAGCATTTTGCTGATGGCGATACCGACGCTGGCGATTGGTCTTTTGCCTATCTACGCCTCAATGGGGATCCTCGCGCCGCTGCTGTTACTGCTGATGCGTATTTTGCAAGGCGCTGCCATCGGCGGAGAAGTGCCCGGCGCGTGGGTGTTCGTTGCGGAGCACGTACCGGAGCGCCGCATCGGCATTGCCTGTGGCACGCTGACCGCCGGGCTGACGGTGGGGATTCTGCTGGGATCGGTGGTTGCGACGCTGGTGAATACCAGCCTGACGCAGCAGGCGGTGCATGACTACGGCTGGCGTATCCCGTTCCTGCTGGGTGGCGTGTTTGGGCTGGTGGCGATGTACCTGCGTCGCTGGTTGCAGGAAACGCCCATCTTCCTCGAAATGCAGCAGCGTAAAGCGCTGGCGCAAGAGCTACCGGTGAAGTCGGTGGTGAGCAAACATAAAAAAGCGGTGGTCATTTCCATGCTGCTGACCTGGCTGTTATCGGCCGGGATTGTGGTGGTGATCCTGATGTCGCCAGTCTGGTTGCAGAAGCAGTATGGTTTTGCACCGGCGTTGACGTTACAAGCCAACAGTGTCGCGACCATTATGCTGTGCGTCGGCTGTCTGCTGGCAGGGTTTATTGTCGATCGGGTCGGCGCCAGCAAAACCTTTATTGTCGGCAGCCTGCTGCTGGCCTGTTCAAGCTGGTTTTTCTATCATCTGACCGGTAGCCATCCTCAGCACTTGTTCTTGTTATACGGGCTGGTAGGGTTGTGCGTTGGCGTGGTGGGGGCTGTGCCTTATGTGATGGTGCGGGCGTTTCCGGCGGAGGTCCGCTTTACCGGAATCTCCTTTTCTTACAACGTGTCGTACGCCATTTTTGGTGGTCTGACACCAATCGCCGTGACGATGTTAATGAGCGTGTCGCCAATGGCTCCGGCCTGGTATGTCCTGGCGTTATCGCTGGTGGGGTTAGGTCTGGGGATTTGGCTGCGACAGGATATTTATCATCGCGATACGAGCGTGCAGGGCGAGTTACAGCGCTTGTAAGGAATATCCCCCCGTCCGGGGGGATAGCGTCAGATTAGTGCGCTTCACCGATCGGCAGGATGGTACGGCCAAACTGTTCGTTCAGCACTTCACCCATCGCCAGGTAAATGGCGCTTGCGCCACACACTAAGCCAATCCAGCCAGCAACGTGAATGATCGCTTCGTTACCTGCAATGTTGCCGACCGCCAGCAGTGCGAACAGCACTGTCAGGCTCAGGAAGACAAACTGCAACGCGCGGTTAGCTTTCAGCGTGCCGAAGAACATGAACAGTGTGAACACGCCCCACAGACCCAGGTATACGCCCAGGAACTGACCATTGGTTGCATCCGCCAGGCCCATTTTCGGCATGATTAGGATTGCAACCAGCGTCAGCCAGAACGAACCGTAGGAGGTAAAGGCGGTTAAACCGAAGGTATTGCCCTTTTTATATTCCAGCAGACCGGCAAATATTTGCGCGATACCGCCGTAGAAAATGCCCATCGCCAGAATAATAACGTCAAAGGCGAAGAAACCCGCGTTGTGCAGGTTAAGCAGAATGGTGGTCATGCCAAAGCCCATCAGGCCCAGCGGTGCCGGATTAGCCAACTTAGTGTTGCCCATAATTCCTCAAAATCATCATTGATTGAATGGTGAAATAGTTTCCCCAAATAACGATCACTGTCTTCGGGGCGCGGCATGATAATCAGGGGAGAGGGCACTGTCTATGATCTAACGAAGGGAAAATGAATTATTTTCCCTGTGATGGGCATCACGCTTATGCATGGTTGAACATTTTGCTAAGACAGACGATTTGAAGTACCACCGGGAACTGAGGGATTTGGTGGACGATCTGGTGAGAAATACCCATCGCCAGATGGCGCTGCTTCATGGGCGCGGCAGTTGTTATTCCAGTTCAATGGCTTTCACATCAACCGCGTGTCTGCCCCGCATGTTTTCTATGGCTTCTGAATCAAAATGTGCAGAATTAATCGTCGCCAATAACTTTCAGCGTTGCCATGTCAGAGGAGTTTACTGACTGGCCTGAGAAGGTGATTTTAGACACGCAGCGTTTATTGTCGTTGTCGCTATTAATAGAGATCCAGTTGGTCGTTTGTCCCTCTTTAATGGATGACGGGACGTTCAGGCTTTGGCTGGAAGTGCGTACTGCTTTGAAGTAGACGGATGCGCCGTTAAGTTTAATATCACCGCGATCGGCGGTGAGCTGAATGCGCTTCACCACCCGGCAAACGGGAATTCTCAGCGTGAGGTCGTTGGTTGCATTGCGGGGCATCGCAATCATACCCAGAACTTTATGATCGTTAGCGTGCGCGGCGCTGCTCAGCAGCAGGCCCATAAGCAGGCTGGTGGAAAGGGTTAACACGGATTTCATGGAATTTCTCTTTGACGGCTGTAAAAGGGTGTGACATCAGACCATCTTACCGCCGACGGGAAACCGTTTCATGGTCGTAATCTTTTCTTTTTATTACAATTTTCACATGAATGGCCGTGCTGGTTTTGATTTGTTTTGTGAATTGATTTTGATTGGAAACTATTCGTTTTTTTGCCTTTCTGCCTTTTTACCTTAATTTTATCGCCACTGTGCTAAAAAAAATTTTCATGCCCCCCTTGATGACGTGGGTTACGACCCCATCTTGTAGACAACCGCAGTGGTGAGTCTGAAAAAAAACGATTCAGGGTAGTTGAAACCGCACGTTTCGCCCTTATTACAGATTCACAACCACATGATGACCGAATTTTTAGTGGAGACGTTTAGATGGGTAAAATTATTGGTATCGACCTGGGTACTACCAACTCTTGTGTAGCGATTATGGATGGCACTACTGCACGTGTGCTGGAGAACGCCGAGGGCGATCGCACCACGCCTTCTATCATTGCTTATACCCAGGATGGTGAAACTCTGGTTGGTCAGCCGGCTAAACGTCAGGCAGTGACAAACCCGCAAAACACCCTGTTTGCGATTAAACGCCTGATTGGCCGCCGCTTCCAGGACGAAGAAGTACAGCGTGATGAAGCCATCATGCCGTACAAAATCATCGGTGCTGACAACGGTGATGCATGGATTGACGTAAAAGGTCAGAAAATGGCACCGCCGCAGATTTCTGCTGAAGTGCTGAAAAAAATGAAGAAAACGGCTGAAGATTACCTGGGCGAACCGGTAACTGAAGCGGTTATCACCGTACCTGCATACTTCAACGATGCTCAGCGTCAGGCAACCAAAGATGCTGGCCGTATCGCAGGTCTGGAAGTAAAACGTATCATCAACGAACCGACCGCAGCGGCACTGGCTTACGGTCTGGATAAAGAAGTCGGCAACCGTACTATCGCGGTTTATGACCTCGGTGGTGGTACTTTCGATATCTCTATTATCGAAATCGACGAAGTTGACGGCGAAAAAACTTTCGAAGTTCTGGCAACCAACGGTGATACCCACCTGGGTGGTGAAGACTTCGACAGCCGTATGATCAACTACCTGGTTGACGAATTTAAGAAAGATCAGGGTATCGATCTGCGTAATGACCCGCTGGCGATGCAGCGTCTGAAAGAAGCCGCTGAGAAAGCGAAGATCGAACTGTCTTCCGCTCAGCAGACCGACGTGAACCTGCCGTACATTACTGCAGACGCGACTGGTCCGAAACACATGAACATCAAAGTGACCCGTGCGAAACTGGAAAGCCTGGTTGAAGACCTGGTTAACCGTTCTATCGAGCCGCTGAAAGTTGCTCTGCAGGATGCTGGTCTGTCTGTTTCCGACGTTCAGGACGTTATCCTGGTCGGTGGTCAGACTCGTATGCCGATGGTACAGAAGAAAGTTGCTGAGTTCTTCGGTAAAGAGCCGCGTAAAGACGTTAACCCGGACGAAGCAGTGGCAATCGGTGCTGCCGTTCAGGGTGGTGTATTGACCGGTGATGTGAAAGACGTGCTGCTGCTGGACGTTACCCCGCTGTCTCTGGGTATCGAAACCATGGGTGGCGTGATGACTCCACTGATCGCGAAAAACACCACTATCCCGACCAAGCACAGCCAGGTGTTCTCTACCGCTGAAGACAACCAGTCTGCGGTAACCATCCACGTGCTGCAGGGTGAACGTAAACGCGCCGCTGATAACAAAGATCTGGGTCAGTTTAACCTGGATGGTATCAGCCCGGCTCCGCGCGGTATGCCGCAGATCGAAGTTACTTTTGACATCGATGCCGACGGTATCCTGCACGTTTCCGCGAAAGACAAAAACAGCGGTAAAGAGCAGAAGATCACCATCAAGGCTTCTTCTGGTCTGAACGAAGAAGAAATTCAGAAAATGGTTCGCGAAGCAGAAGCGAACGCAGAATCTGACCGTAAGTTTGAAGAGCTGGTTCAGACTCGTAACCAGGGTGACCATCTGCTGCACAGCACTCGTAAGCAGGTTGAAGAAGCAGGCGACAAACTGCCAGCTGACGACAAAACTGCCATCGAGTCTGCACTGACCGCGCTGGAAACTTCTCTGAAAGGCGAAGACAAAGCGGATATCGAAGCGAAAATGCAGGCGCTGGCACAGGTTTCCCAGAAACTGATGGAAATCGCTCAGCAGCAGCACGCACAGCAGCAGGCTGGTGCAGCAGGCGCTGATGCTTCTGCAAACAACGCGAAAGATGACGACGTTGTCGATGCCGAGTTTGAAGAAGTGAAAGACAAAAAATAATCGCCCTTTGAACGGGTAATTACTGGCACGGGCGAAGAGGTTTCCTCTCCGCCCGTGCACGCATGTTAGGGGCAGATAAAAAGAGATGGCTAAGCAAGACTATTACGAGATTTTAGGCGTTTCCAAGTCAGCGGAAGAGCGTGAAATCAAAAAGGCCTACAAGCGCCTGGCCATGAAATTTCACCCGGACCGCAACCAGGGTGATAAAGAGGCCGAAGCCAAGTTTAAAGAGATCAAAGAAGCGTACGAGATCCTGACCGATGCGCAAAAACGTGCGGCTTACGATCAGTACGGTCATGCTGCGTTTGAGCAAGGCGGCATGGGCGGCGGCGGCGGTTTTGGCGGCGGGGCTGACTTCAGCGATATCTTTGGTGACGTGTTTGGCGATATCTTTGGCGGCGGTCGTGGTCGTCAGCGCGCCTCACGTGGTGCTGATTTACGTTACAACATGGATCTCACTCTGGAAGAAGCCGTGCGTGGCGTCACCAAAGAGATCCGTATTCCGACTCTGGAAGAGTGTGACGTCTGCCACGGTAGCGGTGCGAAGGCAGGTACTCAGCCACAGACCTGTCCAACCTGTCACGGTTCTGGTCAGGTACAGATGCGTCAGGGCTTTTTTGCCGTACAGCAGACCTGTCCACACTGTCAGGGCCGCGGTACGCTGATCAAAGATCCGTGCAACAAATGCCACGGTCATGGTCGTGTTGAGAAAAGCAAAACGCTGTCCGTTAAGATCCCGGCAGGGGTTGATACCGGCGACCGTATTCGTTTAGCGGGCGAAGGTGAAGCCGGTGAACATGGTGCGCCAGCAGGTGATTTGTACGTTCAGGTGCAGGTAAAACAGCACCCAATTTTCGAACGTGAAGGCAATAACCTGTACTGCGAAGTACCGATTAACTTTGCGATGGCTGCGCTGGGCGGCGAGATTGAAGTCCCAACGCTGGACGGTCGCGTGAAGCTAAAAATTCCGGGCGAAACGCAAACTGGCAAACTTTTCCGCATGCGTGGAAAGGGCGTCAAGTCTGTACGCGGTGGCGCTCAGGGCGATCTGCTGTGCCGAGTGGTGGTTGAAACCCCTGTGGGCCTGAACGACAAGCAGAAGCAACTGCTCAAAGATCTGCAGGACAGCTTTGGCGGCCCGACCGGCGAACAAAACAGTCCGCGCTCCAAAAGTTTCTTCGACGGTGTGAAGAAGTTCTTTGACGATCTGACTCGCTAATTCGCAGTTTTATCTCGAATAAAAAGCCTGGGACTGAAAAGTCTCAGGCTTTTTTATTTCTGTTTTCCGCTCGGAAAATCTTTATCGACTTACTCTGTATAGATCGTAAAAACCGATTTATCCATCATGAATAATCTAATTTTAACGAGCTTTTTGAGGGTGTAAGATAGTATTTACGAAGTATTCACCCAATAGAGAGAATAAAAGTGAAACATCTGCATCGTTTTTTTAGTAGTGACGCCTCGGGGGGCATCATTCTGATCATCGCAGCCGTGGTCGCTATGCTGATGGCAAATATCGGGGTTACCAGTGGATGGTACCACGCCTTTTTGGAAACGCCCGTTCAACTGCGGGTTGGCGCGCTTGAGATCAACAAAAATATGCTGTTGTGGATCAACGACGCGTTGATGGCGGTGTTCTTCCTGTTGATTGGTCTGGAAGTAAAGCGCGAGTTAATGCAAGGTTCGCTGGCCAGTCTGCGTCAGGCGGCGTTCCCGATCATTGCTGCTATCGGGGGCATGATTGTCCCGGCGCTGCTGTACCTGGCATTCAACTATGCCGATCCCATCACCCGTGAAGGGTGGGCGATCCCGGCGGCAACGGATATCGCTTTTGCGTTAGGTGTGCTGGCGTTGTTGGGCAGTCGTGTACCACTGGCGTTGAAAATCTTCCTGATGGCGCTGGCGATTATTGATGACCTCGGCGCTATCGTAATCATCGCACTGTTCTATACCAGCGACCTCTCGCTGCTGTCGCTGGGCGTTGCCGCGTGCGCAATCCTTGTTTTGGCAGGATTGAATCTGTGCGGAGTGAGACGCACCGGTATTTATATTCTGGTCGGCGTAGTGCTGTGGACTGCCGTACTGAAGTCTGGCGTGCATGCAACGCTGGCGGGCGTGATCGTGGGCTTCTTCATTCCATTGAAGGAAAAACACGGGCGTTCACCGGCGAAGCGACTGGAGCATGTTCTGCATCCATGGGTGGCATACCTGATCCTGCCACTGTTTGCCTTCGCCAACGCAGGCGTTTCACTGCAGGGCGTCACTATTGATGGACTGACCTCGATATTACCGCTGGGGATCATTGCCGGCCTGTTGATCGGCAAACCGTTGGGTATCAGTCTGTTTTGCTGGCTGGCGTTACGCCTCAAGGTGGCGCAATTGCCGGAAGGAACGAATTTCCAGCAGATTATGGCGGTCGGTATTCTTTGCGGCATTGGCTTTACGATGTCGATTTTTATTGCCAGCCTGGCGTTTGGCAACGTCGATCCTGAGCTGATTAACTGGGCAAAATTGGGGATCCTGATCGGCTCCTTGTTGTCGGCAGTGATAGGTTACTGCTGGTTACGTGCCCGGTTGAACGCATCGGCCTGACGGGATAACCCTTTCGTGACAATTTTCAGGGAGAGAGTATGTCTCATATAAATTACAACCATCTGTACTACTTTTGGCATGTCTATAAAGAAGGGTCAGTGGTTGGTGCAGCAGAAGCGCTTTATCTGACACCTCAGACCATTACTGGGCAGATTAAAGCGCTTGAGGAACGCTTACAGGGAAAATTGTTTAAGCGGAAGGGGCGTGGGCTGGAGCCCAGTGAGTTAGGCGAATTGGTTTTTCGTTACGCGGATAAGATGTTCACCTTAAGCCAGGAAATGCTGGATATCGTGAACTACCGCAAAGAGTCTAATTTACTGTTCGATGTCGGCGTGGCGGATGCGCTATCGAAGCAGTTGGTCAGCAGCGTACTGGATGCCGCTGTGGTTGAAGATGAACAAATCCATCTGCGTTGTTTTGAGTCAACGCACGAGATGCTGTTGGATCAACTCAGCCAGCATAAGCTGGATATGATTATCTCCGACTGCCCGATCGATTCTACGCAGCAGGAAGGGTTGTTCTCAGTGCGGATAGGCGAGTGCAGCGTGAGTTTTTGGTGCACCAAACCGCTGCCTGAAAAACCATTCCCGGCCTGCCTTGAGGAGCGTCGGTTGCTGATCCCTGGACGTCGTTCGATGCTCGGACGTAAGCTGCTGAACTGGATCAACTCACAGGGATTGAATGTCGAAATCCTCGGTGAGTTTGATGACGCTGCGCTGATGAAAGCGTTTGGGGCAACGCATAATGCTATTTTTGTTGCACCTACTCTGTATTCGCACAATTTCTATGCCGATGATTCTATTGTTGAAATTGGACGCGTAGAAAATGTGATGGAAGAGTATCACGCCATATTTGCGGAAAGAATGATCCAGCATCCGGCGGTGCAGCGTATTTGCAATGCGGACTACTCGGCATTGTTCAAGCCACAGTAGACATACTTACCGTAATACTTCCGGCTGCGGTACTCACCCGCAGCCGGTTTCATGCTATAGCCTCAATAAGCTACGATACTGCCCACCTTCGCGGATAAATACCGGAATTCTGTTCAATGGCGCGGTATAGTGCAACGTTTGCCCTCCCGAATAACTCTCGCCGGTCGTAAGATCCGTCCATGTTTCCCCTTCCGGTAGCCAGACATCACGTTCGCGCATACCTTCATGCATTACGGGGGCAATCAGCAGGTCAGGACCAAAACAGTACTGGTCGGTGATTGCCCAACTTGTTTCCTGTTCGGGGAAATCAAAAAACAGGGGGCGCATCACTGGCGTATTGTGCTTATGGGTTTCCTCCATCAGCGCTTTGATATAGGGCTTCAGTTTCTCTCGCAACGCCAGGCAACCCGTCAGTACGTCGCACACGTCCTCACCGTAGCTCCAGACTTCGTTCGGTGCACCGGTAGGACACTGGGCGATACCATCCCGGTACGGTTGTTCCGGTAAAATCTGCGGATCGCGGTTGCCGTGCAGACGCATCACCGGGCTAAATACGCCCCACTGGAACCAGCGGATCAGCAGTTCATGGAAATGTGGGTCGTGAATATTACCGCCATGAAAACCACCGATATCCGTCGTCCACCACGGTATCCCCGCGATTCCCATATTGAGTCCGGCGGCAAACTGGTTGCGTAGCGATCTAAACGAGGAGTGAATATCACCTGACCAGACCAGTGCGCCATACTTTTGACTGCCGGCCCAGGCGCAGCGTAGCAGGTTGATAACCTTGTCTTCACCATCGGCTTTCATACCATCAAAAAAGGTTTTGGCGTACATTCGCGGGTAGATATTGCCCACTTCCAGTACCGGCCCGGCATGGTAGCGATAGTTGTCATAGTCATAAACGCTGAACTCAGGTTCGGCTTCGTCTAACCAGAATAGCTTCACGCCCTTATCATAATAGTTGCGTTTGGCTTTGCCCCAGACGTAGTCCCGCGCACCCGGATGGGTAGCATCAAAGAAAGTGGTGTTGCCGAGGAAATCCATATTGATCGGCAAGCCACGTTCCGTTTGTACCAGCCAGCCGTTTTCGCGCATCTCCCGATAGCTTTCGGTGCGGTTATCCACCGTCGGCCAGACGGAGACCATCAGCTCAATTCCCAGCGATTTCAGCTCGGCAATCATGGCATCAGGGTCGGGCCAGTCGCGCGCATCGAACATCCAGTCACCCTGATTCGGCCAGTGAAAGAAGTCGATAACGATCACCGAGATAGGCAGATTGCGGCGCTTATATTCGCGGGCAACCTCCAGCAGCTCTGCCTGCGTACGATAGCGGAGTTTGCACTGCCAGAAGCCCATGGCGTAGTCCGGCATCATCGGCGGTGTGCCGGTAGCCAGCGCATATGCCCGGCTAATTTCTGCTGGGGTATCGCCAGCCGTGATCCAGTAGTCCAGCTGTTCGCTGACCTGTGCTTCCCATTCGGTAACGTTGTGGGCAAAGGTTACGCGCCCGACTGCCGGGTTGTTCCATAAAAATCCGTAGCCCAGACTGGAGAGCATAAACGGTACTGAGGCCTGGGAGTTACGTTGCGCCAGCTCAAGAACGCATCCTTTGAGATCCAGGTTAGCCTGTTGATACTGCCCCATACCATAAATTTTTTCCCCTTCGGTGGCTTCGAAGCGGGCTTTAAGTGAATATTTCCCACCCTGAATAGGTCGGAATTCGCGCCCTTCAAGGTTGAGTGCGCTGACGTACTGGCCGTGAGAAGATTCATCCTCGCCAATTTCGCCCCGCAGGCGCCAGAACTCCTGCAACAGAGGTTTGTGTGGATGGCGGTAAAAGGTAACTTGTCCTTTTTGATTGACGATAGCGATAATTTTGCCGTTGGTCAGCGTCGCCTGGTGGTGCTCATAATCAATGTGGCAGTGGCTTTCTGCGACTGGCTCAGTCAATGCCCAGTCTTCATTTCTCATTATCGGCAGATGACGGCCACTGCGTACGCGCAGGCTGTTCTCGCCCCAGGGTTCAATCCATAAATAGCGATCGTTTTGCTGCCAGACCAGGCGACGCGGGTCATGTTGCATAAATGGCATGGTGGTGCCTCCCATATTTCGAGGGTGAAGGTAAAGATCGTTTTTAGTTGATGGTTTCCAGATCGTGGCGAATCTTCTCTTCCATCGCTTCGTATTTACGAAAGAAAAGTAGTGGGATCGCTGCGAGCGCGAAGAGTAGGGCGGGTGCCCAGATAAAGGCCCAGGTAATTCCCTCCAGACCCGCAGCACTCTGGGCATGGTTGGGGACATAGCCAAAACTGTTCATGATCCAGGCAGCGAAAGCGGTACCGAGGCCACTACCCATCTTGATGCAGAAGGTGCTGCCGAAGGCGATAAGAATGCCGGTAGCCTTAATACCCGTCTTCCATGCGCCGAAGTCGACTGCGAAGCCCAGCATGGCAAACGGCATTGAGCAGGCGATACCGCTGCCGATATTGCCGAGTACCCAGGCGGCGATGAGAAAAGGAATGTTGTCCGCTGCCAGCCACATCATGATGCCGCCAAGCGTGGCGACCAGCAGACCGCCTACCCATATCCACGTTTTAGCCAGGTATTTGCTAAAGAAGGGGATAGCGATGATAAACAGGATCTGAATTGTCGCCAGGCTGTTAATCAGCGGAACCAGATCTTTGCGGTCGAGGTTGTAGGTAAGATAGTAGACAATCGTTGTGGAGCGTTGTTGTAGGGCAATCCAGAAGATCAGGTTTGCCAGCACCATCAGGATCCATGGCCAGTTGCCTTTCATTGCCGCAAAACTCTTTTTCATCGGCAATTTAGGTTCTTGTTGAATTTTATCCGTATTCATTTCTCGGATATTTTTAAAGGCGAAAAGCGTTAACGAACAGGATATTACGGCAAATATAATCGCCGTATAAATAAAACCCGCATGATCATTTCCGTTACCTAAAAAAGCAACTAACGGCAGTGCGGTCGCATTCATTAATAAAACCCCAATTTGCCCACCGGTCATTCGCCAGGAATTTAAAACCAGTCTTTCCTTAGGAGATAAGGTCATCAGGGGTAATATTGCACTGAGCGGTGTGTTAAGTCCGGTAAATAGAATGCTGGCAATCATATAAGATATTGCTGCATAGATAGCTTTTCCGGTCATACTGATATCAGGAGACCAAAATGACAGGGCGCTGAATACGGCAAAAGGTAATGGCAACCATAAAAACCAGGGGCGGCATTTACCGTAACGCGAACGCGTTTTATCGATGATGATCCCCCATATGGGGGCGTCTATGCCATCGACAATACGCGCCAGCAGCAGGATGACGCCTGCTACGGCGAGGCTAATACCTGCAACGTCTGTGTAGAAATATAAAATGTAAGTTGAACCGAAACAATACAGCAGATTACCCGCCACATCCAAAGAGCCGTAGCTAATACGCTGTAGTAAAGATAATGATGTTGACCCGCATGACTGGGTATCCTCAATAACAGAACTCATAATAATAACTCCGATACTGGAACGATACGCCCAGAAAAACAGCTTCTACTTTCCAAGCAAGTTTTAAATATTATTTTTTATGTCGTTACTGAATTTAACCTCAGATTAAAATGAGTGAGTAAGGTGTACATGAAAAGTAGTTAACCCTACCGCAGCAATCAATTATCAAATCTTACATCAGGATTGCGTTTATTCGTTTTTGAATGAACGATGTTTCTATTTGCTAAGGTGGTCACAGTTTTTTTAATAATGAAATAAAAAAAGGAAAACAGTGAAAGAAAATAACTTTCACGTATTACGCGACGCGACTGAGGAAGGGATAGCTGAAAAAACAGGCTGGTCAGGAAGAGTGTGAACGAGCGAGAACAACATCAGTGGCTAAAGAGAAAAACGTCAGATAGCAGGCATAAAAAAACCCGCTTGCGCGGGTTTTTTCACAAAGCGACAACAAGCAGGCGATTAAGCCAGTTTGTTGATCTGTGCAGTCAGGTTTGCTTTATGACGTGCAGCTTTGTTTTTGTGGATCAGACCTTTAGCAGCCTGACGGTCCACGATTGGTTGCATTTCGTTAAATGCTTTCAGTGCAGTAGCTTTGTCGCCAGCTTCGATAGCTGCGTATACTTTCTTGATGAAAGTACGCATCATAGAGCGACGGCTAGCGTTGTGCTTGCGGGCCTTTTCAGACTGAACGGCGCGCTTCTTAGCTGATTTGATATTAGCCAAGGTCCAACTCCCAAATGTGTTCTATATGGACAATTCAAAGGCCGAGGAATATGCCCTTTTAGCCTTCTTTTGTCAATGGATTTGTGCAAATAAGCGCCGTTTAAATTGCAGCACTCGTTGCGTAGTGATGGCGCAGGATTCTACCAGCTTGCGTGGCGTGAATACAGCTTTTCCACGAGAAAAATTGCATTGGCGTGCCCATGAAGGTCTGCAATTTGTTTCATAACAATGAAAACAATCCTCTTTCTGTTTCGTAGAAACAATCGCCGGTTAACGTTGACCGCGGTACAGGGTATACTTTCACGATTTTCACTGTTTTGAGCCAGACATGAAGCTGATACGAGGCATACATAATCTCAGTCAGGCCCCGCATGGGTGTGTGCTGACTATTGGTAATTTCGACGGCGTGCACCGTGGCCACCGTGCGTTGCTGCAGGGTTTACGGGAAGAAGGGCGCAAACGCAATTTACCGGTGATGGTGATGATTTTTGAGCCGCAGCCGCTGGAGCTGTTTGCGACCGACAAGTCACCTGCGCGCCTCACTCGCCTGCGCGAAAAACTGCGTTATCTGGCGGAATGCGGCGTGGACTACGTGCTGTGCGTGCGTTTTGACAGGCGCTTTGCGGCATTAACGGCGCAGACCTTCATCAGCGATCTGCTGGTTAAGCGCCTTGGTGTACAATTTCTTGCCGTTGGTGATGATTTCCGCTTTGGCGCTAGCCGTGCGGGCGATTTCTTGTTATTACAGGAAGCGGGCGCTGAGTATGGTTTTGATAT
Organism: Citrobacter sp. Cpo148; assembly: GCF_030332375.1. NCBI lineage: Bacteria > Pseudomonadati > Pseudomonadota > Gammaproteobacteria > Enterobacterales > Enterobacteriaceae > Citrobacter > Citrobacter sp. Cpo148. The sequence goes on from NZ_JAOWHY010000040.1 coordinate 135,080, forward strand.
CACCAGCACCCAAACCTTCTGCGAAGGCGGTGTGCGCATTAGCAGCACCGCGGTACGTCAGGCGCTGGCAGAAGATAACCTGCAACTGGCCGAAAGCCTGCTTGGGCATCCTTTTACTATCTCAGGACGTGTCGTTCACGGTGATGAATTAGGGCGCACCATCGGTTTTCCGACGGCAAACTTACCGCTGCGTCGCCAGGTTTCTCCGGTGAAAGGGGTTTATGCAGTTGAAGTGATGGGACTGGGCGATAAACCGTTGCCCGGCGTCGCCAACATCGGCACCCGCCCGACGGTAGCAGGCGTACGCCAACAGTTGGAAGTGCATCTATTGGACGTTGTAATGGACCTGTATGGTCGCCATATAGATGTAGTACTGCGTAAAAAAATACGCAGCGAACAGCGATTTGCCTCGCTGGATGAACTAAAAGCGCAGATTGCGCGTGATGAGTTGACTGCCCGTGAATTTTTTGGGCTAACAAAACCGGCTTAATGCCTATACGAGTTTTAAATACGGAACCGAGAATCTGATGAGTGACTATAAATCAACCCTGAATTTGCCGGAAACAGGGTTCCCGATGCGCGGCGATCTCGCCAAGCGCGAACCGGGAATGCTGGCGCGTTGGACTGATGATGACCTGTACGGCATCATTCGTGCGGCCAAAAAAGGCAAAAAAACCTTCATTCTGCATGATGGCCCTCCTTATGCGAATGGCAGCATTCATATTGGTCACTCGGTTAACAAGATTCTGAAAGACATTATCGTGAAGTCCAAAGGACTCACGGGTTATGACTCGCCTTACGTTCCGGGCTGGGACTGCCACGGTCTGCCGATCGAGCTGAAAGTAGAGCAGGAATACGGCAAACCGGGCGAGAAGTTTACCGCCGCTGAGTTCCGTGCCAAGTGCCGCGAATACGCAGCGACCCAGGTTGACGGTCAGCGTAAAGACTTTATCCGTCTTGGCGTACTGGGCGACTGGTCGCATCCGTACCTGACCATGGACTTCAAAACCGAAGCCAACATCATTCGTGCGCTGGGTAAAATCATCGGTAACGGTCACCTGCACAAAGGTGCGAAGCCGGTGCACTGGTGCGTTGACTGCCGTTCCGCGCTGGCGGAAGCGGAAGTTGAGTATTATGACAAAACCTCCCCGTCCATCGACGTGGCGTTCCACGCCGCCGATCAGGATGCGGTGAAAGCGAAATTTGGCGTTTCTGACGTCAACGGCCCGATCTCTCTGGTTATCTGGACCACTACCCCGTGGACGTTACCGGCGAACCGCGCAATCTCTCTGGCACCTGATTTTGACTATGCGCTGGTGCAGATTGACGGCCAGGCTGTGATTCTGGCGAAAGATCTGGTTGAAAGTGTCATGCAGCGTATTGGCGCGGCTGAATACACCATTCTCGGCACCGTTAAAGGCGCTGAGCTGGAACTGCTGCGCTTTACCCATCCGTTTATGGGCTTCGATGTACCGGCTATCCTTGGCGATCACGTTACGCTGGATGCGGGTACCGGTGCGGTTCATACCGCTGGCGGTCACGGTCCGGATGACTACGTCATCAGCCAGAAATACGGTCTGGAAATCGCTAACCCGGTTGGCCCGGACGGCGCATACCTGGCGGGTACCTATCCGGATCTGGACGGCGTGAACGTCTTTAAAGCCAACGACAAAATCGTTGCGCTGCTGAGCGAAAAAGGTGCGCTGCTGCACGTTGAGAAGATGCAGCACAGCTACCCATGCTGCTGGCGTCACAAGTCACCGATCATCTTCCGCGCGACCCCACAGTGGTTCGTCAGCATGGATCAAAAAGGCCTGCGCGCACAGTCGCTGAAAGAGATCAAAGGCGTGCAGTGGATCCCGGACTGGGGCCAGGCGCGTATTGAATCGATGGTTGCTAACCGTCCTGACTGGTGTATCTCCCGTCAGCGTACGTGGGGTGTGCCGATGTCTCTGTTTGTTCACAAAGACACCGAAGAGCTGCATCCGCGCGCTATCGAACTGATGGAAGAAGTGGCTAAACGCGTTGAAGTTGACGGCATCCAGGCGTGGTGGGATCTCGATCCGAAAGATATCCTCGGCGACGAAGCTGACCAGTATGTCAAAGTCCCGGATACGCTGGACGTGTGGTTCGACTCTGGTTCAACCCACTCCTCCGTCGTGGACGTGCGTCCTGAGTTTGCAGGCCATGCGGCCGATATGTATCTGGAAGGCTCTGACCAGCACCGTGGCTGGTTCATGTCATCTCTGATGATCTCCACCGCCATGAAAGGCAAAGCACCTTATCGCCAGGTACTGACTCACGGTTTCACCGTTGATGGTCAGGGCCGTAAGATGTCCAAGTCTATCGGTAACACCGTTTCTCCGCAGGATGTGATGAACAAACTGGGCGCGGATATTCTGCGTCTGTGGGTGGCTTCAACCGACTATACCGGTGAAATGGCCGTTTCTGACGAAATTCTGAAACGTGCTGCCGACAGCTATCGTCGTATCCGTAACACCGCGCGCTTCCTGCTGGCGAACCTGAATGGGTTCGATCCGGTTAAAGACATGGTGAAACCGGAAGAGATGGTGGTGCTGGACAGGTGGGCGGTAGGTTGTGCGCAAGCGGCGCAGGACGAAATCCTGAAAGCCTATGAAGCCTATGACTTCCACGAAGTGGTACAGCGCCTGATGCGCTTCTGCTCCGTCGAAATGGGTTCGTTCTACCTCGACATCATCAAAGACCGTCAGTACACCGCGAAAGCGGATAGCGTGGCGCGTCGTAGCTGCCAGACAGCGCTGTTCCATATCGCTGAAGCGCTGGTTCGTTGGATGGCGCCGATCATGTCCTTCACCGCCGATGAAATCTGGGGCTACCTGCCGGGCGATCGTGAGAAGTATGTCTTTACCGGTGAATGGTACGAAGGTCTGTTTGGCTTAGGCGAAACCGAAGCGATGAACGATGCCTTCTGGGACGAGCTGCTGAAAGTGCGTGGTGAAGTGAACAAAGTCATCGAACAGGCGCGTGCGGATAAGAAAGTCGGTGGTTCTCTGGAGGCTGCAGTGACCCTGTACGCTGAACCTGAGCTGGCGGCGAAACTGACCGCGCTGGGCGAAGAGTTGCGTTTTGTACTGCTGACCTCTGGTGCGACGGTTGCGGATTATGCGGCTGCTCCTGCTGATGCTCAGCAGAGCGAACTGCTCAAAGGTCTGAAAATCGTACTGAGCAAAGCCGAAGGTGAGAAATGCCCGCGCTGCTGGCATTACACTACCGACGTCGGCCAGGTGGCGGAACATGCAGATATCTGCGGACGCTGTGTCAGCAACATCGCCGGTGATGGCGAACAACGTAAGTTTGCCTGATGAGTAAGCCTCTTTGTTCAACAGGACTACGCTGGCTGTGGCTGGTGGTAGTCGTGCTGATTATCGATTTAGGCAGCAAATACCTGATCCTCCAGAACTTTGCTCTGGGGGATACGGTGTCGCTGTTTCCGTCGCTTAATCTGCACTACGCGCGTAACTATGGTGCGGCGTTTAGCTTCTTAGCCGACAGCGGCGGCTGGCAACGTTGGTTCTTTGCCGGCATCGCCATCGGTATTTGCGTCATCCTGATGGTGATGATGTATCGCTCGAAGGCGACCCAGAAGCTGAACAACATCGCGTATGCGTTAATCATTGGCGGTGCACTGGGCAACTTGTTCGACCGCCTGTGGCACGGATTCGTGGTTGATATGATTGACTTTTACGTCGGCGACTGGCATTTCGCGACCTTCAATCTGGCCGATACTGCTATCTGTATCGGCGCGGCATTGATTGTTCTCGAAGGCTTCCTGCCGTCGAAAGAGAAAAAAGCCGCATAAAAAAATGCCGGATGGCGCTATGCTAATCCAGCCTACAATATACTGCGATCCTTGTTTGCCTGGTAAGCGTAGCGCCACCGGGCAAACAGGCGGCAGCAATTTTAAAGAGCAACCTGCATGTCTAAATCAGTACAGAGTAACAGTGCGGTGCTGGTGCACTTCACCCTTAAGCTCGACGATGGCTCAACCGCAGAGTCAACCCGCAATAACGGCAAGCCTGCGCTGTTTCGCCTGGGCGACGGTTCTCTGTCTGAAGGACTGGAACAACACCTGCTGGGGCTAAAAGAAGGTGATAAAACCACTTTTGCTCTGGAACCGGATGCCGCCTTTGGTGTGTCAAGTCCGGACTTAATTCAGTATTTCTCGCGTCGGGAGTTTATGGACGCGGGCGAGCCAGAAATTGGCGCTATCATGCTCTTTACCGCAATGGACGGCAGTGAGATGCCTGGCGTGATCCGCGAAATCAACGGTGACTCGATCACGGTTGATTTCAACCATCCGCTGGCCGGGCATACCGTTCATTTTGATATTGAAGTGCTGGAAGTCGAACCGGCACTGGAGGCGTAAAATGCAGATCCTGTTGGCCAACCCGCGCGGTTTTTGCGCTGGCGTAGACCGCGCTATCAGCATTGTGGAAAACGCGCTGGCTATTTATGGCGCGCCGATTTATGTCCGTCACGAGGTGGTGCATAACCGCTATGTGGTGGATAGCCTGCGCGAGCGCGGCGCTATTTTTATCGAGCAAATCAGCGAAGTGCCGGATGGCGCGATCCTGATTTTCTCCGCTCATGGCGTATCTCAGGCGGTGCGTAACGAAGCCAAAGGCCGTGACCTCACGGTTTTTGATGCGACCTGCCCGCTGGTAACGAAGGTGCATATGGAAGTTGCCCGTGCCAGTCGTCGTGGCGAAGAATCCATTCTGATTGGTCACGCCGGGCACCCGGAAGTCGAAGGCACAATGGGCCAGTACAGCAACCCGCAAGGGGGAATGTATCTGGTTGAATCACCGGATGATGTGCTGAAACTGAATGTGAAAAATGAAGGAAAATTATCCTTCATGACGCAGACAACGCTTTCCGTTGACGACACTTCTGACGTTATTGATGCGCTGCGTCAACGCTTCCCGAAAATTGTCGGGCCGCGCAAAGACGATATCTGTTATGCCACCACCAACCGTCAGGAAGCGGTTCGCGCGCTGGCGGAACAGGCTGATGTTGTGCTGGTGGTCGGCTCTAAGAACTCCTCTAACTCCAACCGTCTGGCTGAACTGGCCCAGCGAATGGGGAAAGCGGCGTATTTGATTGACGATGCGACCGACATTCAGGAAGCGTGGGTGAAAGAAGCGAAGTGTGTGGGCGTGACGGCCGGAGCCTCGGCGCCGGATATCCTGGTGCAAAACGTGATTGCTCGCCTGCAAGAGCTTGGTGGTGGGGAAGCGATCCCACTGGAAGGCCGCGAAGAGAACATCGTTTTCGAAGTGCCGAAAGAGCTGCGTGTGGATGTTCGTGAAGTAGAGTAAGTCTTTCCGGTTACGATTATGAGAAGATGCCAGACTTAACGTCTGGCATTTTTTTATGGAGAAACCATGCGCTTACCGATCATTCTTGATACCGATCCCGGCATTGATGATGCCGCCGCCATTGCTGCTGCGCTGTTTGCCCCTGAGCTGGATCTGCAACTGATGACCACGGTAGCAGGCAATGTGTCGGTGGAAAAAACCACCCGTAATGCGTTGCAACTGCTGCACTTCTGGAATGCGGATGTTCCGCTAGCGCAGGGAGCATCAATGCCGCTGGTGCGGCCGCTGCGTGATGCCGCTTCCGTGCACGGCGAGTCCGGTATGGAAGGGTATGAATTTGTCGAACACGACCGCCAGGCGATGGCAAAACCCGCCTTCCAGGCGATTCGTGATGCGCTGATGCATGCCCCGCAGCCCGTGACGCTGGTGGCAATTGGCCCGCTGACCAACATTGCGCTGCTGCTGACCCATTATCCTGAATGCGTATTCAACATTCACCGTCTGGTGATTATGGGCGGCTCTGCCGGGCGCGGGAACTTCACACCCAACGCCGAGTTTAATATTGCTATCGATCCCGAGGCCGCCGCGAAAGTCTTCCAGAGCGGGCTGGAGATTGTGATGTGTGGGCTGGATGTCACTAATCAGGCCATGCTCGCCCCGGACTATCTGGCAACGCTCCCCCAGCTTAACCAGACGGGAAAAATGCTGCATGCGCTGTTTAGCCATTACCGTAGCGGCAGTATGAATACGGGGCTGCGAATGCACGATCTGTGCGCCATTGCCTGGCTGGTGCGCCCGGAACTGTTTACCCTGCAGCCGTGTTTCGTGGCGGTTGAAACCCAGGGCGAATATACCTCGGGTACGACGGTAGTGGACATTGAAGGACGCTTGGGGCATCCGGCAAATGCGCAGGTTGCGCTGGGCCTGAGCGTTGAGGGGTTCCAGCAGTGGGTGGCAGAGGTATTTGCCCGCGCGCTGTAATCAGGTGTTGTGCAACGGCACCTTCTCGCTGAGATAATCAATCATCGCCCGCATTCTGGCGGGCATATGTTGATTGCGCGTCCATAGCAGCCACAGTTCCCCGCTGTAGTCGCTGATAAATTCCCATTCTGGCAGTACCTGGACAATCTCGCCATTGGCGAGTGCCTCGCTGGCGGTGAACAGTGGCAGGCTGCCGATTCCCAGATCCTTTTTTATCGCGTCCAGACGTACACCGGTGTGGTTGGCGGCGTAGCGGCCATGAGTCTGAATGGTCTCCATGCGCTCACCGCGTCGAAACTTCCAGCGTGAATCCGCAGGTGTCTCGCCAAGACTGATACAGCTATGCTCTCTCAGTGCCTGCGGGTGCTCGGGCGTACCGTGCTTGCGTAAGTATTCGGGGGTTGCGCATATCACATGGCTGACCGGCATCAGCGGTTTCCCGTACAGGCCCGGGGAGGGCGACTGACTGATGCGCAGTGCAAGGTCGACGCCGTCGTCGATTAAATCCATATACCGGTCTTCCAGCCGAAGGCAGACGTCCACTTGCGGGTAGCGCGTAAAGAATTCGGCCATCAGTGGATGAATGACAAATCGCCCCACCGCTTTCGGCACGCTGAGGGTCAGTTGCCCTTGCGCGATGGTTTGTCGACTGCTGCCTGAGTCGACGGCCATTTGCGCCGCATGCAGCATTTCCTGCGCGTGTGCATACACAATTTTGCCCGTTTCGCTGAGCGCCAGCTTGCGCGTCGTACGGTGCAGCAGCTTACTGCCCAACGCCTTCTCGAGGCGTGAAGCGCTGCGGCTAATAGCGGAAGGCGTAGCACCCGAGGCTTTGGCGGCAGCGGAGAAGCTCCCCTGGTCGATAATCAACACAAAGGTGGCAAGGTCGGGAAGAAGGTTAGGGTTCATTTGTGCGTACCAGGCAAAGATGCATTGAACCAGCGCAGGATTATCGCCGTCAGTAAAGTGAATATACTCTTCCCATCAATAGGAGAGCAATCATGACTGAACGTCTTTATTACACCAGCGATAACACTGAAGGCCAGGCTAACTTACTGAGTTGCTCGGCTGAGCCGGATGGACGGTACGCGGTGGTACTGGATAGAACCCTTTTTCACCCGCAGGGAGGCGGGCAGCCTGCGGATGCGGGCTGGATTGATGATGAGCGGGTTGAAACAGTCCTCGCGAGCGGTGACGATGTGGTGCACATCGTGGCAAAACCGCTCCTCCCCGGCATCGTGAACCTGTGTGTGGATGCCGCACTGCGTCAACTGCACGCCCGCCTGCACTCGGCAGGACATCTTATCGGCCTGGCGGGTACAGCGTTTGGCTGGCTCCCGGTGAAAGCACACCATTGGCCCAATGAGGGGCGCATTACTTTCGCCGCCGGTGAAAACGGCACGTTACCGGATACGCTATCGCTGCAGGAGAAAATCAACGCCTGGCAGGCAGACAATCTCTCCAGACAAGTGACATTCACCGACGGGTTGCGGCAGGTTGGATTTGGTCATCTCCTTGCTTATCCCTGCGGAGGGACGCATGTTGCCCATCTCTCTGAGATTGGGCCGGTGACGATTACTCAGGTGAAGATGAAAAAAGGGCAAATGATCGTCAACTACACGCTCGTGCCATAAAACCACATTCGCGAAAATATCTACGCAGACTGGCTGGTTTGTGCTCGTATTTCCGTCGTTTTCCCATCATTTTGCGCCATACTGAGTAAGTTTGACTTCTTTCCTGTGCTCCAGCAATGATTCATCCTGCGGGATGAATCATGTCTTTTACTGATATTCCCCTCTGTTTATCATTAAATTCTAATTATGGGTGTTTTCAGCTAGCGGCCTCCGGGCGCGCTGGTTACTCTGAAAACGGTTTACGCAATTTTTATAAAAGAGAATAGCTATGCATGAAGCACAAATCCGTGTCGCCATTGCCGGCGCCGGTGGCCGCATGGGACGGCAGTTAATCCAGGCCGCCATGGCGATGGAAGGTGTTCAATTGGGTGCCGCGTTAGAGCGCGAAGGCTCGTCCTTACTGGGAAGCGATGCCGGAGAATTAGCGGGGGCTGGAAAAACGGGCGTTACCGTGCAAAGCAGCCTTGAAGCGGTGAAAGATGATTTCGATGTTTTCATCGATTTTACCCGCCCGGAAGGCACGCTGGCGCATCTGGCGTTTTGCCGCCAGCACGGTAAAGGGATGGTGATTGGCACCACCGGCTTTGACGATGCCGGTAAACAGGCTATTCGTGATGCCGCGCAGGAGATTGCGATCGTTTTCGCCGCGAACTTTAGCGTCGGCGTGAACGTTATGCTTAAGCTGCTGGAGAAGGCGGCGAAAGTGATGGGCGATTACACCGATATTGAGATTATTGAAGCTCACCACCGCCATAAAGTTGATGCGCCGTCAGGCACTGCGCTGGCGATGGGCGAGGCGATTGCCGGGGCGCTGGATAAAGATTTAAAAGAGTGTGCCGTCTATTCGCGTGAAGGTTACACCGGCGAGCGCGTACCGGGCACGATTGGTTTTGCCACGGTGCGTGCGGGGGATATCGTCGGTGAGCATACCGCGATGTTTGCTGATATTGGCGAGCGTATTGAGATCACGCATAAAGCGTCCAGCCGCATGACTTTTGCCAATGGCGCAGTGCGTTCGGCAATTTGGCTAAAATCAAAGTCAAATGGTCTTTTTGATATGAAAGATGTGCTTGATTTACGCAGTTTATAGCTTTCATTACCCTTCGTGATGTGGTTATTGTAATCATAATTATTTGATTACATAGGGCAATATTTTATTGCCCTTTTATTTTTAGATTCTGAATGTGTATTTTCTTTTAATTGGTTATTTTTCTATGTTTTGTTGGGTTGTTCTGTTATCTCAATGTAAATTTTGACCAAATGGTCCACTTTTTTCTCTCCCGCATTCTGTTTTTACACTCTTTGCCTGCCGCAAGCGTTTTCCACCCTGAGTTAGCTGATCTTTTTGCATGTTAAATCGTGTGTTTTATCCCAGTGGCGCAAAATAATAATAAAAAAAGCCCTTTTGGGTAGACTTTTGTGTGAGCTATCTCTAGAATGCCGCCGTTTGCCAGAAATCCATAGGTAAGCAAATTTGCATTGATTCATGAGGTGTTAATGAATTAATATGCAAATAAAGTGAGTGAATATTCTCTGGAGGGTGTTTTGATTAAGTCAGCGCTATTGGTTCTGGAAGACGGAACCCAGTTTCACGGTCGGGCCATAGGGGCAACAGGTTCGGCGGTTGGGGAAGTCGTTTTCAATACTTCAATGACCGGTTATCAAGAAATCCTCACTGATCCTTCCTATTCCCGCCAAATCGTCACTCTTACTTATCCTCATATCGGTAATGTCGGCACCAATGAAGCCGATGCAGAATCTTCTCAGGTACATGCGCAAGGCCTGGTCATCCGCGACCTGCCGCTGATTGCCAGCAACTTCCGCGATACTGAAGACCTCTCTTCTTACCTCAAGCGCCATAACATTGTGGCGATTGCTGATATCGATACCCGTAAGCTGACGCGTTTGCTGCGTGAAAAGGGTGCACAGAACGGCTGCATCATCGCGGGCGATAACCCGGATGCGGCGCTGGCACTGGAAAAAGCAAAAGCTTTCCCTGGCCTGAACGGTATGGATCTGGCGAAAGAGGTAACCACCGCGGAGCCTTATAGTTGGACGCAGGGGAGCTGGACGCTAGCCGGTGACCTGCCGGAAGCGAAATCTGCCGATGAAATGCCGTTCCACGTTGTGGCTTACGATTTCGGCGCCAAACGTAACATTCTGCGTATGTTAGCGGACCGCGGCTGCCGCCTGACGGTTGTACCGGCGAAAACCTCAGCAGAAGACGTTCTGAAGATGAATCCGGACGGTATTTTCCTGTCCAACGGCCCTGGCGACCCGGCGCCGTGCGACTACGCAATTACCGCGATTCAGAAATTCCTCGAAACCGATATTCCGGTATTTGGCATCTGCCTCGGCCATCAGCTGCTGGCGCTGGCGAGCGGTGCGAAGACCATTAAGATGAAGTTTGGCCACCACGGCGGCAACCATCCGGTAAAAGATATTGATAACAACACCGTGATGATCACCGCGCAGAACCACGGTTTTGCTGTAGATGAAGCCTCAATGCCTGCCAACCTGCGCGTGACCCACAAGTCACTGTTCGACGGCACCTTGCAGGGGATTCATCGTACCGACAAACCGGCGTTCAGCTTCCAGGGACACCCTGAAGCGAGTCCGGGTCCGCACGACGCTGCACCGTTGTTCGACCACTTTATCGAGTTAATTGAGCAATACCGTCAGTCCGCGAAATAATCAGGAGTAAAAGAGCCATGCCAAAACGTACAGACATAAAAAGTATCCTGATTCTGGGCGCGGGTCCGATTGTTATCGGTCAGGCGTGTGAGTTTGACTATTCCGGCGCGCAGGCGTGTAAAGCCCTGCGTGAAGAGGGTTACCGCGTTATTCTGGTGAACTCCAACCCGGCAACCATCATGACCGACCCGGAAATGGCCGATGCCACTTACATCGAGCCGATTCACTGGGAAGTGGTGCGCAAAATTATTGAGAAAGAACGCCCGGATGCGGTGCTGCCAACCATGGGCGGTCAGACAGCGCTGAACTGTGCGCTGGAACTGGAACGCCAGGGCGTACTGGCTGAGTTCGGCGTGACTATGATTGGCGCAACGGCGGATGCCATTGATAAAGCGGAAGACCGTCGTCGCTTCGATATCGCGATGAAGAAGATTGGTCTCGACACCGCGCGTTCAGGCATCGCTCACACCATGGAAGAAGCGCTGGCGGTTGCCGCTGACGTTGGCTTCCCGTGCATTATCCGCCCTAGCTTCACCATGGGCGGCACCGGTGGCGGTATCGCCTACAACCGCGAAGAGTTCGAAGAAATCTGCGAACGCGGTCTGGATCTTTCCCCAACCAACGAGCTGCTGATTGATGAATCACTGATTGGCTGGAAAGAGTACGAGATGGAAGTGGTGCGTGATAAAAACGACAACTGCATCATCGTCTGCTCCATCGAAAACTTCGACGCGATGGGCATCCATACCGGTGACTCCATCACCGTAGCACCTGCCCAGACGCTGACCGACAAAGAATACCAAATCATGCGTAACGCCTCGATGGCGGTACTGCGTGAAATCGGCGTAGAAACTGGCGGTTCTAACGTCCAGTTTGCGGTAAACCCGAAAAACGGTCGCCTGATTGTCATCGAAATGAACCCTCGCGTATCCCGCTCCTCGGCGCTGGCGTCCAAAGCTACTGGCTTCCCGATTGCGAAAGTTGCCGCCAAGCTGGCCGTAGGTTACACCCTCGACGAACTGATGAACGACATCACCGGTGGCCGTACTCCGGCCTCGTTTGAACCGTCCATCGACTATGTTGTGACGAAAATACCACGCTTCAACTTCGAGAAATTCGTTGGTGCTAACGACCGCCTGACCACGCAGATGAAATCTGTCGGTGAAGTGATGGCGATTGGCCGCACCCAGCAGGAATCGTTGCAGAAAGCGCTGCGCGGTCTGGAAGTGGGCGCGACCGGCTTCGACCCGAAAGTAAGCCTGGACGACCCGGAAGCACTGACTAAAATCCGTCGCGAGCTGAAAGACGCTGGCGCTGAGCGTATCTGGTACATCGCCGATGCCTTCCGTGCTGGCCTGTCCGTCGATGGCGTGTTCAACCTGACCAACATCGACCGCTGGTTCCTGGTGCAGATTGAAGAGCTGGTACGTCTGGAAGAAAAAGTCACCGACCTTGGCATCAACGGCCTCGACGCTGACTTCCTGCGCGTACTGAAGCGCAAAGGCTTCGCCGATGCGCGTCTGGCGAAACTGGCCGGCGTTCGCGAAGCGGAAATCCGCAAACTGCGCGACCAGTACAATCTGCACCCGGTCTACAAACGCGTGGATACCTGTGCGGCAGAATTTGCCACCGACACCGCTTACATGTACTCCACCTATGAAGATGAGTGTGAAGCGAACCCGTCCGTCGACCGCGATAAAATCATGGTGCTGGGCGGTGGTCCAAACCGTATCGGTCAGGGTATTGAGTTTGACTACTGCTGCGTACACGCCTCGCTGGCGCTGCGCGAAGACGGTTACGAGACCATCATGGTCAACTGTAACCCGGAAACCGTTTCAACTGATTACGACACCTCTGACCGCCTGTACTTCGAACCGGTCACGCTGGAAGACGTACTGGAAATCGTTCGTATCGAGAAGCCGAAAGGCGTCATCGTACAGTACGGTGGACAGACCCCGCTGAAGCTGGCGCGTGCGCTGGAAGCGGCAGGTGTACCGGTTATCGGTACCAGCCCGGATGCCATCGACCGCGCGGAAGACCGCGAGCGTTTCCAGCAGGCGGTTGACCGTCTGAAGCTGAAACAACCGGCGAATGCTACCGTAACGGCTATCGAACAGGCTGTTGAGAAGGCGAAAGAGATTGGCTACCCGCTGGTAGTGCGTCCGTCGTATGTTCTCGGTGGTCGCGCGATGGAAATCGTCTACGACGAAGCCGACCTGCGTCGCTACTTCCAGACCGCAGTCAGCGTTTCTAACGATGCGCCGGTACTGCTGGACCGTTTCCTTGACGATGCGGTTGAAGTGGACGTGGACGCTATCTGCGACGGTGAAATGGTGCTGATTGGTGGCATCATGGAGCACATCGAACAGGCGGGCGTGCACTCCGGTGACTCCGCATGTTCTCTGCCTGCTTACACCCTGAGCCAGGAAATTCAGGATGTGATGCGCCAACAGGTGCAGAAACTGGCCTTCGAACTGCAGGTTCGCGGTCTGATGAACGTCCAGTTTGCGGTGAAGAATAACGAAGTTTACCTGATTGAAGTGAACCCGCGTGCGGCACGTACCGTTCCGTTCGTCTCCAAGGCAACTGGTGTACCGCTGGCGAAAGTCGCGGCGCGCGTGATGGCCGGGAAAACGCTGGCACAGCAGGGCGTAACCAAAGAAGTTATCCCGCCGTACTACTCGGTAAAAGAAGTGGTGCTGCCGTTCAACAAGTTCCCGGGCGTTGACCCGCTGTTAGGGCCAGAAATGCGCTCTACCGGGGAAGTGATGGGCGTGGGCCGTACCTTCGCTGAAGCGTTCGCCAAGGCACAGCTGGGCAGTAGCTCCACCATGAAAAAACAGGGTCGTGCACTGCTCTCCGTTCGCGAAGGCGATAAAGAGCGCGTGGTTGACCTGGCAGCGAAACTGCTGAAGTTTGGCTTCGAGCTGGATGCGACGCACGGGACCGCGATTGTTCTGGGTGAAGCGGGTATCAATCCACGTCTGGTGAACAAGGTGCATGAAGGTCGTCCGCACATTCAGGACCGTATCAAGAATGGCGAGTACACCTATATCATCAACACCACCGAAGGTCGTCAGGCGATTGAAGACTCCAAGCTTATTCGCCGCAGCGCGCTGCAGTACAAAGTGCATTATGACACTACGCTGAACGGCGGTTTCGCCACAGCGATGGCGTTGAATGCCGATGCCACCGAGAAGGTAACCTCGGTGCAGGAAATGCACGCGCAGATCAAAAAGTAATAAACAAAAGGTCCGGTGAATATTGCTCTAACCGGATCTGTAATATAATTTTGAAAGGGTTTCTGTAAAGAAACCCTTTTTTTGTCTTGCGTAAGGTCATTCCTGGACAAGTCCGTTTCCGTAACCACATTTTCAATGTAATAAGCACGATATTGCTCACACTAATCAACATTCAAGTCGCATACTATCCTTTATATCCATAATTTTAATATGGCTTAGTTTTTATTAATTTGGACAGGCCGTAGCCAGATTTTTAATTTGTGAAAATGGTGTGCTTATGTGTGAAAAATATGTTGAAAGACCGCTTTATTTGTTAATTGCTGACTGGATGATGGCCGAGGATCGTTGGATCACCGCAAAGGAAATTTCCCGCCATTTTGATATCGAGCACTGCAAAGCAATTAATACGCTCTCTTATATTCTGTCGGAAGTGGGAGAAATTGTTTGTGAAGTTAAGATGATCCCTAATCAGATTGCCGGTCGGGGTTGTCAGTGCCAGCGTCTGGTGAAAGTCGTGAGTATTGACTCTCATCTCTACAGCCGACTGAATCACAATTTGCAGGAGAAAAAGGTGAGCATGGCGAAAACGCCACGCCTGTCTGCCGTTCCTCCAACAGAGCTCAACCGTGAGCAGAAATGGCAGATGATGCTCTCCAAGAGTATGCGTCGCTAATAATCAGTTTGCCTGATGGCGGCATAAACGGTGATTGACGCGTAGGCCGGATAAGCGTGAGCGCATCCGGCATCAATTACTGTGCCGATTTGGGTTTTACGTCCGTTGTGCCTTTCAGGCGTGGCCGGTTTTCTTCGACCCGCGTTAAGGGCAGTGTTTCGTGTAGACCTGTGTGGCAGCGAGTTGCAAGATCCTGATACTCTTTGGTGTTTAGCCGTTTCCAGTGCAGTTCCCGGTCCGTGACTTCACGCAATACGCGAGCGGGTGAGCCAACCAGCATCTGCCTTGCCTCTCCCTGAAATCCGGCTTTGACAAAGCTCATGGCGGCGACAATGCTCTCTTCGCCAATCGCTGCGCCGTCCATAATGACGCTGTTCATGCCGATCAGCGCATCTCTGCCCACCACGCAACCGTGCAGGATTGCGCCATGGCCGATGTGTCCGTTCTCATGCACGATGGTGTCGGTGTCGCAGTAGCCGTGCATGATGCAGCCATCCTGCAAATTAGAACCAGCCTCCAGGATCAAGCGACCATAGTCACCGCGCAATGACGCGTGCGGGCCAATATAAACTCCGGCACCCACTATGACATCGCCAATCAGCACGGCGCTGGGATGGACAAAGGCATCCGGATGTACCACCGGAATCAGGCCCTCAAAGGCGTAGTAGCTCATCGTTTTATCTCGGTTTTATTGCCGGATAAGCGAATCGCTATCCGGCATCGGCACATTAACGACCTTTCCACACCGGGTCGCGTTTTTCGGCAAACGCCTGCGGTCCTTCAAGCGCATCTTCCGAATGCAGTACAGATGGATAGTGCTTCAGCACGCCGCTGCGGATGTAGCGGTAGCCTTCTTCCACCGGCATTTCGCTGGTGGTGCGATAGATCTCTTTCAGTGCGGCGATAGCCAGCGGGGCGCTATTGACCAACTGCTGCGCCAGTTCACGCGCGCTATCCATCAGTTCGCCCTGGCTGACAACGCGGTTGACGATACCCCAACGCAGCGCTTCTTCGGCGCTCATTCGTCTGCCGGTCATCACCATTTCGTTGACGATTGCCGGTGGCAGCAGCTTAGGCAGACGCAGTACGCCGCCGCTGTCAGGTACGATCCCGAGCTTGGCTTCCGGCAGTGCGAAGCTGGCGTTTTCCGCGCAGACGATAAAATCCGCCGCCAGCGCCAGCTCAAAACCACCGCCAAACGCATAGCCGTTTACCGCAGCGATGACCGGCTTATCGAGATCGAAAATTTCGGTTAAACCGGCGAAGCCGCCTGGGCCAAAATCGGCATCTGGCGCTTCACCTTCAGCTGCTGCTTTTAAGTCCCAGCCCGCAGAAAAGAATTTCTCACCATCGCCGGTGATAATCGCTACGCGTAATTCCGGGTCGTCACGAAAATTAAGAAACGCTTCACCCATGGCAAAGCTGGTTTTGGCGTCAATGGCATTGGCTTTAGGCCGGTCGAGGGTAATTTCCAGGATCGGGCCATTACGGGTCAGATGTAATGAATCACTCATAGTTCATCTCCAGATAAATAGATTTCCCGGCAGGAGGAGTTCCTGTCGGAAGGGTTATTTCAGATTTTTTTTGATTATTTTTCCTGAACAATTGCGCGGCAGGTCGGTTCTTATCTCCATAAAAGAGGGAACCTTGAATTTCGCCATATTGTTTTCGCAGAAGCTGAAGAACTCGGCTTCGCTTAATGTTTCACCTTCATTAAGGACGATAAACGCTTTAATGGCTTCATCACGGATCGAATCTTTAATACCGACAACCACAATGTCCTGAATTTTGGGATGCGCAGAAATAATATTTTCCAGCTCGACGCAGGAGACATTTTCCCCGCCGCGTTTAATCATGTTGCAGCGCCTGTCGACGAAATAAAAATAGCCATCCTCATCCTGATAGCCCGAATCACCGGTATGTAACCAGCCCTCAGGTTCCAGCGCTTTGGCGGTAGCCTCCGGCTGCGCGTAGTACTCTTTGAAGATTGTTTTGCCCGGCACGCCTTTAATACAGATTTCGCCAATTTCTCCGGCGGGCAGGGGACGGTTATGATCGTCGCGGATTTCGGCTTCATAGCTAAATCCCACGCGGCCAATGGAGGGCCAGCGTCGTTTGTCGCCGGGACGGTCGCCGATAATACCGACGATGGTTTCAGTCATACCGTAGGAGGTCAGCAGCCTGACGCCAAAGCGTTCGGTAAAATCGTCTTTTTCCTGCTCGGATAAATTGAGGTAGAACATCACTTCGCGCAGGTGATGCTGTCTGTCGGTTGGTGCAGCGGGCTGCACCATTAGCGTTCTGATCATCATCGGAATGCATTCGGTAACCGTCGCCTTATATCTATGCACCTGATTCCAGAACGCCCTGGCACTGTACTTCTCTAGCAGCACAAAGGTGCTGCCAGCGGAGAATGCGGGCATTGCGGCGGTACACTGACAGTCGATATGAAACGCGGGCATCACCGTCATGTAGACGTCATCATCGCGCAGGGCGATTTGCCAGGCAGAGTAGTAGCCTGCAAAACGCAGGTTGTAGTGGGTAATTACCACCCCTTTAGGCCGTGAGGTGGTGCCTGAGGTAAACAGAATTTCCGCCGTATCGTCAGTGGATAACGCGGGCGTATAGCACAGCGTGGCGGACTGGCGGGATTGCAGTTGGGTAAAGTGACTCACGCCGTCGTCAGCCGGAAGCTGTTCGCCAATCAGACAGATATGATTAAGCGGGGTGCTATTTTCCAGCCGTATCTGGCGGTACATAGGATAAAACTGGGCGCTGGTGACCAGCAGACTTACCTGGCTATTTTGCAGGATCCAGGCACTTTCTTCACCCAGCAAGCGGGCATTAATCGGTACCATGATGGCGCCAATTTTTGCCAGCCCAAACCAGCAAAAAATGAATTCCGGACAGTTATCCAGATGCAATGCGACCTTATCGCCCTTGCGGATCCCTAAGGAATGGAACAGGTTTGCCGTGCGGTTAATCTCTTCATTGAGCGAGGCATAGCTAAACTGCCGAACGATTCCTTCGCAGGATTCGAAAATTAACGCCGTTTTATCTCCGTACACCCCGGCCAGGTCGTCCCACATCTGACGTAAGTTTTGTCCGCCAACGATATCCATATTGCTTTATCCACTGAAATCAGGCGTGAGCGCTAACCATCGAGGGGTCAGCGCGTCGCGTTTATTCCTCAACTCTGGCCAGGCCTTTGCCGACCAGCTCATTTATGTCTGCTTCGCTATAACCAATATTTTTCAGAATGGCGGCAGTATCCATGCCATGTGACGGCATGCCACGCCAGATTTTCCCCGGGTTGTTTTTAAATTTCGGCATGATGTTTGGCCCTTTGCAGGTGCGGCCATCCATTGTTTGCCACTGCGTAATAGATTCACGGGCAACGTACTGCGGGTTGCCTTCCAGTTCAGGAATAGTCAGCACCTTCGCGCAGGCGATGTTCAGCTCAGCAAAGCGCGCCTGGACTTCGGCGATGGTGTGCGTTGCCAGCCAGGCGTCCAGTTTCTCTTCCACAAGCGGGCCGTAAGGGCATTCCACACGATGGATAAGCTGGGTGCCTTCCGGGACTTCCGGTGTGCCAAGAATGTGGGCGAGGCCAATATCCTTGAAGCATTCGTTGATTTGCGTGATGCCGACCAGCTCCATGACGATATAGCCATCGGCGCATTTATACAGGCCGCAGCCAGCGTAATACGGGTCTTTGCCTTTGGTCATGCGTGGGCAAATTTCGCCGCCGTTGAAGTAATCCATCATGAAATACTGACCCATGCGCAGCATCACTTCGTACATAGCGATATCGATGCTTTCACCTTTACCCGTTTCGCGCACTTTGTGCAGGGCCGCCAGCGCTGCTGTCGTTGCGGTCATCCCGGAGAAGTAATCGGCGGTGTACGGGAAGGCGGGCATTGGCTGATCCACGTCGCCGTTTTGGATCAGATAGCCGCTGAACGCCTGTGCGATGGTGTTATACGCCGGAAGATTGGTGTACTCCTCGGTACCAAACTGGCCGAAGCCGGAAAGGTGGGCGATAACCAGCTTCGGGTTATGTTCCCACAGCACTTCATCGGTAATACCGCGGCGGGCAAAGGCCGGGCCTTTACTGGCTTCAATGAAAATATCGGTGGTTTCCATCAGCTTCAGAAACGCTTCCCGGCCTTCATCTTTGAAAATATTCAGCGACAGGGCGTGCAGGTTACGGCGTGAGAGCTGCGGATAGTTAGGCTGTACGCGGATGGTATCAGCCCATGCGACGTTTTCAATCCAGATAACCTCGGCGCCCCATTCGGCGAACATCTGTCCGGCGAACGGACCGGCAATTTCGATCCCTGAAAAGACAACGCGTACCCCGGAAAGCGGGCCGAAGGCTGGCATTGGTAAATGATTCATCATTTTTCTCCTGGCATTTATGGGTGTCCATGTAGGCCGGATAAGGCGCTCGCGCCGCCATCCGGCATTGATTGCCTGATGGCGACGTTAAGGCGTCTTATCAGGCCTACAGGTTGCGTCGTTCTATCGGTATTGCTTGAGTACCGCACGACCCAACGTCAGGATC
Organism: Citrobacter sp. Cpo148; assembly: GCF_030332375.1. Classification (NCBI taxonomy): domain Bacteria; kingdom Pseudomonadati; phylum Pseudomonadota; class Gammaproteobacteria; order Enterobacterales; family Enterobacteriaceae; genus Citrobacter; species Citrobacter sp. Cpo148. The sequence continues at coordinate 154,231 of NZ_JAOWHY010000040.1, forward strand.
TGCATTTCGTCAGAACCACCAGAAACACGGTCAACGCGCAGGTCACGCCAGAAACGCGTGATGCGGTGGTTGCCCGCGATACCAACACCTCCCAGTACCTGCATGGCGGTGTCTACCACCTCGAACGCGGCGTTGGCGCAGAAGTATTTGCACATTGCCGCGTCGCCGGAGGTAATGGTGCCGTTATCCGCTTTCCATGCGGCTTCCAACAGCATGTTTTTCATGGAGTTCAGTTTGATCGCCATGTGCGCGAACTTCTCCTGAATCAGCTGGAAACGGCCGATAGTTTCGCCAAACTGTACGCGCTGATTGGCGTAGCGCGCCGCATCTTCAAAAGCGCACATTGCCGTACCGTAGTTGGTCAGCGCGACGAGGAAGCGTTCATGGTCAAACTCTTCTTTCACGCGGTTGAAGCCATTACCTTCCCGACCGAACATGTCTTTCTCGTCCAGTTCAACGTCGTCAAAGGTGATTTCACAGCAGCTGTCCATGCGCAGACCGAGTTTCTCCAGCTTGTTGACCTTGATACCCGCTTTGCTCATGTCAACGAACCACTCGGTATAAACAGGTTTATCCGGTGATGCACCATCTCTCGCCATCACTACGATGTACGGGGTATAGGCGCTACTGGTGATAAAGCACTTACTGCCATTAAGATAAACCTTACCATTTTTGCGTGTATAAGTGGTTTTCAGACTGCCAACATCCGATCCCGCTCCCGGTTCGGTGATAGCAGAGTTCCACATCTGCTTACCGGTGCCCTGGAACGCCATGATTTTATCAATTTGCTCTTGGGTACCTTCACGCAGAAAAGTGTTAAAACCGCCTGGTAATTGGTACAACACGTAAGTCGGTGCGCCAAGACGTCCGAGTTCCATCCAGACGGCGGCAACGGTGACAAAACCGGCTTCCAGCCCGCCGTGTTCTTCCGGGATCAACAGGCTATCGATGCCCATATCCGCCAGCGCTTTTACAAAACGCTCAGGGTAGACGCTGTCGCGATCGCACTCGGCAAAATAAGCTTCCCAGTTCTCACTGGCCATCAGTTCACGAATACCGGCGACAAACAGTTCCTGCTCGTCATTTAAGTTGAAATCCATCTTTCAGCCTCTTGATCAATTGGGTTAATAAGAATTACTTGTCTTTCCAGTGCACTTTGGCGTCTTTAATAAAGGACAGCGTCACCATGATGTTGACGAAGAACAGCGGACATCCCCCGGCGATAATTGCGGTCTGAATAGGCTTCAGCCCACCCAGCGCCAGCAGAACGATGCCGATGACGCCGACCAGAACGGACCAACCGATACGCACCAACAGCGGCGGTTCTTCACCATCACGAACTTCGCGACAGGTGGACATCGCCAGGGTGTAGGAGCAGGCGTTAATCAGCGTGACGGTGGCAATAAAGCAGAGGATAAAGAATCCCCACATGGTGGCGGTGCTGAGCGGTAAAGCAGCCCAGGTTTCGATAATGGCGCGCGCCACGCCGTGTTGTTCAATCAGTTGCGGGATGTTGAGAATGTTTTTATCCATCAGCAGCAGCGTGTTGCTGCCAAGGACGGTCCACAGGATCCAGGTGGAAGCGGTCAGGCCCAGTACCATCCCGAAACACAGTTCACGTACGGTACGACCCCGAGAAATACGTGCCAGGAAGATACTCATCTGGATAGCGTAAATAACCCACCACGCCCAGTAGAAAACAGTCCAGCCCTGCGGGAAGCCGCCTTTGCCGATGGCATCGGTATAGAACAGCATGCGCGGCAGATGCATCAGCAGCATGCCGACCGAGTCGGTGAAGTAGTTCATGATGAAGCTGGCGCCGCTGACGATAAACACCCAGCCGAGCATCAGGAAGCTCAGATAACTACGTACGTCGCTGGCGATCTTGACCCCTTTTTGCAAGCCGCAGGCCACGCAAATGGCGTTCAATATGATCCAGCAGGTAATGATGATGGCGTCGAGTTGCAGCGTATGTGGAATACCGAACAGCCATTGCATACACTCGGTTACCAGCGGGGTAGCGAGACCGAGGCTGGTGCCCATCGCGAAGATCAGCGCCACCAGATAGAAGTTATCGACGATGGTGCCGAACAAGCCCTTAGCATGCTTCTCGCCAACTAACGGTACCAGCGTGGAACTGGGGCGGATAACGTCCATTTTGCGTACAAAGAAGAAGTAGGCGAACGCGACTGAAAGGAAGCTGTAGGTCGCCCACGGCAGCGGTCCCCAGTGGAACAAGCTGTACGCCAGAGCTATCTCTTTTGCGCCAACGGAGTTGGGGGCGAGAGCAAACGGCGGGGTAGAGATATAGTAGTAGATCTCGATGGAACCCCAGAACAGCACCGCGGCGGATGTACAGGAAGCGAACATCATAAAAATCCAGCTGGCGGTACTAAACTCAGGTTTTTCGTCGCCTAATTTCTTTTTCGAATACGGGCCAAAGACCAACCAGAACCAGCCGAAGAGCATGACGACCATATACCATTCGAATGCCCAACCCCAGACGTTGGTGACATAACTGAATACCGCATTAATAACGACGTTAGCGGCATCAAGATCTCTTACTGTTAACCAACAAAGTATCCCAACAATTATTAATGGCGGAAAAAAAACCTTCGGTTCAATTCCCGACTTTCTCTTTTCATTTTTCATAAGTGAATTCCAGTGTGAAAACGAAATTTATTTAGCGTGCCCGTATGTGATCGTTTGTTTATTTATTATTAATGATTTGTTGATAACCTTTTAACCTCTGGGCGCCTCAGTGAGTAACTCATAATGGGTATTCATTTCCGGCTATTCTGTTATCTGCGTCACACTTTCTTATGCTGGTTATTTTGTCTGAAAATACAAATAATTCTCTTATTAATCATGATGTTGGTGTTGCTTTTTTAACTTTTTTAAGTGACTGACGTTCAATATTGTTGAACCAGCAAACAATATTGAAAATTTTCGTATTTGACATGTTTCTTTCAATATTGGTGAGGTGCATAACACTATTGAAAGTTACGAATATCAATGTGTGACATTTTCAATATTGGTGATTAATGTTTTATTTCCGAATTAAAGAGCGTGATATCTGTATTTAACACCGCCGATATAAATACGTTTCCTTCATGATTTCTGGAGATGCAATGAAGATAATTACTTGCTACAAATGCGTACCTGATGAGCAGGATATTGCGATTAATAATGCTGATGGAACACTCGATTTCAGCAAAGCAGATGGCAAAATCAGCCAATATGATCTGAATGCGATCGAAGCGGCTTGCCAGTTAAAACAGCAGGTGGGAGAGGCTCAGGTTGTGGCCATGAGCGTCGGCGGCAAAGCGCTGACCAATGCAAAAGGGCGCAAAGATGTGCTCTCCCGTGGCCCTGATGAACTGATTGTTGTCATTGACGATCAATTTGAACAGGCGCTGCCGCAACAAACCGCCACTGCGCTGGCTGCCGCCGCACAAAAATCAGGTTTTGATCTGCTTATTTGCGGCGACGGTTCTTCCGATCTTTATGCACAGCAGGTTGGTCTGCTGGTGGGCGAAATGCTGAACGTGTCGGCGATTAACGGCGTGAGTAAAATCCTCTCTCTTACCGACAGCACGCTGACGGTAGAGCGTGAACTGGAAGATGAAGTTGAAACTCTGAGTATCCCGCTTCCGGCGGTGATCGCGGTCTCTACCGACATCAACACCCCTCAAATCCCTTCCATGAAAGCCATTCTTGGTGCAGCGAAAAAACCGGTCCAGGTCTGGTCGTCTGCGGACATTGGGCTGAACGGTGCGCAAGCGTATTCCGAACAACAGGTTGCCGCACCGAAGCAGCGCGAGCGTCAGCGCGTTGTGATTGAAGGTGACGGTGAAGAACAGATTGCCGCGTTTGTCGAGAATCTTCGCAAAATCATTTAATTATCAGGGGATGTTATGAACAAATTTTCCAGTGTCTGGGTATTCAGCGATACCCCTTCTCGTCTGCCGGAACTGATGAATGGTGCGCAGGCTTTAGGTGAAAACGTTAACACGTTTGTGCTCAGCGATGAGGACAGCGCGGCGGCATGCCATTTAGGCGCAGATCATGTCTGGCTGCTCAGCGGCAAACCAGAAGACCGTATGGTTGAAGACTACGCCGATGCGATGGCCGAAACCATTCGTCAGCACAGCGAGGGCGGCGCGGTGCTGCTGCCGAATACGCGTCGGGGCAAGCTGTTAGCGGCAAAGCTGGGCTTTCGCTTGTCGGCTGCAGTCTCAAACGACGCCAGCGCAGTCGCGGTGCAGGACGGAAGAGCGGCGGTCAAACATATGGTCTACGGCGGCCTGGCGATGGGAGCAGAAACAATCGCTTCACCGTTTGCCGTGATCACTCTCAGTAGCGGAACGTTTGACGCGCAGCAACCGGATACCGCCCGCAGCGGCGAGGTGCACACCGTTCAGTGGCAGGCTCCGACTATCGCCGTGACCCGTACGGCAACGCAGGCGCGTCAGAGCAACAGCGTCGATCTCGACAAAGCCCGTCTGGTGGTCAGCGTGGGACGCGGTATTGGTAGCAAAGAAAATATCTCGCTGGCCGAAGCGCTGTGCCAGGCGATTGGCGCTGAGCTGGCCTGTTCACGTCCGGTGGCGGAAAACGAGAAGTGGATGGAGCACGAACGCTACGTCGGCATTTCCAACCTGATGCTCAAGCCAGAACTGTACCTGGCCGTGGGGATCTCCGGGCAGATCCAACATATGGTCGGCGCCAACGGCGCGCAGACGATTTTCGCCATCAACAAAGATAAAAATGCGCCGATCTTCCAGTACGCAGATTTTGGCATCGTTGGCGATGCGCTGAAGATCCTGCCTGCGCTGACGGCTGCTCTGGCGCGTTAAACCATTCGGGCAGGGTGCGAAAGTATCCTGCCACTGACAGGAGTACGTATGTCCGAAGATATCTTTGATGCCATCATCGTGGGTGCAGGTCTGGCCGGTTCGGTTGCGGCGCTGGTGCTGGCTCGGGAAGGTGCACAGGTGCTGGTCATCGAGCGCGGCAATTCTGCTGGCGCGAAGAATGTCACCGGTGGGCGCATGTATGCCCATAGCCTGGAACGCATCATTCCCGGCTTTGCTGAGCAGGCCCCCATTGAACGCATAATCACCCACGAAAAACTCGCCTTTATGACCGACAAAGGGGCGATGACCATCGACTATTGCAATGGTGAAGAGGCTGCATCGTCGCAGGTTTCTTATTCCGTCTTACGCAGCAAATTTGACGCCTGGCTGATGGAGCAGGCCGAGGAGGCGGGAGCCCAGCTTATCACCGGTATTCGGGTGGATAACGTTGTGCAGCGCGAAGGCAAAGTCGTGGGCGTGGAAGCCGACGGCGATATTCTGGAAGCCAAAGTGGTGATCCTTGCTGACGGGGTGAATTCTTTGTTGGCAGAAAAACTGGGCATGGCAAAGCGCGTTGAGGCATCGCATGTTGCCGTTGGCGTAAAAGAGCTGATCGAATTGCCAAAATCGGTGATTGAAGATCGTTTCCAGTTACAGGGGAACGAAGGTGCAGCTTGCCTGTTTGCCGGTTCTCCAACTGATGGGTTGATGGGCGGGGGCTTCCTCTATACTAATGAAACGACCCTTTCTCTGGGGCTGGTCTGCGGTCTTCATCATCTGAAAGATGCTAAAAAATCGGTCCCACAAATGCTGGAAGATTTCAAACAGCATCCGGCGGTTGCCCCACTGATCGCCGGTGGCAAGCTGGTGGAATATGCCGCGCACGTCGTACCGGAGGCCGGTATGAATATGCAGCCTGAACTGGTGGGTGACGGTGTGCTGATTGCCGGTGATGCTGCCGGAATGTGTATGAACCTCGGCTTTACCATCCGCGGTATGGATCTCGCCATATCCGCAGGCGAAGCGGCCGCGAAAACGGTGCTTTCCGCAATGAAGCGCGACGACTTCAGCAAACAGTCGCTGGGCGAATACCGTCAGCATCTCGATGATGGTCCAATGCGCGATATGCGCATGTATCAGAAGCTTCCCGCTTTCCTAGATAACCCACGCATGTTTACCGCCTATCCCGAAATGGCGGTCAGCATCGCGCGCGACCTGTTCACCGTAGATGGCTCTGCTCCGGTGCCAATGCGCAAAAAAATCCTGCGTCATGCGAAGAAAGTGGGCTTCATCAACCTGATGAAAGATGGCCTGAAAGGAGTGACCGTATTATGACATCTCCCGTCAATGTGGACGTCAAACTGGGCGTCAATAAGTTCAATGTGGATGAAGACAGCCCGCACATCATTCTCAAAACCGATCCTGATAAACAGGCGCTGGAAGTACTGATTAAGGCCTGTCCGGCCGGACTGTATAAAAAACAGGACGACGGCAGCGTCCGTTTTGATTACGCCGGATGCCTGGAGTGCGGAACGTGCCGCATTCTCGGACTTGATACAGCGTTGGAAAAATGGGAATACCCGCGCGGGACATTTGGCGTGGAGTTTCGCTACGGCTAATAAGTACGAGGTTGTGCACCCGTAGGTCGGATAAGACGTGGTAGCGTCGCCATCCGGCAATCATGTGGCGCCAATGCCGGATGGCGGCCTAAACACCTTATCCGGCCTACAGATGACGCTTTGCCCGTGTTGAAACAGGAAGTCGCTATGCAGCAGCCCAGGAACTTTGATGACATCAAATTTACCTCTATTCACCGCCGGATAATGCTGTGGGGAAGCGGTGGGCCATTTCTGGATGGTTATGTGCTGGTGATGATTGGCGTGGCGCTGGAACAACTCACGCCAGCGTTGAAACTGGACGCTCAGTGGATTGGTCTGCTGGGGGCCGGCACGCTCGCCGGTCTGTTTGTGGGGACGTCGCTGTTTGGCTACATTTCCGATAAGGTCGGGCGGCGCAAAATGTTTATCATCGATATTATTGCCATTGGCGTGATATCGGCGGCAACCATGTTTGTTTCCTCACCCATTGAGCTGTTGGTAATGCGTGTGCTGATCGGCATTGTGATTGGTGCCGATTATCCGATTGCTACCTCGATGATTACCGAGTTCTCCAATACCCGCCAGCGCGCTTTCTCCATCGGTTTTATCGCCGCGATGTGGTATGTCGGCGCCACCTGTGCCGATCTGGTCGGTTACTGGCTGTATGATGTTGAGGGAGGATGGCGCTGGATGCTGGGCAGCGCGGTGATCCCCTGTATTTTGATCCTGATTGGGCGCTTCGATCTTCCTGAATCGCCGCGCTGGCTGCTGCGTAAAGGTCGGGTGAAAGAGTGTGAAGCGATGATGATCAAGCTGTTCGGCGAACCGGTGGTGTTCGACGAAGAGGCGCCGCAGGAGACGCGCTTCCTACAGCTGTTTAACCGCCGTCATTTCCCGTTTGTCCTGTTTGTCGCCGCTATCTGGACCTGTCAGGTGATCCCGATGTTCGCCATTTATACCTTTGGTCCGCAGATTGTTGGACTGTTGGGGCTTGGTGCCGGGAAAAGCGCGGCGTTGGGCAATGTGGTGATAAGCCTGTGCTTTATGCTGGGGTGCATTCCGCCCATGTTCTGGCTCAATAGCGCGGGCCGTCGGCCATTGTTAATTGGCAGCTTTATTATGATGACGCTGGCGCTGGCCGTGCTGGGGTTAATTCCTGATATGGGAGCGTGGCTGGTGGTGCTGGCGTTTGCCGTGTACGCCTTTTTCTCGGGGGGACCGGGAAATCTTCAGTGGCTGTACCCAAATGAACTGTTCCCTACCGACATTCGCGCGTCTGCCGTCGGGGTGATCATGTCCTTAAGCCGCATCGGCACTATTGTTTCAACCTGGGCGCTGCCGGTGTTCATTACCAAATACGGGATCAGCAATGTCATGCTGATGGGCGCAGGAATTTCGCTGATTGGCCTGCTTGTGTCCATCGCTTTCGCCCCGGAAACGCGAGGTCTGACGCTGGCGCAAACCAGTCAAATGACGATTCGCAGTAAGCCCGTGACCAGGGCGAGTTATTAGGAGTGTTCTGTATTTTCCCTGTAACTCAGTCAGTTAGCCTACAGTTAACTGGGTATATCACTGAAAACAACTGAAAAGCAGGGAGAACACCATGCAAAAACATATCCTGATCACCTCAATTTTTACCGCAGCAGCACTGTTTACCGTGGCCGGTTGTTCCTCAAACCAGGCGGTTAAAACCACCGATGGCAAAACAATCGTCACTGACGGCAAACCGCAAGTCGATGATGATACTGGCCTGGTGTCGTATAAAAATGCGCAAACGGGTAAGACGGAACAGATTAACCGCGATCAGGTTAAAGATATGAGTGAACTGGATAACTAGTTCAGTTTTCTCCATTCAGCCACTCAATAATATTGACTGTTAGCCTGTGGATTAAGTGACTAAACTCACTGTTATTACAATAATGCAGTGAAACAGGCTAATCATGATCCTCATCATTTATGCGCATCCCTATCCGCAGCATTCGCATGCGAATAAGCGGATGCTTGAACAGGCAAGGACGCTGGAGGGCGTGGAGATCCGCTCGCTCTACCAGCTCTACCCCGACTTCAATATCGATATTGCCGCTGAACAGGATGCGCTGGCACGCGCTGATTTGATCATCTGGCAGCATCCGATGCAGTGGTACAGCACACCTCCATTACTCAAACTGTGGATGGATAAAGTCCTTTCGCACGGCTGGGCGTATGGCCATGGCGGTACTGCGCTGCACGGTAAACATCTGCTGTGGGCGGTGACGACCGGCGGCGGTGAAAACCACTTCGATATTGGCTCCCATCCCGGATTTGATGTGCTTTCTCAACCCTTACAGGCGACGGCACTTTATTGTGGCCTCAAATGGCTACCGCCGTTTGCGATGCACTGTACGTTTATCTGTGATGATGAAACCCTGCAAGCGCAGGCTCGTCACTACAAACAGCGTCTGATGGAATGGCAGGAGGCACACCATGGATAGCCATACGCTGATACAGGCGCTGATTTATCTCGGATCGGCGGCACTGATTGTCCCCATCGCCGTACGGCTGGGACTCGGGTCGGTACTGGGGTATCTCATCGCCGGGTGCATTATCGGCCCATGGGGCCTGAGGCTGGTGACGGACGCCGAATCCATCCTGCATTTTGCGGAGATCGGTGTGGTGCTGATGCTGTTTGTCATTGGTCTGGAGCTGGATCCGCAACGTTTGTGGAAACTGCGAGCCTCGGTGTTCGGCGGCGGCGCATTGCAAATGGTGGTCTGCGGAGGCCTGATTGGTGTGTTCTGTATGTTCCTCGGCCTGCGCTGGCAGGTAGCGGAGCTGATCGGCATGACGCTGGCGCTTTCCTCTACGGCTATCGCTATGCAGGCAATGAATGAACGCAACCTGATGGTTTCGCAAATGGGCCGCAGCGCGTTTGCCGTGCTGCTGTTCCAGGATATCGCTGCTATTCCACTGGTGGCGATGATCCCATTACTGGCAGCGAGTGGCGCATCAACAACGCTTGGGGCGTTTGCATTGTCTGCCCTTAAGGTAGCGGGCGCACTGGTGCTGGTGGTGCTGTTAGGTCGTTATGTCACACGTCCTGCCTTGCGTTTTGTCGCCCGTTCGGGCCTACGGGAAGTGTTCAGTGCCGTTGCGCTGTTCCTCGTGTTTGGCTTCGGTCTGCTGTTGGAAGAGGTTGGATTGTCGATGGCGATGGGGGCATTCCTGGCCGGGGTGCTGCTGGCAAGCTCTGAGTATCGCCACGCGTTGGAAAGCGACATTGAGCCATTTAAAGGACTGCTGCTGGGGCTGTTCTTCATCGGTGTAGGGATGTCTATCGACTTTGGTACGCTGATTGATAATCCCTTGCGTATTATCATTCTACTGGTCGGTTTCCTGGTTATCAAAACCGTCATGCTGTGGTTGATAGCGAAACCGTTGCAGGTGCCGAACAAGCAGCGTCGATGGTTTGCCGTATTATTAGGGCAGGGCAGTGAGTTTGCCTTTGTGGTGTTTGGCGCGGCGCAAATGGCAAATGTGCTCGATCCTGACTGGGCGAAATCGCTGACGCTGGCGGTGGCGTTGTCGATGGCGGCTACACCGATTTTGCTGGTGATTTTGACGCGTCTGGAAAAATCGGCGACTGAGGAAGAGCGCGAAGCCGATGAAATCGATGAGGAGCAACCGCGGGTGATCATCGCCGGGTTTGGGCGATTTGGCCAGATAACCGGTCGTTTGCTGTTGTCGAGCGGGGTCAAAATGGTGGTTCTTGATCATGACCCGGATCATATCGAAACGCTGCGTAAATTCGGGATGAAGGTTTTCTATGGCGACGCGACCCGGATGGATCTGCTGGAGTCTGCCGGGGCGGCGAAAGCTGAAGTTATTATTAATGCCATTGACGATCCGCAAACCAGCCTGCAGTTAACCGAAATGGTGAAAGAGCATTTCCCGCATCTGCAAATTATTGCCCGCGCGCGCGACGTGGATCATTACATCCGCCTGCGCCAGGCGGGCGTGGATATGCCGGAACGTGAAACCTTTGAAGGTGCACTGAAGACCGGACGTCTGGCGCTGGAAGGTCTCGGGCTAGGGCGCTATGAGGCACGTGAGCGGGCTGACGTATTCCGCCGATTCAATACCATGATGGTAGAGGAGATGGTGAAAGGGGAAAATGACGCGACTTCCCGCGCGGCCGTTTATAAACGCACCAGCGCAATGCTGAGTGAAATTATTGCGGAAGATCGTCAGCACTTATCGTTAATTCAACGCCATGGCTGGCAAGGCACGGATGAAGGTAAGCATACGGGCGACGTCGCCGATGAGCCGGAAGTGAAACCGTCAGCATAGGGTAAAAAATGTGATGTTCTGCAAACTTTACTGCTAATTGGCTGTTTTTGAACTACTGTAATGCTGGCGTACCACCTTAAATAGGTCGGTTCGCCAGCAGAACGGAAAATTTTCCTGTTCATCCTCTTTCCGCCAGTCGACGAAAGATTGCGCTTTCCGTATAGTGGCGACAATTTTTTTGTATCCGGGAAATATTCAATGATCAGTCTGATTGCGGCGTTAGCGGTAGATCGCGTCATCGGTATGGAGAACGCCATGCCGTGGAACCTCCCTGCCGATCTCGCCTGGTTTAAACGTAATACCTTAAACAAGCCGGTTGTCATGGGACGCCATACCTGGGAATCCATCGGGCGACCGTTACCTGGGCGTAAAAATATCGTCATCAGCAGTAAGCCTGGCACCGACGATCGCGTGCAGTGGGTGAAGTCTGTGGATGAAGCAATTGCGGCCTGCGGCGATGAACCTGAAATTATGGTAATTGGCGGTGGGCGTGTGTATGAGCAGTTCCTGCCAAAAGCGCAGAAACTGTATCTGACGCACATTGATGCGGAAGTGGAAGGGGATACGCATTTCCCGGACTACGAACCGGATGACTGGGAATCGGTGTTCAGTGAATTCCACGATGCCGACGCGCAAAACTCTCACAGCTACTGCTTCGAGATTCTGGAACGTCGTTAATACTGTAAGTGCCGGATGGCGGCGAAACGCCTTATCATCCAGCTAATGTAGGCCGGATAAGGTGCGAGCACCGCATCCGGCAAACGACTATCAGGCGTTGACCGCTTCGCCAGGATCCAGATTCAGATGGCGATTTGACGGCTGCACGAAGTACTGTTTGTCTTCCCAGCGCAGACAGGTGAGATCGCCTCCCCAGCAACACCCCGTATCCAGCGCGTAAATGCCTTCTGGCGTGCCTTTACCCTCCAGCGATGCCCAGTGCCCGAATGCAATGCTGTACGCTTCACTGACAGGTCCAGGAATGGCAAACCACGGCTTCAGCGGGGCAGGTGCGTCTTCTGGTGACTCTTTGCTGTACATATCCAACTGACCGTTAGGGAAGCAGTAACGCATGCGGGTAAAGGCGTTGGTAATAAAACGCAGGCGCGCCAGCCCGGTCAGTTCCGGGGTCCAGTTATTGGGCATGTCGCCGTACATCGCATCAAGGAAGAAGGGATACGAGTCGCTCGACAGCACGGCTTCAACATCGCGAGCACAGTCTTTTGCTGTCTGCAGGTCCCACTGTGGGGTGATACCGGCATGCGCCATCACCAGCTTCTTCTCTTCGTCTACCTGCAACAGCGGTTGACGGCGGAGCCAGTTAAGTAATTCGTCGGCATCCGGTGCTTCGAGCAGCGATGTGACCCTGTCTTTAGGTTTATTACGACTGATACCAGCAAATACGGCCAGCAGGTGTAAATCGTGATTACCCAATACTAACCGCACGCTGTCGCCCAGTGATTTCACGTAGCGCAAAACGTCCAGCGAGCCCGGTCCACGAGCGACCAGATCGCCGGTGAGCCATAGGGTGTCTTTTTCGGAATTAAAGTCTACCTGATGCAGCAAGGCTACCAGTTCATCGTAACAACCGTGAACGTCGCCAATAAGGTATGTCGCCATAGTTATTGTTTTAATGAATGAGTGTTGGAACGGCGAGTCGGAATACGGGAATATCGATGGTAAAGGCGATGCCTTGTTCATCGATCATTTCGTAATGACCCTGCATGGTGCCCAGCGGTGTTTCAATCACCGCACCGCTGGTGTACTGGTACTCTTCGCCGGGTTCGATGTGGGGCTGGACGCCAACCACGCCTTCACCCTGAACTTCGGTTTCGCGGCCATGACCATTAGTGATCAACCAATAACGCCCCAACAGCTGCACAGGCGCTCGCCCCAAATTGCGGATAGTTACGGTGTAAGCAAAAACGTAACGTTCATCATCAGGTGAGGATTGCGCCTCAATGTAGACGCTTTGTACCTGAATGCACACTCGGGGCGAATTGATCATGTTTAACTCTCCTTCGATGGCGCGTTTTCTGACAGATAGTTAGCCATCCGGCAGTATTGCGCGACAGAGATATTTTCCGCTCGCATCGCCGGATCAATGCCCAGCTCTGTCAGTACTTCAACGCTAAACAGGTTGCCGAGACTGTTACGTACCGTTTTACGGCGCTGATTAAACGCTTCGGTGGTAATACGGCTCAGCACACGAACATCTTTAACCGGGTACGGCATCGTCGTATGAGGCACCAGACGCACAACGGCTGAATCAACTTTAGGCGCTGGCGTAAATGCGGAAGGCGGTACTTCAAGTACCGGGATCACATTGCAGTAATACTGCGCCATGACGCTTAATCGACCATACGCTTTACTGTTTGGCCCTGCAACCAGACGATTCACCACCTCTTTTTGCAACATGAAATGCATGTCGGCAATGGCATCAGTATAGGAAAAAAGATGGAACATGAGCGGCGTGGAGATGTTGTACGGCAGGTTGCCGAATACGCGCAGCGGCTGTCCCATCGTTTGTGCCAGTTCGCCGAAGTTCATGGTCATGGCATCTTGCTGATAAATCGTCAGCTTAGGCCCTAAAAACGGGTGTGTCTGTAGGCGTGCTGCCAGTTCGCGGTCGAGTTCAATGACCGTGAGCTTGTCCAGACGTTCGCCTACTGGTTCGGTCAATGCCGCCAGGCCCGGGCCGATTTCGACCATAGCCTGACCTTTCTGCGGGTTGATAGCAGAGACAATACTTTCGATCACAAACTGATCGTTGAGGAAGTTCTGCCCGAAACGTTTACGGGCTAAATGGCCCTGATGGACTCGATTATTCATTGGTATTAACAATCATTTTGATGGCGAGATTAAGCGCCGTAATAAAACTGCCGACATCTGCTTGTCCACGGCCCGCGAGTTCAAGTGCGGTGCCGTGATCGACGGATGTGCGAATAAAGGGCAGGCCCAGCGTGATATTCACACCGCGACCAAATCCCTGGTATTTTAGCACGGGGAGACCCTGATCGTGGTACATTGCCAGCACGGCATCCGCGTGGTCGAGATATTTGGGCTGAAACAGCGTATCTGCGGGCAGCGGACCGTTTAATTTCATTCCCTGCGCACGCAGTTCATCGAGTACCGGAATGATGGTATCTATCTCTTCCGTTCCCATATGACCGCCTTCACCAGCATGCGGGTTAAGACCGCACACCAGAATATGCGGATCGGCAATGCCGAACTTGGTGCGTAAATCATGATGCAAAATGCCGATCACTTCCTGAAGCAGGGCGGGCGTAATGGCGTCGGCAACGGCTCTGAGCGGCAAATGCGTGGTTGCCAGGGCAACGCGCAGCTCTTCGGTCGCCAGCATCATAACAACTTTCTTTGCCTGTGAGCGCTCTTCAAAAAACTCGGTATGTCCGGTAAACGGGACGCCAGCGTCATTGATAACGCCCTTGTGAACCGGGCCGGTGATCAGCGCCGCAAACTCACCTTGCAGACAGCCATCGCAGGCGCGAGCCAGCGTATCCACCACATATTGCCCGTTTTCTACCGCCAACTGACCCGCGACAACAGGTGCCCGCAGCGCAATCGGTAACAGCGTCAATGTGCCTGCTGATTGCGGTTTGGCTGGGGTATCTGGAGAGTAGGGGAGGAGTGAAAGCGGTAAACCGAGCATCGCTGCCCGGTCATTGAGGAGTGCTGTATCCGCACAGACAACAAGTTCTACAGGCCAATCGCGCTGGGCGAGCTGAACCACCAGGTCCGGGCCAATCCCGGCGGGTTCGCCGGGAGTGATAACAACGCGTTGAGCACGAGTCATTAGTTGCTCAGAACTTTAACGTAAGCGCTGGCGCGCTGTTCCTGCATCCAGGTTGCTGCTTCTTCCGAGAATTTACGGTTCATCAGCATACGGTAAGCTCTGTCTTTCTGCGCTGCGTCAGTTTTATCAACGTTACGCGTATCCAGCAGTTCGATCAGATGCCAACCGAAAGAGGAGTGCACCGGGGCGCTCATCTGGCCTTTGTTAAGTTTGGTCAGCGCATCGCGGAAAGCAGGGTCGAAAATATCTGCTGCAGCCCAGCCCAGATCGCCGCCCTGGTTGGCAGAGCCTGGATCCTGAGAAAACTCTTTAGCGGCTGCCGCGAAGGTCGTTTTACCGCTCTTAATATCTGCCGCGATTTGTTCCAGCTTCAGACGCGCCTGCTGATCGGTCATGATCGGCGACGGCTTAAGCAGAATGTGGCGAGCATGAACTTCAGTCACGGAGATGCTCTGGCTTTGGCCACGCATATCGTTGACTTTCAGGATGTGGAAGCCGACACCGGAACGAATTGGGCCAATGATATCGCCTTTTTTCGCAGTGCTTAACGCCTGGGCAAAGATACCCGGCAGCTCCTGAATACGTCCCCAACCCATCTGACCGCCTTTCAGCGCCTGCTGGTCAGCGGAATAAGTAATAGCCAGTTTGCCGAAATCACTACCGTTACGCGCTTCATCAACAACAGAGCGCGCCTGGCTTTCAGCCGCGTTAACCTGGTCAGACGTTGGGTTTTCCGGTAATGGGATCAGAATGTGGCTCAGGTTCAGCTCGGTGCTGGCATCGTTTTGGTTGCCCACCTGTTGCGCCAGGGCATCTACTTCCTGAGGCAGGATGGTGATGCGACGGCGAACTTCGTTGTTACGCACTTCGGAGATGGTCATCTCTTTGCGGATCTGGCTACGATAGGTTGAATAGCTTAAGCCATCCTGTGCCAGGCGGCTGCGCATCTGATCCAGCGTCATGTTGTTCTGCTTGGCGATGTTGGCAATAGCCTGATCCAACTGCTCGTCAGAGATTTTCACCCCCATCTTCTGACCCATTTGCAGGAGGATTTGATCCATGATCAAACGTTCCAGGATCTGATGACGCAGCGTAGCGTCATCCGGTAATTGCTGACCTGCCTGACCTGCATTCAGTTTTACTGACTGCATTAAGCCATCGACGTCGCTTTCCAGAACGACGCCGTTATTGACGACGGCTGCAACTTTATCGACTACCTGTGGGGCAGCGAAACTGGTATTCGCGATCATGGCGATACCGAGAAGCAGCGTTTTCCAGTTCTTCATACTTTTTCCATTATTAATTAACCGCAATGCGGATTACGTTGTATACCCTTCGTCTTTCAAGCCGCATTTTTGTTGGCTGCTGAGTTACTCGTCTCATCCATGAGACTCGCCCTTATGGGCCGTCGCTGTGCGACGTTCAAATCTGTTCCTGACAGATTTGTCACTCACCCCAGTCACTTACTTATGTAAGCTCTTGGGGATTCTCTCAGTTGCCGCCTCAATGCAGCTCGAAATCCATTGGGTATCAATAAATCAGATCATAAAGAGCTTTGATACGGCAAAATGTTCGAACGCAGCATTTGGTTGGTGCCGAGACCGTAGTTGGAGCTCAGACCGCGCAGTTCGATATTAAAGCCGATCGTGTTGTCATAAATCGCGTGTTGCTGTTTGTCATCCCAACCGTTCAGCTTACGCTCGTAGCCGAAGCGAATGGCGTAACAGCAGGAGTTGTACTGTAAGCCCAGCATTGAATCTGCTTCTTTGTTCACGTTGGTATCGAAGTAGTAAGCGCCAACAATCGACCAACGCTCAGCAATTGGGAAGCTTGCCACCGCGCCCACCTGCGAAATCCCGTTTTTATACTGATCTGCCGTAGAGTAGTAAGACGGTAGAGTCGCCTGGATATATTCCGGGCTAGCGTAACGGTAATTCAACTGCAGCATCCGGTTTTCATCGCGACGGTATTCGATACTGCTGCTGCTGTTGGCGATACTATCCAGACGCGTGTCGTACTGGATCCCACTGCGTAAACCCCAGCGATCGGAGATACGCCAGTAGGTGTCGCCCGCCCATACCAGCGAACCCGTTTTGTCGTCATTCTCCCATTTAATGTTGTCATCGCCGGTGCGAGACTCGGTGAAATAGTAGATTTGACCCACAGAAATATTAAAACGTTCAACGGCAGCGTCATCATAAACGCGAGATGTGACCCCGGTCGTCACCTGGTTGGCAGAAGCAATACGGTCCAGACCGCCATAAGTACGGTCACGGAACAGGCCGCTGTAGTCAGATTGCAGCAAGGATGAGTCATAGTTATAGATATGACTCTGGTCGCGATACGGTACGTACAGGTACTGCGCGCGTGGCTCCAGCGTCTGGGTATAGCCCGGTGCCAGCATTTGCATGTCACGCTCGAATACCATTTTGCCGTCAACTTTAAACTGCGGCATGACGCGGTTGGCTGACTCGTCGAGCTTGTTAACGTTACTCGGGTTGTTGTTGTACCAATCCAGATTGGTCTGCTGATAGTGTGTCGCCAGCAGCTTCGCTTCGGTATTGATACTGCCCCAGTTATTCGACAACGGCAGATTGATCGTCGGTTCCAGGTGAACACGCGTTGCTTCCGGCATGTTGTCATTGGTATTGACGAAATGGACCGCCTGGCCATAAATACGGGTATCAAACGGACCAACGTCGTTTTGGTAGTAGTTGACGTCTAACTGCGGCTGAGCAGAGTAGCTATTACTGTTTTGTGCGTCGAAGACCTGGAACTGCTTGGTCGATACCGTAGCGTCAAAGTTTTGTACCGCGTAGCCGACGCTGAATTTCTGCGTGGCGTAGCCGTCGGTACTGGAACCGTATTTATTATCGAAATCGTTAAAGTAGCTGGTGTCGCTGACCTTGGTGTAGTCGACGTTGAAACGCCACACCTGGTCCAGTACACCGGCGTGCTGCCAGTAGAACAGCCAGCGACGTGAATTGTCATCCTTCGGATGTTCGTCCTCGTACACTTTATCGGAATTCAGATAATCGAACTCCATCAAGCCCGCACCCGCCTGGGTGAGGTAGCGGAATTCGTTCTCCCACATGATCCCGCCACGACGGTGCATATAATGTGGCGTGATGGTGGCGTCCATATTGGGCGCAATGTTCCAGTAATACGGGAGGTAGAACTCAAAATAGTTATTGGTGGAATATTTTGCGTTCGGGATCAGGAAACCGGAACGGCGCTTATCGCCGACGGGTAACTGTAAATAAGGACTATAAAAGACCGGAACCGGACCCAGTTTAAAACGGGCGTTCCAGATCTCCGCGACCTGTTCCTCACGGTCGTGGATAACTTCGCTACCGACGACGCTCCAGGTATCTGAACCTGGCAGACAGGAGGTAAAGCTACCGTTTTCCAGAATGGTATAACGGTTTTCCCCACGCTGTTTCATCAGGTCGGCTTTCCCGCGCCCCTGACGGCCAACCATCTGGTAATCACCTTCCCAGATGTTGGTATCTTTGGTATTCAGATTGGACCAGCCCTTCGGTCCCTTCAGAATAACCTGATTGTCGTCATAATGGACATTGCCCAACGCATCGACGGTACGTACTGGCTCCGGCTGGCCTTCAGCCTGCTTCTGATGAAGCTGTACTTCGTCGGCCTGCAGGCGGCTGTTACCCTGTGCGATATCCACGTTGCCGGTAAACACCGCGTCATCGGGGTAATTCCCTTTTGCGTTGTCGGCATTGATGGTGACGGGTAACTCATTAGTCTCGCCCTGTACCAGAGGACGGTCATAGCTCGGCACGCCCAGCATACACTGTGAGGCGAGATCGGCTGCCAGGCCCTGATGGCTATAGAGGGCGCTGGCAATCATGGTGGCCAGAAGAGTGGGAATACGTTTTTTCATACGTTGTATTTATTGTTCCATCATCAGTAGCGTCGCGCGTGACAAACGGTCACAGCCTAACTTATCTCATCTTCACTTCGCTAGTATTAATCCTGCCCATTTTATACCCGCCACCTTTCAAGCTGCATCTTCGTTGTCTTCCTCGTTCACCCAGTCACTTACATGGGTAAGCTCCAGGGGACTCACTACGTTGCCGCCTTGCTGCAACTCGAAATCCAACGGGTATAGCGTTTGTGGTGTTAGGCACGGCATTGAATGACAGGTATGATAATGCAAATTATAGGCGATGTCCCACAATTGACCGCAGCCGTAAATCGGTAAAAGCACCTTATATTGTGGGACATAGCCTGGCTGAGAGCGGAAAGATTTGGGGAGTCTATGCAGTATTGGGGAAAGATAATTGGTGTAGCCGTGGCCTTAATGATGGGCGGCGGCTTCTGGGGTGTGGTTCTGGGGCTGTTAGTTGGCCACATGTTCGACAAAGCCCGCATGCGCAAAATGGCGTGGTTTGCCAACCAACGTGAACGCCAGGCGCTGTTTTTTGCCACCACTTTTGAGGTGATGGGACATCTGACCAAATCCAAAGGTCGCGTCACGGAAGCCGATATACATATCGCCAGCCAGTTGATGGATCGGATGAATTTGCACGGTGACTCGCGAACGGCTGCACAACATGCCTTCCGGGTAGGAAAATCGGATAATTACCCATTACGTGAAAAGATGCGTCAGTTTCGCAGCGTCTGTTTTGGTCGATTCGATCTGATCCGCATGTTTCTGGAGATTCAGATCCAGGCGGCATTTGCCGATGGGTCGTTGCATCCTAACGAACGTGAAGTGCTGTATGTGATTGCTGAAGAGTTGGGGATCTCACGCACCCAATTTGATCAGTTCCTGCGCATGATGCAGGGCGGCGCACAGTTTGGCGGCGGATATCAGCAGCAGTCTGGCGGCGGTGGCTGGCAGCAGGCGCAACGCGGCCCGACGCTGGAAGACGCCTGTAATGTGCTGGGTGTGAAAACGACCGACGATGCGACCACCATCAAGCGGGCTTACCGTAAGCTGATGAGCGAGCACCATCCGGACAAACTGGTCGCGAAAGGTCTGCCGCCAGAGATGATGGAAATGGCGAAGCAAAAAGCGCAGGAAATCCAAAAAGCTTACGAGCTGATTAAGGATCAAAAAGGATTCAAGTGATTGAATTGCCGGATGCGGCTAGCGCCTTATCCGGCCTACGTTAATGAATGTAGGCCGGGCAAGCGAAGCGCCCCCGGCATAAATTGGCTCAGAATTTAAAAATCCGCCGGGACTTTAAACGTCATACTGTTGCCGTATTCGGGATGCGTGATGGTTAACATCTCTGCATGCAGCAACAGGCGCGGCGCTAACGCCAGAGCTTCCGGCGGAGCATAGAAGCGGTCGCCCAGGATAGGATGCCCTAAAGCCAGCATATGCACACGCAGCTGGTGTGAGCGTCCGGTAATGGGCTTGAGCACTACCCGGGCAGTGTTATCCGCCGCGAACTCCACAACTTCATACTCGGTCTGCGCCGATTTCCCGGTCTCATAACACACTTTTTGCTTTGGCCTGTTTGGCCAGTCGCAAATCAGCGGTAAATCAACCAGACCCTCGGCCGGAGCAGGATGCCCCCAGACGCGTGCGACATACTGTTTTTTCGGTTCGCGCTCGCGAAACTGGCGTTTTAGCTCGCGCTCTGCCGCTTTGGTTAGCGCGACTACAATCACGCCGCTGGTTGCCATATCCAGACGATGCACGGATTCAGCCTGCGGATAATCGCGCTGAATACGCGTCATCACGCTGTCTTTGTGCTCATCCAGACGACCTGGCACAGACAACAAGCCGCTCGGCTTGTTGACCACCATAATGTGCTCATCCTGATACAGGATGACCAGCCAGGGTTCCTGCGGCGGATTGTAGTTTTCCATCCCCATGTATGGCTCCGTTACTGATGCGTCACGACGATCAGGCGCAGGGCATCGAGACGCCAGCCCGCCTGATCCAGGCTTTCCATCACCTGCTGACGGTTGCTTTCAATTGCGCTAAGTTCGTCATCACGGATGTTCGGGTTAACGGCACGCAGCGCTTCGAGACGGGAAAGTTCTGCCGTCAGCTTCTCGTCAGCTTCTTTACGCGCCGCGTCGATCAGTGCGCGGGCTGATTTTTCCACCTGCGCTTCACCGAGTTGCAGAATGGCATGAACATCCTGCTGCACGGCGTTGACCAGTTTGCTGCCGGTGTGGCGGTTAACGGCGCTGAGCTGACGGTTAAAGGTTTCGAACTCAACCTGTGCAGCAAGGTTATTGCCGTTTTTATCCAGCAGCATGCGTACCGGCGTTGGTGGCAGGAAGCGGTTTAGCTGCAGTTGTTTCGGCGCTTGCGCTTCAACAACATAGACCAGCTCAACCAGCAGTGTACCAACAGGTAATGCTTTGTTTTTCAACAACGAAATAGTGCTGCTTCCGGTGTCGCCGGAGAGGATCAGATCCAGACCATTGCGGATCAGCGGATGCTCCCAGGTAATAAATTGTGCATCTTCACGCGACAGGGCGACATCGCGCTCGAACGTAATGGTGCAGCCATCTTCCGGCAGCCCAGGAAAATCCGGCACCAGCATATGATCGGACGGCGTCAGCACGATTAAATTGTCGCCACGGTCATCCTGATTAATACCGACGATATCAAACAGGTTCATGGCGAAGGCGATCAGGCTGGTATCGTCGTCCTGTTCTTCAATACTCTCAGCCAGCGCCAGTGCTTTTTCGCCGCCGTTAGAGTGGATCTCCAGCAGGCGATCGCGACCTTGCTCTAGCTGTGCTTTCAGCGCGTCATGCTGTTCGCGGCAGGTTTTGATCAGATCGTCAAAGCCCTCGGTATTTTCTGGTTCAGCCAGGTAGCCGATCAGATTGTTATAGACCGTGTCATAGATAGTACGGCCGGTCGGACAGGTGTGTTCGAACGCATCCAGACCTTCGTGGTACCAGCGCACCAGCACAGATTGCGCGGTTTTTTCCAGGTACGGAACGTGAATCTGAATATCATGCGCCTGACCAATACGGTCCAGACGGCCAATACGCTGTTCCAGCAGATCCGGGTTGAACGGCAGGTCAAACATCACCAGATTGCTGGCGAACTGGAAGTTACGCCCTTCGGAGCCGATTTCAGAGCACAGCATTACCTGGGCGCCGCTATCTTCTTCGCTAAACCATGCTGCGGCGCGGTCACGCTCAATGATCGACATCCCTTCATGGAATACGGCAGCGCGGATACCTTCGCGTTCGCGCAGAACCTGCTCCAGCTGAAGCGCGGTGGTGGCTTTTGCACAGATAACTAATACTTTTTGCGAGCGGTGGCTGGTCAGGTAGCCCATCAGCCATTCCACGCGCGGGTCAAAGTTCCACCAGGTGCCGGTGTCGCCTTCGAATTCCTGATAAATCTGTTCCGGGTAGAGCATGTCGCGCGCCCGGTCTTCTGCACTTTTACGCGCGCCCATAATGCCGGAGACTTTAATCGCCGTCTGGTATTGGGTCGGCAGCGGCAGCTTGATGGTATGCAGCTCGCGTTTCGGGAAGCCTTTCACACCGTTACGGGTGTTACGGAACAGCACACGGCTGGTGCCATGGCGGTCCATCAGCATCGAAACCAGTTCCTGACGCGCGCTCTGGGCGTCTTCGCTGTCGCTGTTTGCCGCCTGCAATAGCGGCTCAATGTCCTGCTCGCCAATCATGTCGCCTAACATGTTCAGCTCATTGTTACTCAGCTTGTTGCCTGCCAGTAGCATGGCGACGGCGTCGGCGACCGGACGATAATTTTTTTGCTCTTCAACAAACTGGGCGAAATCGTGGAAACGGCTCGGGTCCAGCAGGCGCAGGCGTGCAAAGTGACTTTCCATGCCCAGCTGCTCCGGTGTAGCGGTTAGCAGCAGGATGCCCGGCACACGTTCTGCCAGTTGTTCAATGGCCATATATTCGCGGCTGGGCGCGTCTTCGCTCCACACCAGGTGATGGGCTTCATCGACAATCAGCAGATCCCACTCGGCGTCACACAGGTGCTCCAGACGCTGTTTATTGCGACGGGCAAAGTCCAGCGAGCAGATGACCAGTTGTTCGGTTTCAAACGGGTTGTAGGCGTCGTGCTGCGCTTCTGCATAACGCTCATCATCAAACAGTGCAAAACGCAGGTTGAAACGGCGCAGCATTTCGACCAGCCACTGATGCTGTAATGTCTCCGGGACGATGATCAGCACGCGCTCTGCGGCGCCGGAAAGCAGTTGCTGATGCAGGATCATCCCGGCTTCAATGGTTTTACCTAAACCCACTTCGTCTGCCAGTAAAACGCGAGGCGCATGACGACGACCAACATCATGGGCAATGTTCAGCTGGTGAGGAATCAGGCTGGTACGTTGACCACGCAACCCACTCCACGGCATACGGTATTGTTCGCTCTGAAATTTACGGGCGCGATAGCGCAGAGCAAAGCGATCCATGCGGTCAATCTGGCCAGCAAACAGGCGATCTTGTGGTTTGCTGAATACCAGTTTGCTGTCGAGCAGTACTTCACGCAGCATGACACCGGTTTCTTCGGTATCCAGGCGGGTTCCGATATAGGCAAGCAGGCCATTTTCTTCTTTTACTTCATCGACATGCAGTTGCCAGCCTTCATGGCTTGTTATCGTATCGCCAGGATTGAACATCACGCGGGTCACGGGGGAATCACTGCGCGCATACAGACGGTTTTCGCCCGTCGATGAGAAAAGTAAAGTGACGGTTCGCGCATCCATGGCGACAACAGTACCAAGTCCCAATTCGCTTTCTGTATCGCTGATCCAGCGTTGACCAAGTGTAAAAGGCATATATGTTCGGCTCTATATCTTTAATTGCAGGCAATACTCGTCATTTTCCGGGCTAATCCCCGTTATTGAGAGCATACGACCCCGCTACCAGGCTAATAAATCAGTGGTAGTGGTGTTAAATGGGTCCAGGAATGGAAAGGGCGCTATGGTACTGGATGGCGGCGGTTTCGTCACGCGTCAAAATAACCCCAGTTGTCCTGTGAGTAGTGTAGCAAAATTATCGTCAATAAAGGGAAGAATTCCCTCAGCAACGGGTTGGATCTGGCGGGTCAGATAATGCTCGTAATCGAGCACAGATAGCTGATAATCAACAGGTTCTGGGCCATTGACCGTCCAGACATATTTTATGGTTCCGCGATTCTGATACTGCGGTGGACGCCCCAGTTTTACATTCTGCTCATCGGCGAGTCGCGCGGCACGAACGTGTGGTGGAACATTTCGCTGGTATTCGCTTAACGGGCGGCGCAGGCGCTTGCGGTACACCAGTTGTTCATCCATTTCACCGGCCATCAGACGGGCAATAGTCTCGCGAACAAACTCCTGATAAGGTTCGTTACGAAAAATTCGCAGGTATAGCTCCTGCTGAAATTGTTGGGCCAGCGGCGTCCAGTCGGTTCGTACTGTTTCCAGTCCCTTAAACACCATACGTTGCTCTGCACCGTCCTGAATCATCCCCGCATAGCGTTTTTTACTGCCGGTATCTGCACCGCGAATGGTCGGCATCAGAAAGCGACAAAAATGGGTTTCAAATTCCAGCTCCAGCGCGCTGGTCAGATTTTGTTGCTTCAGCGATTGCGCCCACCAGGTGTTGACATAGCTCACAAGTTCACTACCAATTCGGGCTGCATCGTCTTCTGAGTGCGCCTTTTTCAGCCAGACAAAGGTGGAATCGGTATCGCCATAAATGACATCGTAACCCTGAGCCTCAATTAACGCTTTGGTCTGGCGCATGATCGCATGGCCGCGCATGGTAATGGACGAGGCCAGTCTCGGGTCGAAAAAGCGACAGGCGGTGGTGCCCAGCACGCCGTAAAATGCGTTCATGATGATTTTCAACGCCTGCGAGAGTGGCTTATTGCCGCGGCGTTTTGCTTCTTCGCGCCCGTGCCAGATCTGAGTAACGATTTCAGGCAGGCAGTGCTTTTCGCGTGAAAACCAGGCGTCAAGGAAACCTTCGGTGCTGTGTTCCGGATCCGGCTGCGCCATCCCTTCGATAAGCCCCACCGGGTCGATTAAAAAAGTACGAATTATTGAGGGATACAGGCTTTTGTAATCCAGCACCAGTACGGAGTCGTATAAGCCTGGGCGCGAGTCCATCACGTAGCCGCCGGGACTGGCGTGCGCGGGGACTTCACCCAGATTCGGCGCCACATAACCCGCCCGGTGCATGCGCGGAAGGTAGAGGTGGCCGAAGGCGGCAACCGAACCACCGTGACGGTCGACCGGCAGACCGTTGACCGTCGAGCGCTCCAGCAGAAATGGCATGATCTCGGTTTTATGAAAAATACGCGTGACCAGCTCACAGTCTTTGAGATTGTAGGTGGCGAGCGCGGGTTTATCCTGGGCAAACCGACGGTCAATTTCGTCCATTCGGTCCCACGGGTTATCAATCGACTTGCCTTCACCCAGCAATTCTTGCGACACCGTTTCCAACGAGAATGACGAGAAATTCCAGAACGCTGATTTTAGCGCCTCAATACCGTCGATAATCAGGCGCCCCTTAGCCTGAGCGAAGAATACGCCGTTCTTGAAGCCATGCTCGCGCCACTCAAGCTCGCTGCTATCACGACCAAAACGCAGGGGAATGCGGTAACGTTCGGCGTGCTTTTGCAGGACGCGTAAATCGAATTGCACGACGTTCCAGCCGATTATCACATCAGGATCGTGACGGGCAATCCAGTCATTGAGTTTTTCCAGCAACTGCGGGCGGCTTGCAACGTACTCAAGTTCAAAATCAAGCGTAGAGGCGTCGCCGTTTGCCGGGCCGAGCATGTAGACAATACGCTGCCCACAGCCTTCAAGACCGATGCAATAGAGTTCGCCGTGGCGCGTGGTTTCGATATCCAGCGATACCCATTTTAGCGGTGGTCGATAGTCAGGGTTCGGCTTCAGGCGGGCATTCACCAGCATGTCATTATGTCTGTCGCCTTCGACCCAAACAGGAGAGGTGATAAAGCGCTCCATCAGATACCGCTCAGGTGGGCGTACATCGCCCTCATAGACGGTGACTGCGTTTTCGCGCAGCAGTTTTTCCAACCGCATGAGCTGGCGATGTGAGCGGCAATACAGGCCGGAAACAGGATGGCGGTGGAAGTCTTGCAATTGCAGCGATTTCAGGCGATAGCCGTTTTCAGTGCGTAATAATGACATTACGCGAGGAACCTGACTGGTGGGAATAAACGCGACCGACTCCTGAGGCGCGAGCGTGACCTGCAGCGGCCCATCGTCTGTAGCCAGCCAGAATGAGACCTCAGTTCCCTGCGGGGTGTCCCGCCAGTGCCGGGTTAAAATAAAGCCTGACTGCGCCACGCTGTGTATCCATTAAAAAACCAGGCATGATTATAGCCTGGTTCTGATAGATTATCTGTGATTTTATACAGTTGTCATGCTCAAAAGAGGTTACTGTCCGTAATACGCTTTAGCACCGTGTTTGCGCAGGTAGTGTTTATCTAGCAGGGTTTGCTGCATATCCGGTAATTGAGGCGCGAGTTGGCGACAGAAGATCCCCATATAGGCGACTTCTTCCAGCACGATGGCGTTATGCACCGCATCTTCGGCATTTTTTCCCCAGGCAAATGGACCGTGAGAGTGCACCAGCACGCCAGGCATCTGTGAGGCGTCAATACCCTGTTTTTCAAAGGTTTCAACGATTACGTTACCGGTTTCCCATTCATATTCGCCGTTGATTTCTTCGTCGGTCATTTTGCGTGTGCAGGGAATCGAACCGTAGAAATAGTCCGCATGGGTGGTCCCCGTTGCCGGAATCGACTGACCCGCCTGCGCCCAGATGGTTGCATGGCGCGAATGGGTGTGAACAATGCCGCCAATGGTCGGGAATGCCTGATATAACAAACGGTGTGTTGGAGTATCGGAGGAGGGCTTTTTCGTGCCTTCAACGACTTCCCCAGTGGCGATACTGACAACAACCATATCGTCTGCGGTCATGACGCTGTAATCGACACCGGAAGGTTTAATCACAAACACGCCGCGCTCGCGATCGACGGCGCTAACGTTTCCCCAGGTCAGCGTCACCAGGTTGTGCTTTGGCAGCGCCAGATTCGCTTCCAGTACCTGACGTTTAAGATCTTCTAGCATGTTAACTCCTGAATGCCGGATGGCGCTTCGCTTATCCGGCCTACGTAATTTGTAGGCCCGGTAAATGAAATGCCACCGGGCAATCCGTTTCACCAATTAACGTTTGAAACCGTAATACACTTCGTTCCAGCGCAGCGCGTCCTTAAAGGCCGGCAGGCGGGTATCGTTATCGATCACTGCGATCTCGATATCATGCATTTCAGCGAACTGGCGCATATCGTTCAGATCCAGCGCGTGGCTGAACACGGTGTGGTGTGCGCCACCGGCCAGGATCCAGGCTTCAGAAGCGGTTGGCAGATCCGGTTGAGCTTTCCACAGTGCGTTAGCGACAGGCAGTTTTGGCAGGGAGTGCGGCGTTTGTACCGTGTCGATGCAGTTAACCAGCAGGCGATAGCGATCGCCGAGATCGATCAGGCTGGCAACCACTGCCGGGCCGGTTTTGGTGTTGAAGATCAGACGGGCAGGATCGTCTTTACCACCAATGCCGAGGTGCTGTACGTCGAGGATCGGTTTCTCTTCCACCGCGATGGACGGGCACACTTCCAGCATGTGCGAGCCGAGCACCAGATCGTTGCCTTTCTCGAAGTGGTAGGTGTAATCCTCCATAAATGAGGTGCCGCCCTGCAGACCGGTTGACATCACCTTCATGATGCGAAGCAGAGCGGCGGTTTTCCAGTCGCCTTCGCCCGCAAAGCCGTAGCCTTGCTGCATCAGACGCTGTACGGCCAGACCAGGGAGCTGTTTCAGGCCGTGTAAATCTTCAAATGTGGTGGTGAAGGCGTGGAATCCGCCCTGTTCCAGGAAGCGCTTCATCCCCAGTTCAATACGGGCCGCTTCCAGGACATTCTGACGTTTTTCACCGTGGACTTGCGTCGCCGCCGTCATGGTGTATGTGCTTTCGTACTCATCGATTAGCGCGTTGATTTCACCGTCGCTAATTGCGTTCACTACCTGCACCAGATCGCCCACGGCCCAGGTGTTTACCGAGAAGCCGAACTTGATCTGCGCAGCGACTTTATCGCCATCGGTGACCGCAACTTCACGCATGTTGTCGCCAAAACGGCAGACTTTCAGGTGGCGGGTATCCTGTTTGGACACGGCCTGGCGCATCCAGGAGCCAATGCGTTCGTGCGCTTGTTTATCCTGCCAGTGACCGGTGACCACGGCATGCTGCTGACGCATACGCGCGCCGATGAAGCCGAACTCACGACCGCCGTGCGCAGTCTGGTTCAGGTTCATAAAGTCCATATCAATGCTGTCCCACGGCAGGGCGGCATTGAACTGGGTGTGGAACTGCATCAGCGGCTTGTTGAGGATAGTCAGACCGTTAATCCACATTTTGGCCGGGGAGAAGGTATGCAGCCAGACCACCATCCCTGCACAGCGATCGTCGTAGTTCGCGTCACGACAGATAGCGGTAATCTCGTCAGGGGAAGTGCCCAGCGGTTTTAATACCAGCTTGCAGGGCAGTTTGGCTTCAGTATTCAGTGCGTTAACGACGTGCTCGGCATGTTGGGTTACCTGACGCAGGGTTTCAGGGCCATACAGATGCTGGCTACCAATCACAAACCACACTTCATAGTTATCAAAAATCGTCATTGTCGTGTCCTTAATGTGTCAGGGTTGCCAGGTCTACCGGGGCTTGTTGCGCCGGAGCGGCAGTCGGAAGGTATTGCTGTTCAGCGCTTACTGCCCACTGCTGATAGCGGCGGTAAAGCTGTTCAAAACGTTGAGCCTGCTCTGGGCGAGGTTGCAGCGTGTTTTCCACGGCGCTTGCCATCTGCTGCTGAGCGGCAGGGATATCGGCGTGTACTTTCGCGGCAACGGCGGCGAAGATAGCCGCACCGAGTGCGCAGCACTGGTCTGAAGCGACAATCTGTAGCGGACGGTTCAGCACGTCACAGCAGGCCTGCATGATGACCGGGTTCTTGCGCGCGATACCGCCAAGCGCCATCACGTTGTTAACCGCAATGCCTTGTTCGGTGAAGCATTCCATAATGGCGCGCGCGCCAAAGGCCGTGGCGGCAATCAGACCACCGAACAGCGCCGGCGCGTCGGTTGCCAGGTTCAGATCGGTAATCACCCCTTTCAAACGCTGGTTGGCATTGGGCGTACGGCGACCGTTGAACCAGTCGAGCACGACCGGCAGATGCTCCAGTGATGGATTTTTCGCCCATGCTTCGGTGAGTGCAGGTAGCAGCTGTTTTTGACTGGCTTTAATCTGGGTCTGCAGTTCCGGATGCTGTACGGCAAGCTGTTCCAGCGGCCAGCTCAGCACGCGGCTAAACCAGGCATAGATATCGCCGAATGCAGACTGACCAGCTTCGAGACCAATAAAATTAGGTACCACGCTGCCATCAACCTGGCCGCAAATGCCTTTCACCGCACGCTCGCCAACGCTTTGCTTGTCGGCAATCAGAATGTCGCAGGTTGACGTGCCGATGACTTTCACCAGCGTGTTAGGCTGTGCACCTGCGCCGACCGCGCCCATATGGCAGTCAAAAGCACCGCCTGCAATCACCACACTCTCCGGTAGCCCCAGACGCTGTGCCCACTCGGCGCACAGGGTGCCAACCGGCAGATCCGCGGTGAAGGTATCGGTAAACATTGGGTATTGCAGATGGCGGTTGAGGATGGGGTCGAGTTCGTCAAAGAAACTGGCTGGCGGCAGACCCCCCCAGCTTTCATGCCACAGGGATTTATGCCCGGCGCTGCAGCGACCGCGGCGAATATCCTGTGGGCGTACGGTGTTGGAGAGCAGGGCTGGAACCCAGTCGCATAGCTCAATCCACGAAACCGCAGCTTCGGCAACTGCGTGGTCCTGACGAGTTACATGCAGAATTTTGGCCCAGAACCATTCGCTGGAATAAATGCCGCCGATATAGCGGGAGTAATCGATCTTGCCCTGTGTATGGCACAGGCGGGTGATTTCTTCGGCTTCTTCTACTGAGGTGTGATCTTTCCACAGGACGAACATCGCATTCGGGTTTTCCGCGAACTCCGGACGCAGCGCCAGTACATTACCGTCTGCATCGATGGGTGCCGGGGTTGAGCCGGTACTGTCAACGCCAATCCCGACCACTTCCGCGCGTTGTTCCGCGCTCAGCTCGGCCAGGACGGTTTTCAGCGCCGCTTCCATGGACTCAATGTAGTCGCGCGGATGATGGCGAAACTGGTTGTTTGGGCCATCGCAATACTGCCCTTCCTGCCAACGTGGGTACCACTCAACGCTGGTGGCGATCTCTTCGCCGGTGGCACATTCCACCGCCAAAGCGCGTACTGAATCACTACCAAAATCGAGGCCAATTGCAATCGCCATCGTCTTACTCCATCCAAAAATACGGGTATGGATAAACAGTAGTGAGTAGCGATAAAAACCGTCAGGCAGGATCCGCTAATCTTATGGACTAAAATGCTGTGGCATCACAAAGTGTGACGCTGTGCAAATAATCAATGTGGACATTTCTGCCGTAGTTATAGACACTTTTGTTAGCCGATTTTGACGTTGGCGTAGTACATGTTTTTTACAAAGAGCTTTTCACAAGCGGGGTTGGTGGTCCATTACCGCAAATACAGCGGCCCGCAGGGGCGACAGCGATGATGTCTGGCGTAATATGGACAAATTGTTTCTTGGCAGGACGTAGGGAGTATTGAAATTATGGCTGAAACGCAAAACGATCCCCTGTTGCCTGGTTATTCGTTTAACGCGCATTTGGTGGCCGGATTAACCCCCATTGAGGCGAACGGATACCTGGATTTTTTTATCGACAGGCCGCTGGGTATGAAGGGTTATATCCTCAATCTCACCATCCGTGGCGAAGGGGTTATCAATAATCAGGGCAAGCAGTTTGTCTGCCGGCCTGGCGATATTCTGTTGTTTCCACCTGGAGAAATTCACCACTACGGGCGCCACCCTGATGCCAGCGAGTGGTATCACCAGTGGGTTTACTTTCGTCCGCGCGCCTACTGGCAGGAGTGGCTGACCTGGCCGGCCATTTTTGGCCAGACCGGCTTTTTCCGCCCGGATGAAGCGCATCAGCCGCATTTTAACGAACTGTTTGGGCAGATAATTAACGCCGGGCAGGGAGAAGGTCGTTATTCCGAACTGCTGGCGATTAATTTACTGGAGCAGTTGTTGCTCCGACGTATGGAAGCCATCAATGAATCGCTACACCCGCCCATGGACAACCGCGTCCGTGATGCCTGCCAGTACATCAGCGATCACCTGGCGGACAGCAATTTTGATATCGCCAGCGTCGCGCAGCACGTCTGCCTGTCACCTTCCCGTTTGTCGCATCTGTTCCGTCAGCAGTTGGGGATCAGCGTATTAAGCTGGCGCGAGGACCAGCGCATCAGCCAGGCGAAGCTACTGCTGAGTACCACACGTATGCCTATCGCCACCGTAGGTCGCAATGTTGGTTTTGACGACCAGCTCTATTTCTCTCGTGTTTTCAAAAAATGTACCGGTGCCAGTCCGAGCGAGTTTCGCGCTGGATGTGAATAAAAAGTGAATGATGTATCCTGAAAGTTGTCATAACTCGCAATCTATTCAGACAATTGATGGCTTGACGAAGTTGAGAGGGGTTATCAAAATCCCTGCTTCGTAAATTTGACGGACACATTATGCAAGCATTGCTGGAACACTTTATTCTCCAGTCCGCCCTGTACTCTCTGATCGCCGTACTTCTGGTGGCTTTTTTGGAGTCGCTGGCGCTGGTTGGTCTGATTCTGCCCGGGACCGTGATGATGGCGGGGTTGGGCGCGCTGATTGGCAGCGGCGAACTGAACTTCTGGCATGCCTGGCTTGCGGGCATTGTCGGCTGCCTGTTGGGGGACTGGATCTCCTTCTGGTTGGGCTGGCGCTTTAAAAAGCCATTGCACCGTTGGTCATTCATGAAAAAGAACAAGGCGTTGCTGGATAAAACCGAGCACGCCCTGCATCAGCACAGCATGTTTACTATTCTGGTGGGGCGGTTTGTCGGACCGACGCGCCCGCTGGTGCCGATGGTAGCAGGCATGCTGGATCTGCCTGTCGCTAAATTTATCGTCCCGAATATTATTGGCTGCGTGCTGTGGCCACCGTTCTACTTCCTGCCGGGGATCCTGGCGGGAGCGGCAATTGATATCCCTTCTGATATGCAGAGCGGGGATTTTAAATGGTTGCTGCTGGCGACGGCGGTGTTGCTCTGGGTGGGCGGCTGGTTTTGCTGGCGGCTATGGCGCAGTGGCAAAGCGGCTGTTGATCGCTTAACGGTGTATTTCCCCCGCAGCCGTTTGCTGTATCTGGCGCCGTTAACGCTCGGGATCGGCGTGGTCGCGCTGGTGGCGTTACTGCGCCATCCGCTGATGCCGGTGTATATCGACATTCTGCGTAAGGTTGTAGGTTACTGACGATACCTTTGCCGGATGGCGGCTTCGCCTTATCCGGCCTACAAAATGTGCGACCTGCAGGCCGGATAAGGCGTTCACGCCGTCATCCGGTAACGCATTATGCTTTAATGCCCAATAGCGCCGAGGCGCTGGCGTTGCCGCTTAACAGATCGTCCGTTTTGCCCTGCCACGCGATGCGCCCATCGGCGACCACAATCGAGCGGGACGCAATTCGCGCGGCATCTTCTACGCTGTGAGAAACCATCAGCAACGTCAGCTGCTTCTCGCGACAGACTTCGGCGACCAGCGTTAGCATCTCTTGGCGCAGCGCGGGATCGAGCGCTGAGAACGGTTCATCAAGCAGTAAAATAGGTTGTTCCCGCACCAGACAACGCGCCAGCGCCACGCGCTGCCGCTGCCCGCCGGAAAGCTCACCGGGGAGGCGTTCCAGCAGAGAGTCGAGTCCCATTTGTTGAGCGATGTGGTGCATTTTCTCCCGCTGCGATGTGTTCAGCTTCAATCCCGGATTCAGGCCCAGGCCGATGTTTTGCTGTACGCTCAGATGGCTGAACAGGTTATTTTCCTGAAACAACATGGAAACGGGACGGCGTGAGGGCGGCGTGGTGGTGTGATCTTCACCATCAATCATCATGGTACCGCTGGCAGGCGTGAGAAAGCCGGCAATCAGATTCAGCAGCGTACTTTTCCCGGCGCCGCTGGGCCCGAGTACAGCTATTTGCTCACCGCGCGCGACCGACAGGGTAAAGCGCATGGGCAAATGGTTATAAAGCCATGTGATATCAATCAGTTTTAACATTTCGACCCGGCAATTTCTCAATAACGGTAAACAGCGTAAAGCACAGGATCAGCAGCAATAACGCCGTAACCGCGCCATCCTGACTGCGATAAGAGCCAATCTGCTGATATAAATAAAACGGCAGGGTGCGGAAATCCTCATTGCCAAATAACGCCACCACGCCAAAGTCGCCAATCGACAGTACACAGGCAAACGCCATCGCCTGCGCCAGCGGGCGTTTCAGTGCCCGTAGTTCAACCACTTTCAGGCGCGACCATCCCTCAATTCCCAACGACTGGCACAACATACTGTAGCGTGCGGTCACGTCACGCATTGGGTTTTCCAGTACCTTCAGCGCGTAAGGGATCGCCATCAGCGCATTGGTGAAAATCACAATGCCGTCGGCAGATGTGGGGAGTCCAACGGTGTTATTGAGCAGCAGAAAGAAGCCGGTAGCTAACACGATACCCGGCATGGCGAGGATCATCATGCCGCTCAACTCCAGCATCTGACCTGCCAGCAGTTGCTGTCGGGCACGAAGTTCACGACTGCTCCATAACAGCATCATAGTGAGCACGACGCATAACGCTCCTGCTGCTAATGCGATGCGCAGCGAGGTTCCCAGCGCCTGCCACAGCACTGGCTGCATCAGTACATCCAGAACATGGCGGTTTAAGCCAT
This sequence comes from Citrobacter sp. Cpo148, assembly GCF_030332375.1. Lineage (NCBI taxonomy): Bacteria > Pseudomonadati > Pseudomonadota > Gammaproteobacteria > Enterobacterales > Enterobacteriaceae > Citrobacter > Citrobacter sp. Cpo148. Next base: position 187,761 of record NZ_JAOWHY010000040.1, read on the forward strand.
CGACAATCACCGCCAGCAGCGGCGGCAGTAACAGCAACAGGGCAAGAATAATCAGGATTGCATCAGCCAGTCGGCTGTGCAGGCGATCGTCGGGATCGCGCCAGCCTTGTACCAGGGTAGCACCGGGAGCAATCGCGCGGCTCAGACGTTGACTGAGGAGCACCAGCGCCAAACAACAAACCATCTGGATCAACGCCAGCATGGCTGCGCGGGCAGGATCGTAATCAAAATTCAGCGCCTGATAGATAGCCAGCTCGATGGTGGTGGCCTGTGGCCCGCCGCCAAACGACAGAACGGTGGCGAAACTGGCGAAGCACAGCATAAAGATGAGTGCCGCGACGGGCAGGATCTGACGACGCAGCCATGGCCATTCAACAAAACGGAAGAAATGCCAGCCACGCATACCCAACTGAGCGGCTAACTGCCGCTGTTCGCCGGGAATATTCTCCAGCGACTGTAACAGCAGGCGGCTGGCCATCGGCAGATTGAAAAAGACATGCGCCAGCAGAATGCCCTGCAAACCGTATGGCGAAAACGTCCACTCCAGCCCGAATGTATGCCAGAGCGAGGCCAGCCAACCCTGGCGACCGTAGACGCTAAGAATACCGAATACCGCGACCAGCACTGGCAGGATTAACGTCATCGCGCACAGACGCAGCAGCGCCAGACGCCCTGGAAAACGACGACGATAGAGCGCTCTGGCAAGGAAAATCGCCGGGACAACCGACAGCACAGCGGATAAAAATGCCTGCCAGAAAGAAAAGCGCACCACGTGCCACAGGTAGTCATCTTGCCACAGCGAGAGCCACTCTCCCTGCGGGGCGTTAAACCACAGTGCCAAAAATGCGGCCAGGGCAACGGCCACCATCAGCGTGGCGGCGGTAAGCCCTGGAACCAGCCAGCCGGGGATTAGCGGCTGACGGCGCGTTGCCATTCGCTAATCCATGCCTGACGTTGAGCCGCAACCTGCTGCGGCGTAAATTCCAGCGCGGTGGCCGGTTTATTCAGTTGCTCGAATCCTGGCGGTAGGGCGACTTGCGTCACGGGATACATCCAGTTGCCGGTCGGAATCGCATTCTGGAATGCCGGGGATACCATAAACTTCAGGAATTTCTCGGCCAGTTCCGGCTGCTTGCTGGCCGCGGTACGGGCGGCGACTTCCACCTGCAAATAGTGGCCTTCGCTAAAGTCGGCTGCGGCGTAGTTGTCTTTTTTATCGGCGATGATGTGATAGGCCGGAGAGGTGGTGTAGCTGAGCACCAGATCGCTTTCACCTTTCAGGAACAGGCCGTAGGCTTCGCTCCAGCCCTTGGTGACGGTGACGGTTTTGGCTGCCAGTTTCTGCCACGCCTCTGGCGCTTTATCGCCATAGACTTTCTGCATCCATAGCAGCAGACCCAATCCCGGCGTGCTGGTGCGCGGATCCTGATAAATGACGCGCCATTTTTGGTCGCTCTCTACCAGTTCTTTCAGGCTTTTGGGCGGATTCTTCAGCTTGTTCTTATCATAAACGAAGGCGAAATAGCCGTAATCAAACGGAACGAAGGTATCGTTTTTCCAGCCGCCGGGTACGTTAACGGCGTCGTTTGCAACACCACTTTTGGCAAACAGTTTGGTTTGTGTAGCGGCTTCCAGAAGGTTGTTATCCAGACCCAGCACGACGTCGGCTTTGCTGTTTTTTCCTTCCATGCGCAAGCGGTTAAGCAGTGAGACGCCATCTTCCAGCGCCACCAGTTTTAGCTCGCAGTTGCAGTCAGCTTCAAAGGCTTTTTTGATTGTCGGGCCCGGGCCCCAGTCAGCTGCGAACGAGTCGTAGGTATAGACGGTCAGTACAGGTTTAGCGAAGGCAGGCGCTGCGCACAGCAGTATAAGCGGAAGACATTTTTTAAACACTTTGCACCTCAAGAGTTGGGTGGCAAAGGACTTGAGATAAGCCTCAAATCCCTTCGCCGGCATTATCCGGATCAGGTTCGACGGGTATCTCTCAGCCCATACACTTCATCATTCACGCTGCCTCTGTGTTGGCAGCGCTCGCTCACCCCAGTCACATAGTTATCTATGCTCCTGGGGACTCACTCGCTTGCCGCCTTGATGCATCATGAATGATCTTGTGTATGTTTTTTATTTAGCACCCCGTTGAGAACGGCGTTAGTGTAGTGATTTTGTTGCCGGGCAGCAATTAAGAGCTGGCTCTTATGGATCCGGCGGCGCAAACCACGCCGATTTAAAATCAAACCAGCCGAGGGTATTCATGCGCAGCCCGCGCATACTGCGCTGCCCCTGAATGATCAGCCAGTGGTGGATTAATGGCACAATGGCCTTTGTGGCAAGCAGCTGTTGGCACCATGCTGCCAGGCTCATTTCGCCCGTTCGCCAGCGAGCCGCATCGTTTTCCCAGTCCCGCGAGATACAGTTTTGCAGCAAAGGGACTTCGCACAAATGGGCGAACAGTGAGAAGTCCAGCGGGAGGGTAAAGTTGGCGCTGTTGAGCCAGATATCGCTGACGATTTCACCTGCATGCCATTGATCGTAGTCGATCTCCTGAATATTCAACTGTACCTGATGCTGCGCCAGCAACGTTTTCATGATCTGCGCGATAATCCGGTGTTCGATATGATCGCGATAGTAGGTGATCGTCAGCGTTTCCAGCCCGGCGGGTTTTTCACCATGGCCAGGTTTGGCGTGATGCCAGCGGGGAAGCAAACCGTAGGCGGGAAACCACAACCGCTGGTACTGTTCATCGGCGTGGCAGATTAAATTCGTTGGCGAGAGAACGCGGCTTGCCCACTCGCGAACCTCCTGGTTCGCGCCACGGTGGCTACGCGCATCAAACAACAGGTAGTAGCAACCTTCTTCGAGGCGGCTTTCGATCGCCTTTTCATCCTCTGTTGGACCTTTTAGCGTCAACCCGCCGCCAGGCTCTTCTCCGATGTCGGGTAATACCCAAACGTTAACTTCGTCAATCAGCGCCCGGTAGCCAAAGTAATCATCAAATGCATGAATTTTCAGTTGGTTATTGGTATTGCGCATTACCGCATACGGACCGGTACCAATCGGGTGGCTGGAAAAGTTGTTTAGCGTTTCCCATTCTCGCGGCAGGATCATGGCCGGGACCTGCCCCAATAGCCAGGGAAGCCAGCGATCTGGCTGGGCCAGATGGATATCCAGCGTCCAGGCCGTGGGAGAGACGATCTGCGTGATGTGTGAGTACAGTGGTAGGGCGTTAATGCGCCTCAGCGAGGCGATAACATCTTCCATTTCCAGCTCGCGGCCATGATGAAAATGGATCCCCGGGCGCAGGAAGAATCGCCAATGCAAAGGTGAAATTTGCTGCCAGTGATGGGCAATGTCCGCTTCCAGTTCCCCATTTTCCTCATTTACCCGAATTAAGGCACTGAAAATTTGGCGGGCGATATGGGTTTCGGAGCGGCGTAATGCTGTACCGGGGAGCAGGTTGTGCATCGGGCGATAATAGAGAACGCGCATGATATGCCGACCCTGGCGAAAGCTGCGGCCCAAGTGGGAGACCAGCATTTGCCGGACGGCCGTTTTGTCACCGACAAGCTGCACTAGTTGATCGATGCGATCCTGTTCCAGTAGGTCTTCCGCGCGCTGCTGCTGGAGCGCCAGCCCAGTATAGAGGAATGTCAGTCGCGAGCGTTTGCCTCGTCCAACTTCAGCTTCCCACGTTAACCAGCCACGATCCTGCATGGTATTAAGCAGCGTACGCATATGGCGGCGCGAGCAGCTCAGCAGATCCGCCAGCTCGTTGAGCGTCGTTTCTTGCGTCTTGCCGTCACAGCATTGCCACAGACGGATGAACTGTTGTTGCAAACGACCAGAAGACATAAAAGGGGAACTCCTGCGGAAAACTCAGCAATTTTATAATCCCTATATTAAGCCAATAATAGATTCCGATGAAGCGATGAGACAACGAAGGGGTCATCTATGCGTCAGTTCTGGTTGAAGTACTTTACCGCGACAGAAAAATCGTCCTGGTTGGCTTGCCTGAGTGCCCCGCAGCGCTTAAAGATGCTCGAAGAGCTGATGCAGTGGGAGATGACATCTGACTCCTGAATTGGAAATTGCAGACATCATGTGTGACTGAGTATTGGTGTTAATCGCCGCGCCAGCAGGTATCATCTGCTGGCTTTTTTCGTTTCAGCTGCGCTTAAAAGGAAAGATATGCTCTGGATTATGACCATGGGACGGCGCCTCAACGGCGTTTACGCAGCATTTATGCTGGTCGCTTTTATGATGGGCGTGGCGGGGGCATTGCAGGCACCCACGCTGAGTCTGTTCCTGAGCCGTGAAGTCGGGGCGCAGCCATTTTGGGTCGGGCTGTTTTACACCGTCAATGCGATTGTCGGGATCGTCGTCAGCCTTGGCCTCGCGAAACGATCCGACAGCCAGGGCGATCGACGTAAGTTGATCATGTTCTGCTGCCTGATGGCAATTGGCAATGCGTTGCTGTTTGCCTTTAATCGTCACTATCTTACGCTGATCACCTGTGGTGTGCTGCTGGCCTCGTTGGCGAACACCGCCATGCCGCAGCTGTTTGCGCTGGCGCGGGAATATGCTGATAACTCCGCGCGTGAAGTGGTGATGTTTAGCTCGGTGATGCGTGCGCAGCTTTCACTGGCCTGGGTAATTGGCCCACCGCTGGCTTTTATGCTGGCGCTGAATTACGGCTTTACGGCGATGTTTTCCATTGCCGCAGGGATTTTTGCCATTAGCCTGGTGCTGATTGCGCTGATACTGCCGTCAGTTGCTCGGGTGGAGCAGCCTGTAGACGTGCCGCTGGAACAGACCGGTGGTTGGCAGGACAAAAATGTGCGTATGTTGTTTATTGCCTCCACGCTGATGTGGACCTGCAACACCATGTACATCATCGATATGCCGCTGTGGATAAGCCTCGAACTGGGCTTGCCGGACAAGCTGGCCGGGATTCTAATGGGGACGGCGGCTGGGCTGGAAATTCCGGCGATGATTCTGGCGGGCTATTACGTGAAACGCTTTGGCAAACGGCGAATGATGATCGCCGCCGTAGCAGCAGGCGTGCTGTTTTATCTTGGTTTGATCTTCTTTCACAGCCGTACGGCGCTGCTGGTGCTGCAACTGTTTAACGCGGTATTTATCGGTATTATCGCCGGGATAGGCATGCTGTGGTTTCAGGATCTGATGCCCGGACGTGCGGGATCAGCGACCACATTATTTACCAACAGTATTTCAACGGGAGTCATTCTGGCAGGGGTGATTCAGGGGGCTGTTGCGCAAAGCTACGGTCACTCTGCCGTCTATTGGGTGATTGCGGTGATTTCGGTGGTGACGCTGTGGATGACCGGGCGGGTGAAGGATGTTTAGTCCGGTGCAGTCCCGGCGTTGCAGTGCCCGACCGGACGACATTTCGTATTCGCTTTTGTCGTTTTTGTAGGCCGGATAAGGCGTTTACGCCGCCATCCGACAACCTGTCCTTACGGCCTGATCGCGTTACGCTTATCAGGCCAATCCCTCTTTTTTTCATCTTGCACGTAAATGCAATGTTGATCACATAACGATCATTTTCCTCTTCCTGGATCTTCTTTTTTCTACTGTTACGCGTATACAGTTACGCGTAACAGTTATTAAAAAAGGAGTTTTTTATGAAGAACCTATTCGACCTGACCGGTAAACGCGCGCTGATTACCGGTTCCGCTCAGGGCATTGGTAACCTGCTGGCCAACGGTCTGGCGGCGCACGGTGCTGAGATTGTGATTAACGATATTACCCAGCAGCGCGCTCAGGCGGCGGCGGACAAACTGGTTGCCGAAGGCTATCGCGCCGTTGGCTATGGATTTGATGTCACCAACGGGGAAGAGGTTGCGCGCGCCATCGCGCAAATCGAAAAGGAAGTTGGGGCCATTGATATTTTAATTAACAACGCCGGAATTCAGCGTCGTTTTCCCTTCACCGAATTCCCGGAGGCTGAATGGGACAAAGTGATTAATGTAAACCAGAAATCGGTCTTTCTGGTGTCGCAGCAGGTTTCCCGCTACATGGTGCAACGCCGCCGCGGGAAGATTATTAATATCTGCTCAATGCAAAGCGAATTAGGTCGTAAAACCATTACTCCATACGCGGCGTCAAAAGGCGCGGTCAAAATGTTAACCCGTGGCATGTGCGTGGAACTGGCGGAATACAATATTCAGGTCAATGGCATTGCTCCCGGCTATTTCGCCACCGACATGACCACCGCGCTGGTCAACGATGAAGCATTCTCCGCCTGGCTGTTCCAGCGCACGCCCGCCGCTCGCTGGGGTAACCCGGAGGAGCTGATCGGCGCGGCGGTTTATCTTGCCGCGCCCGCTTCTGACTTTGTGAATGGGCATCTTCTGTTTGTGGACGGCGGCATGCTGGCCGCGGTCTGATCAATAATGGGCCGCAACGCGCGGCCTGAGCGATAAAACAATAATCCAAGGAGTGAGTATGAATATGCTCGCAAAACTGCCAGCGCGTCGCTGGTGGTATTTAATGCCGATTATTTTTATTACCTACAGCTTAGCTTATCTCGACCGCGCCAATTACGGCTTTGCCGCTGCCGCCGGTATTGAACATGACTTAGGGATTACTCAGGGAACAGCATCGTTAATTGGCGCGTTATTCTTCCTGGGCTATTTCTTTTTCCAGGTGCCGGGCGCGATGTACGCCGTAAAGCATAGCGTGCGCAAAATGATTTTTTACAGCCTGATCCTTTGGGGGCTTTGTGCCGCGGCGACCGGCTTTGTCAGCAATATCCCAACGCTGATGGCGATCCGCTTTATTCTCGGCATCGTCGAAGCGGCGGTGATGCCCGCGATGCTGATTTATATCAGCAACTGGTTTACCAAAACTGAACGCTCGCGCGCCAACACCTTTTTAATTCTCGGCAACCCGGTCACAGTGCTGTGGATGTCGATTGTCTCCGGCTACCTGATTGAAGCCTGGGGCTGGCGCGAAATGTTTATTATCGAAGGTATCCCGGCGGTGATCTGGGCGTTCTGCTGGGTGATTCTGGTACGGGACAAACCGGCGGATGCGGGCTGGTTGAGCGAGCAGGAGAAACAGGCATTACAGCAGGCGATGGATCGCGAGCAGCGCGACATCAAACCGATGCGTAACTACGGTGAAGCGATGCGTTCACGCAGCGTCATTATGCTTTGCGCGGTGCATGCGCTGTGGAGCATCGGGGTGTATGGCTTCATGATGTGGATGCCGTCAATCCTCAAAAATGCGGCGCAGATGGACATCGTGGCGGTGGGCTGGCTGGCAGCGGTACCGTATCTGGCGGCGATCTGCCTGATGCTGACCGTCTCCTGGCTGTCCGATAAGTTCCAGAACCGTAAGCTGTTTATCTGGCCGCTGCTGTTGATTGCCGCCATCGCGTTCTTTGCCTCGTGGCTGTTGGGCAACCAGTCCTTCTGGCTCTCCTACGCGCTGCTGGTTGTGGCCGCCGCCTGTATGTATGCGCCTTACGGGCCGTTCTTTGCGCTGATCCCCGAACTGCTACCGCGCAACGTCTCCGGCGTGTCGATGGGGATGATCAACAGTTTTGGCGCGTTAGGGGCATTCCTCGGCGCGTGGCTGGTGGGTTACCTCAACGGCGTGACCGGCGGGCCGGGCGTCTCCTACACCTTCATGGCGATTGCTCTGCTGGCGTCGGTGGTGCTGATGTACTGCGTTCGTGCGCAAAATGAAACCACGTCGCCGTCGGCTGAGATGGCTACGCGTTAAGGTTGAGCGAGGAGTGCAGTCGCTAACCGGCTGTGATAAGGTTCTCTGCGAGCATAATGGGCTGTTGGTCGTAGAGAACCTCATGAAAAACAATCGGATGACATTACAGGATATCGCTAATCTGGCCGGGCTGAATAAGATGACGGTCAGCCGTTATCTGCGTGACCCGAATCAGGTGTCGCAACGCAGCCGCGAATTGATTTCGAAAGTGATGGAAGAGAACAACTACATCCCCAACCGCGCCCCGGAAATTCTGCTCAACGCACGCAGCAAAACCATTGGTGTGCTGATCCCCTCGTTTCGTAATCAGATCTTTGCCGACGTGCTGGCAGGGATTGAATCCGTCACCTCGGCCTGCCAGTACCAGACGCTGATCGCCAACTACGAATATGATGCCGAGCGTGAAGAACGCGAGGTGCTGAACCTGCTCTCTTACAATATCGACGGCCTGATCCTCACGGGAAAGTTGCATACAGAGCGAATGATCCAGTACGTGCGCGCCAGTGGCGTACCGGTGGCGGAACTGATGGATATTAGCGGCCAGTATCTTGATATTCAGGTTGGGTTTGATAACGAAAAAGCCGCGTTTGAAATGACGCAGGCTTTTATCGACAGCGGTAAACGCAGCATTGCTTTCTTTGGCTCGATGGATGACCCCCGAGACCTTAGCCGTTTTCGCGGCACCGAGAAAGCGCTGGCGGCGCAGGGACTGGAAGCGTACCACCTTGCGCCAAAAACTATTTCGTCGGTGGCGCTTGGACGCAAGATGTTCCAGCAGGCGATGGCGGAAAAGCCGGATATTGACGCTATTTTCTGTACCAACGATGACCTGGCGGTTGGCGCGCTGCTGGAGTGTCAGGCACAGCAGTACGATGTGCCGGGAAAAATGGCGATTGCCGGTTTCCACGGGCTGGAAATTGGCCGTGCGCGGCTGCAAAAAATCGCCAGCGTGATTACGCCACGCTTTGAGATTGGCAAAACGGCGGCGGATATTCTGATTAAGCGTTTGAACGGGAAAGATGCGCCGGGCAGCGTCAATCTTGGCTACCAAATCTATTACGGCGATACGCTGTAGGCGAAGAGAAAGGGCTGGCCACCGTGCGGTGACCAGCGGAAGAGATTACTGCATAAATGCTGGCTGCTTGTCTTCGTACTCGGTGATGGCCGCTTCATGCTGCAGCGTCAGCCCGATGCTGTCCAGACCGTTGAGCATGCAGTGGCGGCGGAAGTCGTCGATTTTAAAGCTGTAGGACTTATCGCCTGCTTTCACCACCTGCGCTTCCAGATCCACTTCAAATTTAATGCCCGGATTGGCTTTCACCAGCGCGAACATTTCATCAACCTGCGCGTCGCTCAGGGTCACCGGCAACAGTTGGTTATTGAAACTGTTGCCGTAGAAGATGTCGGCGAAGCTTGGTGCGATCACCACTTTAAAGCCGTAATCGGTCAGTGCCCACGGCGCATGTTCGCGTGAAGAGCCGCAGCCAAAGTTTTCCCGTGCGAGCAGAATTGATGCCCCTTTATATTCCGGGAAGTTTAAAACGAACTCAGGATTCGGCTGTTGGCCCTTTTCGTCCAGGAAACGCCAGTCGTTAAACAGATGGGCGCCAAAACCGGTGCGCGTAACCTTCTGCAAAAACTGTTTAGGGATAATTGCGTCGGTATCAACGTTGGCGGCATCCAGTGGGACAACCAGGCCGGTATGCTGGGTAAATTTCTCTGCCATGGTAGTTTCCTTATTTGATGCTGCGAATGTCGGCAAAATGACCGGTAACGGCGGCAGCGGCGGCCATGGCCGGGCTGACTAAATGCGTGCGACCACCGCGGCCCTGACGACCTTCAAAATTACGGTTGCTGGTGGATGCGCAGCGTTCGCCTGGGTTCAGGCGGTCATTGTTCATCGCCAGGCACATGGAACAGCCCGGTAAACGCCATTCAAAACCGGCTTCGATAAAGATCTTATCCAGACCTTCTGCTTCCGCCTGCGCTTTCACCGGACCAGAGCCCGGCACCACCAGTGCCTGCACGCCCGGCGCAACTTTGCGCCCTTTGGCGATTTCTGCCGCGGCGCGTAAATCTTCAATACGCGAGTTGGTGCAGGAACCGATGAACACTTTATCGATAGCCACTTCCGTTAACGGAATACCCGGTTTCAGCCCCATATACGCCAGCGCTTTTTCAGCTGATGCACGCTCAACGGGATCGGTAAATGACGCCGGGTCGGGAATATTATCGTTCACCGAGATGACCTGACCTGGGTTTGTTCCCCAGGTGACCTGCGGAGCGATCTCTTCTGCCTGCAGGGTAACGACGGTATCAAACGTCGCGTTGTCGTCGGTTTTCAGGGTTTTCCAGTATGTAACCGCGTGGTCAAAATCCTCGCCCTTCGGTGCGTGTAAACGACCCTGAACATAGTTAAAGGTCGTTTCATCCGGTGCGACCAGACCCGCTTTGGCGCCCATTTCAATGGCCATGTTGCACAGGGTCATCCGGCCTTCCATGCTCAATGCACGGATGGCTTCGCCACAAAACTCAACGACATGTCCGGTACCGCCTGCGCTACCGGTTTTACCGATAATCGCCAGCACGATATCTTTTGCGGTAATGCCAGCGGCTGCTTTACCGTTGACTTCAATCTTCATGGTTTTGGCGCGCCCCTGTTTCAGGGTCTGCGTCGCCAGAACGTGTTCAACTTCAGAGGTGCCAATGCCAAATGCCAGTGCGCCGAACGCGCCGTGTGTAGCGGTGTGGGAATCGCCGCAGACGATGGTCATACCCGGCAACGTCACGCCTTGTTCTGGCCCCATCACGTGAACGATACCCTGATACGGATGGTTCAGGTCGTACAGCTCGACGCCAAATTCGTTACAGTTCTTAATCAGCTCCTGCATCTGGATGCGCGCCATCTCACCCGACGCGTTGATGTCTTTGGTTTGGGTCGAGACGTTGTGATCCATGGTGGCAAAGGTTTTACCTGGCTGGCGCACCTGACGGCCATGCGCGCGCAGACCATCAAACGCCTGCGGAGAGGTCACTTCATGCACCAGATGCCTGTCGATGTACAACAGTGGGGTTTCGTTTTGCGCCTCAAAGACGACGTGCGCATCAAACAATTTTTCGTACAACGTTTTGGCCATGATTACACCCCTTCTGCGACGTAACGGGCAATGATGTCGCCCATTTCATCGGTACTGACTGCGGCAGCGCCACGGGCTAAGTCACCGGTGCGAATGCCTTCTTCTAATGCGCGGTTGATGGCGCTCTCAATTGCGGTTGCCGCATCATTGGCATCCAGGCTGTAGCGCAGCAGCAGCGCCAGCGACAGGATCTGGGCGATAGGGTTGGCAATATTTTTCCCGGCGATGTCCGGAGCGGAGCCGCCAGCAGGCTCGTACAAACCGAAGCCCTGCTCATTCAGGCTGGCGGACGGTAACATGCCCATTGAACCGGTGATCATGGCGCACTCATCAGACAGAATGTCACCAAACAGGTTAGAGCACAGCAACACGTCGAACTGGGATGGATCTTTAATTAATTGCATAGTCGCGTTGTCGATGTACATATGCGCCAGCTCAACGTCCGGGTATTCATTAGCAATTTCATTGACAATTTCGCGCCACAGAATAGACGTTTGCAGTACGTTAGCTTTATCAATCGACGTAACTTTACGGCGACGTTTGCGAGCGGATTCAAACGCGATACGCGCAATACGTTCGATCTCGAAACGGTGATAAACCTCGGTATCAAAAGCTTTTTCATGTTGTCCGCTGCCTTCGCGGCCTTTTGGTTGACCGAAGTAAATCCCGCCAGTCAGTTCGCGTACGCACAGGATGTCGAAACCGTTCGCGGCAATATCTGCGCGCAGAGGGCAAAACGCTTCCAGCCCCTGGTAGAGCTTAGCCGGGCGCAGGTTGCTGAATAATTTGAAGTGCTTACGCAATGGCAGCAGTGCGCCACGCTCTGGCTGCTGGTTTGGCGGCAGGTTTTCCCATTTCGGGCCGCCAACGGAGCCAAACAGAATGGCGTCAGCTTGTTCACAGCCTTCAACCGTTGCAGGTGGCAGCGGCTGACCGTGGTTATCGATCGCGGCACCACCCACGTCGTAGTGGCTGGTGGTAATGCGCATGTTAAAACGGTTGCGGATTGCGTCCAGTACCTTCAGGGCTTGCGCCATTACTTCCGGGCCAATACCGTCACCCGGCAAAACAGCAATATGATAATTCTTCGACATCACACGGTTTCCTTGTTGTTCTCGTTGTTCTGAGCTTTGCGTTGCAATTCTTTTTCGACTTCTTCGGCGCGCCAGATGTTGTTCAGCACATGCACCATCGCTTTAGCAGAAGATTCGACGATATCTGTCGCCAGACCGACGCCGTGGAAACGACGACCGTTATAGTTGGCAACGATATCCACCTGACCCAGCGCATCTTTACCGTGCCCTTTGGCGGTCAGGCTGTATTTCACCAGTTCGATGTTGTACTCAGTTACACGGTTGATGGCCTGATAAATAGCATCGACCGGACCGTTACCGTTCGCCGCTTCGGCTTTGACTTCGTCACCGCAGGCCAGCTTGACGGAGGCGGTGGCGATGTCGTTTGAGCCGGACTGCACGCTGAAGTAATCCAGACGGAAATGCTCTGGTTCTTCCTGCTGTTTATTAATGAAGGCCAGCGCTTCCAGGTCGTAATCAAATACCTGACCTTTTTTATCCGCCAGTTTCAGGAATGCGTCATACAGGTTGTCCAGGCTGTATTCATTTTCTTTATATCCCATCTCATCCATACGGTGTTTCACCGCGGCGCGTCCGGAACGGGAGGTCAGGTTCAACTGTACCTGGTTCAGACCAATGGATTCAGGCGTCATGATTTCGTAGTTTTCACGGTTTTTCAGTACGCCGTCCTGATGGATGCCGGAGGAGTGGGCAAAGGCGCCGCTACCGACAATGGCTTTGTTTGCCGGAATTGGCATGTTGCAGATTTGGCTGACTAACTGACTGGTACGCCAGATCTCCTGGTGATTGATGCGGGTCTGTACATTCAGGATATCTTTACGCACCTTGATCGCCATGATCACTTCTTCCAGTGAGCAGTTACCGGCGCGTTCGCCGATACCGTTCATCGCGCCTTCCACCTGACGCGCTCCGGCGTGAACGGCTGCCAGTGCGTTGCCTACGCCCAAACCCAAATCATCATGGGTGTGTACGGAGATGATGGCTTTATCGATATTTGGTACGCGTTCATACAAGCCAGAAATGATTGCCCCAAATTCGAAAGGCATGGTGTAACCGACGGTATCAGGGATGTTAATGGTTTTGGCACCCGCGTTAATAGCAGCTTCAACAACGCGAGCCAGATCGGCGATAGGGGTACGGCCTGCATCTTCGCAGGAGAACTCCACGTCATCGGTATAATTACGCGCACGCTTAACCATGTAGACCGCGCGCTCAATGACCTCATCCAGCGTACTGCGTAATTTCGTCGCGATGTGCATCGGCGAGGTGGCGATAAACGTATGAATACGGAAAGCTTCAGCGACTTTCAGCGATTCTGCAGCGACGTCGATATCTTTTTCTACGCAGCGGGCTAAGGCGCAAACGCGGCTGTTTTTAACCTGACGAGCAATGGTCTGAACTGACTCAAAGTCGCCCGGTGAAGAAACGGGGAAACCTACTTCCATCACGTCAACGCCCATACGCTCAAGGGCCAGCGCAATCTGCAGTTTTTCTTTCACACTCAGGCTTGCCTGTAACGCCTGTTCACCATCGCGTAAGGTGGTATCGAAAATAATGACTTGCTGGCTCATGGTTTAGGTCCTTGGTTACTTAGGGCGCCTTGCTTCGAGCATAAAAAAACCCGCGCAACGGCGCGGGTTTTTGTCTTAACTGGAGCTGACTTAATGCTGAATGTCGTCCACCAGTCTACCGCGCAATGAAGATGCGTTTAGTAGTAGTAGACCGTTAAAACGAGCAATGTAAGTCATCAATTAAGCTCCAGGCGAATGCGATATGCTTTTAGTGGTACTGGATATGAAGACTGATGTCAACCCTCACCTCTGCAAATGCCTTACTTGAGGGGAGAAGTTTCTGCAAAACTTAAGCGAATTGTGCTGAATTTTTCGGAGTACATAAAATTAATCAGTTGATGGTTGTACATACTTTTCATGGTTTGACATATTTGAGCATAATTATTTGCATTTATTGTAACGGCGAACTGAAGAAAAGGTCGCTCTTGGGATTTCATATCTTTATGATTTGACTGTTTTTATAGTAATCGTGAATGGCTATGTGCGGTATGACTCCACATAATTGATAAATTAATGTTAACTTTTAATGTATTAATAATATAAACATTTAATTAAAACTTAAATACGTATTCACGATACGTATGATTGTATATTCGCCATGCTTATGGTTATATTGTTTTTGAAATTTAAACATATGAATCACCGTGCAGTGACACCTGCCACACTGCGCTCGCATTGGTCTTTTGTTCATTTAGGTTTGTACCTTTATGTTTTCCTAATTTTAATGTTTTTTCTTTTTCTCATCTTATATGTATGGTAAATCATATTAACGGAGATTATTTCTTCACTCCGTCTGGGAAAAGGGAGTTTAGAGTGACAGTGGAGTTAAATATGCCAGAAGTAAAAATAATAGATAAAACAAATATTATAGATATGGGGAAGCCACAGCTTCGCATGGTTGATCTTAATTTATTAACCGTCTTTGATGCGGTGATGCAAGAACAAAATATTACCCGTGCCGCGCATACTTTAGGAATGTCGCAACCTGCTGTCAGTAATGCGGTCGCGCGCCTGAAAGTGATGTTTAATGATGAGCTTTTTGTTCGTTATGGACGCGGTATCCAGCCGACAGCAAGAGCTTTCCAGCTATTTGGTTCTGTTCGCCAGGCATTGCAATTAGTGCAAAATGAACTACCTGGATCGGGTTTTGAGCCAGCCAGCAGCGAGCGCGTATTCAATCTTTGCGTATGCAGCCCATTGGATAATATTCTGACGTCGTTGATTTATAATCGGGTTGAGCAAGTAGCGCCAAACATTCATGTCGTATTTAAATCTTCACTCAATCAAAATACAGAGCATCAATTACGTTACCAGGAAACAGAATTCGTTATTAGCTATGAAGAATTCCGTCGTCCTGAATTTACCAGTATTCCGTTATTCAATGACGAAATGGTGTTAGTCGCAAGTAAAAAGCATCCGCGCATTAGTGGTCCGTTACTGGAAAGCGATGTCTATAATGAACAGCATGCGGTGGTGTCACTTGATCGCTTCGCATCATTCAGCCAACCGTGGTATGACACACCGGATAAACAATCCTGCGTAGCTTATCAGGGCATGGCATTAATTAGCGTTCTTAATATTGTGTCGCAAACGCATTTGGTCTCTATTGCGCCGCGTTGGTTAGCAGAAGAATTTGCCGATTCTTTAGAACTACAGATCTTACCTTTACCGTTAAAATTGAACAGCCGCACATGCTATCTTTCCTGGCATGAAGCCGCGGGCCGGGATAAAGGACATCAATGGATGGAAGAGCTGTTAGTCTCCGTTTGTAAGCAGTAGCACTCGGCAGAGTAAACCGGACAATACATCCTGTTTATTCTGCTTTTGTCTTTATAACTGAAATTTTATGCTGAACTCTATTTTTTACGTCTGTCCAAAAGTGTCAAAAAATAGAGTAATTGCTGTAAGTTCCCATTTTTAAGCGATTATTTATCATACTGATTGCTTATGCTGGTTTAATTCTCCGTTTATTCGCGTCTTTCCTCCTTTTTATTCTTATTTACTCCAGTGACACCCCTTCGGAGTCAATTGCCATGCGTCATCGTCAGCGGTTAATGTGTTGTTAAACCGTAATTCATTATAAGAGTGAGGCAAGCCATGGAGATGTTGTCTGGAGCCGAGATGGTCGTCCGATCGCTCATCGATCAGGGTGTGAAGCAGGTATTCGGTTATCCCGGGGGGGCCGTCCTCGATATTTATGATGCGCTGCATACGGTCGGAGGTATTGATCATGTGCTGGTCCGCCATGAACAAGCGGCGGTACATATGGCTGATGGCCTTGCGCGTGCCACGGGAGAAGTGGGGGTCGTATTAGTTACCTCCGGACCGGGGGCGACCAACGCGATTACCGGAATCGCAACGGCTTACATGGATTCCATTCCGCTGGTGATCCTCTCCGGACAGGTCGCAACGTCGCTGATTGGCTACGATGCCTTCCAGGAGTGCGACATGGTAGGTATATCCCGCCCGGTGGTAAAACACAGCTTCCTGGTCAAACAAACGGAAGATATCCCGCAGGTGCTGAAAAAAGCCTTCTGGCTGGCAGCAAGCGGTCGTCCTGGGCCGGTGGTGGTGGATTTGCCGAAGGATATTCTGAATCCGGCGAAGAAACTGCCTTATAGCTGGCCGGACTCGGTGAGTATGCGCTCGTATAATCCGACGACGACGGGGCATAAAGGACAGATCAAACGGGCGCTACAGACGCTGGTCGCGGCGAAGAAACCGGTTGTCTATGTGGGTGGTGGCGCGGTCAATGCTGCTTGCCATGAGCAGTTAGCTCAGATTGCTGAAGCGCTGAATCTGCCGGTTGTCTCCTCGCTAATGGGGTTGGGCGCGTTTCCGGCCACGCATCGTCAGGCGCTGGGCATGTTAGGGATGCACGGTACCTACGAAGCGAATATGACCATGCATCATTCCGATGTGATCTTTGCTGTCGGCGTTCGCTTTGACGATCGAACGACAAATAACCTGGCAAAATACTGTCCGAATGCGACCGTGCTGCATATCGACATCGATCCGACCTCTATTTCTAAAACCGTTACTGCGGATATTCCGATTGTGGGTGATGCCCGTCTGGTGCTGGATCAAATGCTCGAACTGCTGGAGCAGGAGAAATCACAGCAGCCACTGGATGATAACCGTGACTGGTGGCAACAGATTGAGCACTGGCGCGCCCGTCAGTGTCTGAAATACGACACGCAAAGCGAAAGCATTAAGCCGCAGGCGGTGATTGAAACCATCTGGCATCTGACGAAAGGGGAAGCGTATGTGACCTCTGACGTTGGCCAGCATCAGATGTTTGCCGCACTTTATTATCCGTTCGATAAACCGCGTCGCTGGATTAACTCAGGCGGCCTCGGCACGATGGGATTCGGTTTACCTGCGGCGTTAGGGGTGAAAATGGCGTTGCCGGATGAAACGGTAGTGTGCGTCACCGGGGATGGCAGCATTCAGATGAATATCCAGGAGCTGTCGACGGCGCTGCAGTATGAACTGCCGGTGCTGGTGCTCAACCTTAACAACCGTTATCTCGGCATGGTCAAACAATGGCAGGACATGATCTACTCCGGGCGTCACTCCCAGTCTTACATGCAGTCGCTGCCCGATTTTGTGCGCCTTGCTGAGGCTTATGGGCATATCGGTATCCAGATTAATCATCCAGATGAACTGGAGAGCAAGCTGGGTGAAGCGCTGGAGCATGTGCGTAATCATCGCCTGGTGTTTGTCGACGTCACCGTCGACGGCAGTGAGCATGTCTACCCGATGCAGATTCGTGGGGGCGGGATGGATGAAATGTGGCTAAGCAAAACGGAGAGGACCTGATTATGCGCCGGATATTATCAGTATTGCTGGAAAATGAGTCGGGTGCATTGTCGCGGGTGATTGGCCTCTTCGCCCAGCGTGGATACAACATTGAAAGCCTGACCGTCGCGCCGACCGACGACCCCACCTTATCGCGGATGACGATTCAGACGGTAGGGGATGAGAAAGTCCTTGAGCAGATCGAAAAGCAGCTCCACAAACTGGTGGATGTTCTGCGCGTTAGCGAGCTGGGGCAGGGTGCCCACGTTGAACGAGAAATCATGCTGGTGAAAATCCAGGCCAGTGGTTATGGCCGGGAAGAGGTGAAACGCAATACGGAGATTTTCCGCGGGCAAATCATCGACGTGACGCCGTCTATCTACACCGTACAACTGGCGGGCACCAGCGACAAGCTGGATGCGTTTCTGGCAACCTTGCGTGAAGTCGCCAAAATTGTGGAAGTTGCTCGTTCCGGTGTGGTGGGACTCTCCCGTGGCGATAAAATTATGCGCTAATCGTCAACCGTAGGCCTGGTAAGCAAAGCGCTATCAGGCCTCATCGTGGAGGTCATGCCGGATAGCGGCATAAACGCCTTATCCTGCCTGCAGGTAACGAACCCGCTTTCGCTGATGCTACCTGCTGCGCTTTTTTTTGCGAAATCAGCAGTAACCAGAGACAAAAGCGGTTGCCGCAGTCATTATTCTGCGCTTAGATGTTAAGAAGTTTAACCCATGCCATCTAAAAGGTTATGGTTTGTACATTTTACGCAAGGGGCAATTGTGAAACTGGATGAAATCGCTCGGTTGGCCGGCGTTTCGCGAACGACTGCAAGCTACGTTATTAATGGCAAAGCAAAGCAATATCGCGTAAGCGACAAAACGGTTGAAAAAGTCATGGCGGTGGTGCGTGAGCATAATTACCACCCGAATGCCGTGGCGGCCGGGCTGCGTGCTGGACGCACACGTTCTATCGGGCTGGTGATCCCGGATCTTGAGAACACAAGCTATACCCGGATCGCAAACTATCTGGAACGCCAGGCGCGTCAGCGTGGGTATCAGCTGTTGATTGCCTGCTCTGAAGATCAGCCGGATAACGAAATGCGCTGTATTGAGCATCTTTTACAGCGCCAGGTCGATGCCATTATTGTGTCGACTTCTTTGCCGCCTGAGCATCCGTTCTACCAACGCTGGGCAAACAGTTCATTCCCGATTGTGGCGCTGGACCGTGCACTGGACCGCGAACATTTTACCA
Source organism: Citrobacter sp. Cpo148 (assembly GCF_030332375.1). Lineage (NCBI taxonomy): Bacteria > Pseudomonadati > Pseudomonadota > Gammaproteobacteria > Enterobacterales > Enterobacteriaceae > Citrobacter > Citrobacter sp. Cpo148. Next base: position 206,364 of record NZ_JAOWHY010000040.1, read on the forward strand.
GCGTTGTGGGGGCGGATCAGGATGATGCGGAAATGTTGGCAGAGGAGTTACGCAAATTCCCTGCTGAAACCGTCCTCTATCTGGGCGCGCTTCCTGAATTATCCGTCAGTTTCCTGCGCGAGCAGGGTTTTCGTACCGCGTGGAAGGACGATCCGCGTGAAGTCCATTTCCTGTACGCCAACAGCTATGAGCGGGAAGCGGCTGCGCAGCTGTTTGATAAATGGCTGGAAACGCACCCAATGCCTCAGGCGTTGTTTACCACGTCGTTTGCCCTGTTGCAGGGCGTGATGGATGTGACCCTGCGTCGTGATGGGCAACTGCCGTCTGATTTAGCGATTGCGACTTTTGGCGATCACGAACTGCTCGACTTCCTGCAGTGCCCGGTACTGGCAGTGGCACAGCGCCATCGTGATGTCGCAGAACGCGTGCTGGAGATTGTACTGGCAAGTCTGGACGAACCGCGTAAACCAAAACCAGGTTTAACGCGTATACGGCGTAATCTCTACCGTCGCGGTATTCTCAGCCGTAACTAAGTTTCCTCAATTGATGACGTCGGCGGGATAAGCCTCTGACGTCTTCAATTTTTCTATTCTCAGAAATAACCGCATTATATTTAAGAATATTCTTTAGAATTATCTGAAATCATTCTTGAAATACCCCGAATTAAAAATGCAACTATCCATTTTTGGGTTATTGATACGTAACGACGCGTTACGCTTGTATTATTTTGTTACATGCTTGTATGGATTTGCCGAATTAACAAACACTTTGCTCTCGTATTGCGGCCATCTGGTGCTTTCCTCGGCTCTGCGCGGCGTACAGACCGATTAACTGGTACTGTTAACTCGCTGCATATTGTCCTAAAATGCCGCTCGCGTCGCAAACTGACACTTTATATTTTCTTTGGATGATATTCAGTTGTTTTAAACAATGATGAGTTGTTGGATTTTTTTCTTACAAATATTCATGACGTTAATTTGCTTCGTTTGCTGTACGGAATTTGTTCAACGCTGATATTAGCCGTAAACAATGGGTTTTTTGCTCCGCTAAGCGCCGCGACTTGCTTGACAAGGTTTTCCTCCGCTCCGTAAACTCCTTTAAGTGGGAATTTGTGGGATAAAGTGGTAATTGGGGGTGAGACTGGCATGTTCCGGGGAGCAACGTTAGTTAATCTCGACAGTAAAGGGCGCTTATCCGTGCCTACCCGTTATCGGGATCAACTGCTTGAGAGCGCTACCGGTCAAATGGTTTGCACCATTGACATCCATCACCCGTGCCTGCTGCTGTACCCCCTGCCTGAATGGGAAATAATCGAGCAGAAGCTATCGCGTCTGTCGAGCATGAATCCAGTTGAGCGTCGCGTACAGCGCTTATTGTTGGGTCATGCCAGCGAATGTCAGATGGATAACGCTGGTCGATTACTGATAGCACCCATTCTGCGGCAACACGCAGGGCTAACGAAAGAAGTGATGCTGGTTGGGCAGTTCAATAAGTTTGAGCTGTGGGATGAAACGACCTGGTATCAACAGGTCAAGGAAGATATCGACGCTGAGCAGTCTGTTACTGGCGCGTTGTCGGAACGATTGCAGGATTTGTCTCTATAAAATGACGGAAAATTATAAACATACAACGGTGTTGCTGGATGAAGCCGTAAACGGCCTGAATATTCGTCCAGACGGCATCTACATTGACGGGACATTTGGTCGCGGCGGTCACTCACGTCTGATCCTCTCCCAGCTTGGCGAAGAGGGACGTTTACTGGCAATCGATCGCGATCCGCAGGCTATTGCCGTTGCAAAAACGATTACCGATCCCCGTTTCTCCATCGTACATGGACCTTTCTCTGCGCTGGCTGACTATGTCGCCGAGCGTGGACTGACCGGTAAGATCGACGGGATTCTTCTCGATCTCGGCGTTTCTTCACCGCAGCTCGATGACGCAGAGCGCGGTTTCTCGTTTATGCGTGACGGTCCGTTAGATATGCGTATGGACCCAACACGCGGTCAGTCAGCGGCCGAATGGCTGCAAACCGCCGATGAAGCAGACATTGCCTGGGTGATTAAAACCTTTGGCGAAGAGCGCTTTGGCAAACGCATTGCGCGCGCCATCGTGGAGCGCAACCGCATCGAACCGATGACCCGCACCAAAGAGCTGGCGGAAGTTATTGCAGCGGCAATGCCGGTGAAGGACAAATTCAAACATCCCGCGACCCGTACCTTCCAGGCGGTGCGCATTTGGGTGAACAGTGAACTGGAGGAGATAGAGCAGGCGCTAAAAAGCTCGCTCAGCGTGCTGGCTCCAGGTGGTCGCCTTTCGATCATCAGTTTCCATTCGCTTGAAGACCGCATTGTGAAACGCTTTATGCGTGAACAAAGCCGTGGTCCTCAGGTACCGGCTGGAATACCGATGACCGAAGCGCAGATCAAAAAGCTGGGCGGCCGTGAGTTAAGAGCACTAGGCAAGATGATGCCGGGTGAAGAAGAGGTAGCTGAGAATCCTCGTGCCCGTAGTTCAGTTCTGCGTATTGCAGAGAGGACGAACGCATGATCAGCAGAGTGACAGAAGCCCTCAGCAAAGTTAAAGGATCGATAGGAAGCAACGAGCGCCATGCCTTGCCTGGCGTGATCGGTGACGATCTTTTGCGGTTTGGGAAGCTGCCACTCTGCCTGTTCATTTGCATTATTTTGACGGCGGTTACCGTCGTGACAACAGCACACCATACGCGGTTACTGACTGCGCAGCGTGAGCAGCTGGTTCTGGAGCGAGATGCGCTGGATATCGAATGGCGCAACTTGATCCTTGAGGAGAACGCGCTCGGCGACCATAGCCGTGTTGAACGGATCGCAACGGAAAAGCTGCAAATGCAGCATGTCGATCCCTCACAAGAAAATATCGTAGTACAAAAATAAGGATAAACGCGACGCATGAAAGCAGCGGCAAAAACGCACAAACCAAAACGCCAGGAAGAACAAGCCAACTTTATCAGTTGGCGTTTTGCGTTACTGTGCGGCTGTATTTTGCTGGCACTGGGTTTTCTGCTGGGGCGCGTTGCCTGGCTGCAAATCATCGCGCCGGACATGCTGGTGCGTCAGGGTGATATGCGCTCTCTACGCGTCCAGGAAGTGTCTACATCACGCGGAATGATTACCGACCGCTCTGGTCGCCCGCTGGCGGTGAGCGTTCCGGTTAAAGCGATATGGGCCGACCCGAAAGAAGTACATGATGCAGGCGGCGTGAGCGTTGGCGAACGCTGGAGAGCGCTGTCAACCGCGCTGAATCTCCCGCTCGATCAACTGGCTTCCCGCATTAACGCCAACCCGAAAGGGCGCTTCATCTATCTGGCGCGTCAGGTAAACCCTGACATGGCCGACTACATCAAGAAACTGAAGCTGCCAGGTATCCACCTGCGCGAAGAATCCCGCCGTTACTATCCTTCCGGAGAAGTGACTGCTCACCTCATCGGCTTTACTAACGTCGACAGCCAGGGGATTGAAGGCGTAGAGAAGAGCTTCGACAAGTGGCTCACCGGACAACCGGGCGAACGTATTGTACGTAAAGACCGTTATGGCCGCGTCATTGAAGATATCTCCTCTACCGACAGCCAGGCGGCGCATAACCTCGCGTTGAGCATTGATGAGCGTTTACAGGCACTGGTCTACCGTGAACTGAATAACGCCGTGGCGTTCAACAAGGCGGAGTCAGGCAGTGCGGTACTGGTGGATGTAAACACCGGTGAAGTGCTGGCCATGGCCAACAGTCCGTCCTACAACCCGAACAATCTCACCGGTACGCCAAAAGACGCGATGCGTAACCGTACCATCACCGACGTGTTTGAACCGGGTTCTACCGTTAAACCGATGGTGGTGATGACCGCGCTGCAGCGTGGCGTGGTTCGCGAAAATACCGTCCTCAATACTATCCCTTACCGAATTAATGGTCACGAAATCAAAGACGTGGCGCGTTATAGCGAATTAACCCTCACCGGGGTTTTGCAGAAGTCGAGTAACGTCGGTGTTTCCAAGCTGGCGTTAGCGATGCCGTCCTCAGCGTTAGTAGATACTTACTCACGTTTTGGGCTGGGAAAAGCGACCAATTTGGGGTTGGTCGGAGAACGCAGTGGCTTATATCCTCAAAAACAACGGTGGTCTGACATAGAGAGGGCCACCTTCTCTTTCGGCTACGGGCTAATGGTAACGCCGTTACAGTTAGCGCGAGTCTATGCAACGATCGGCAGCTACGGCGTTTATCGTCCACTGTCGATTACCAAAGTTGACCCTCCTGTTCCGGGTGAGCGTATCTTCCCGGAAGATACCGTGCGTACCGTCGTGCATATGATGGAAAGCGTGGCGCTGCCGGGCGGCGGCGGCGTGAAGGCGGCGATTAAAGGCTATCGCATCGCTATTAAAACCGGTACAGCGAAAAAAGTAGGGCCGGATGGCCGCTACATCAACAAATACATTGCTTATACCGCAGGCGTTGCGCCTGCGAGTCAGCCGCGCTTCGCGCTGGTTGTTGTTATCAACGATCCGCAGGCGGGTAAATACTACGGTGGCGCCGTTTCCGCGCCGGTCTTTGGTGCCATCATGGGCGGCGTACTGCGCACCATGAACATCGAGCCGGATGCGCTGACAACGGGCGATAAAAATGAATTTGTGAATAATCAAGGCGAGGCAACAGGTGGCAGATCGTAATTTGCGCGACCTTCTTGCTCCATGGGTGCCGGGTGCACCGGAGCGAGCACTGCGGGAGATGACGCTTGACAGCCGTGTGGCTGCATCAGGCGATCTCTTTGTCGCGGTATTGGGTCATCAGGCGGACGGGCGTCGGTATATCCCGCAGGCGATAGCGCAAGGTGTGGCTGCCATTATTGCAGAAGCAAAAGATGAAGCTACTGATGGTGAAATCCGTGAAATGCATGGCGTTCCGGTCATCTATCTCAGTCAGCTTAACGAACGTTTATCTGCACTGGCGGGCCGTTTTTACCACGAGCCTTCTGAGAAAATGCGTCTGGTCGGTGTAACCGGGACTAACGGTAAAACCACCACCACCCAATTGCTGGCCCAGTGGAGCCAACTGCTTGGCGAAACCAGCGCGGTAATGGGAACAGTAGGTAATGGCCTGCTGGGCAAAGTGATCCCGACGGAAAATACCACCGGTTCAGCCGTTGATGTCCAGCATGTGCTGGCGTGGCTGGCTGCGCAGGGCGCAACGGTTGGCGCGATGGAAGTCTCTTCACACGGCCTGGTTCAGCATCGCGTGGCGGCGCTGAAGTTTGCCGCATCAGTATTTACTAACTTAAGCCGCGACCATCTCGACTACCACGGCGACATGGAACATTACGAAGCCGCGAAATGGCTGCTGTATTCCACGCACCATTGCGGTCAGGCCATCGTCAATGCGGATGATGAAGTCGGTCGTCGCTGGCTGGCGAAACTCCCGGATGCGGTTGCCGTTTCGATGGAAGACCACATCAACCCGAACTGTCATGGTCGTTGGTTAAAAGCGGTTGACGTGAAGTATCACGACAGTGGGGCAACGATTCGTTTTACCTCCTCATGGGGCGACGGCGAAATTGAAAGCCGCCTGATGGGGGCGTTTAACGTCAGCAATCTTTTGCTGGCGCTGGCAACGCTGTTGGCACTGGGCTATCCGTTAGCTGATTTACTGAAAACGGCGACACAATTGCAGCCGGTTTGCGGACGTATGGAAGTGTTCAGCGCGCCGGGTAAAACCACCGTGGTGGTTGATTACGCCCATACGCCAGATGCGCTGGAAAAAGCGCTGCAGGCGGCACGTCTGCACTGTACTGGCAAACTGTGGTGCGTCTTTGGCTGCGGCGGCGATCGCGATAAAGGCAAACGTCCGTTGATGGGCGCAATCGCCGAGCAGTTTGCAGATGTTGTCGTGGTGACTGATGACAACCCGCGTACCGAAGAGCCGCGCGCCATTATTAACGACATTCTGGCGGGTATGCTGGATGCCGGACAGGCGAAGGTGATGGAAGGGCGCGCAGAAGCCGTGACAAACGCCATTATGCAGGCGAAAGAAAACGACGTGGTGCTGGTGGCCGGGAAAGGTCACGAAGATTACCAGATCGTCGGCTCGCAGCGTCTCGACTATTCTGACCGCGTGACCGCAGCGCGTCTGCTGGGGGTTATCGCATGATTAGCGTAACGCTCAGCCAACTGGCGGAGATCCTCCGTGGCGAACTGAAAGGGGCCGATCTGACCCTTGATGCCGTAACAACCGATACGCGTAAAGTGACGCCGGGCTGCCTGTTTGTGGCGCTGAAAGGCGAACGCTTTGATGCCCATGATTTTGCAGACAAAGCGCAAGAGAGCGGGGCGGGTGCGCTGCTGGTCAGCCGCCCGTTGAACACCAACCTGCCGCAGCTCATTGTTAAAGATACGCGTCTGGCGTTTGGTGAACTGGCGGCGTGGGTTCGCGCTCAGGTTCCGGCGCGCGTTGTCGCGCTGACCGGCTCATCCGGTAAAACGTCCGTCAAAGAGATGACGGCTGCCATTCTGAGCCAGTGTGGTAACACCCTATATACCGCGGGCAATCTGAATAACGACATCGGCGTACCGATGACGCTGCTGCGCTTAAATAACGATTACGACTATGCCGTGATTGAGCTCGGCGCCAACCATCAGGGCGAAATCGCCTGGACCGTCGGCCTGACGCGTCCGGAAGCGGCGCTGGTGAACAATCTGGCCGCCGCGCACCTGGAAGGTTTCGGCTCTCTGGCGGGCGTTGCGAAGGCAAAAGGTGAGATTTTTACCGGCCTTTCTGCGAACGGTATCGCCATTATGAATGCCGACAACAACGACTGGTTGAACTGGCAAAGCATCATCGGCGAACGCAAAGTCTGGCGCTTCTCCCCGAATGCGGCCAACAGCGACTTTTCTGCTACCAACGTTCATGTGACCTCGCATGGCACAGAATTTTCTCTGCAAACGCCGACCGGAAGCATTGATGTCCTGCTGCCGTTGCCGGGTCGCCACAATATCGCTAACGCCCTTGCGGCGGCGGCGCTTTCTATGGCGGTAGGCGCGACGCACGAGGCGATCAAAGCGGGTTTGAAGGATCTGCAAGCGGTACCGGGACGTCTGTTCCCGATTCAACTTGCAGAAAATCAGCTGTTGCTGGATGACTCCTATAACGCGAACGTCGGTTCGATGACCGCAGCGGTGCAGGTGCTGTCTGAAATGCCGGGCTATCGCGTATTGGTCGTTGGCGATATGGCAGAGCTTGGCGCAGAAAGTGAAGCATGCCATGTACAGGTAGGTGTTGCTGCGAAAGCAGCAGGTATCGACCGCGTACTGAGTACAGGAAAACTGAGTCAGGCAATTAGCGACGCCAGCGGCGTTGGCGAACATTTTGCGGATAAAAGCGCGCTGGCCGCGCATCTTAAAGCATTGATTGCAGAACATCAGGTCATGACGATTTTAGTGAAGGGTTCACGTAGTGCCGCCATGGAAGAGGTAGTACGCGCATTACAGGAGAATGGGACATGTTAGTTTGGCTGGCCGAACATTTGGTCAAATATTATTCCGGCTTTAACGTCTTTTCCTATCTGACGTTTCGCGCCATCGTCAGCCTGCTGACCGCGCTGTTCATCTCTTTGTGGATGGGCCCGCGCATGATTGCCCGCTTGCAAAAAATGTCCTTTGGACAGGTTGTACGTAACGACGGTCCGGAATCGCACTTTAGTAAACGTGGTACGCCAACCATGGGCGGGATCATGATCCTCACCGCGATTGTTATCTCCGTTCTGTTGTGGGCATATCCGTCGAACCCGTATGTATGGTGCGTGCTGGTGGTATTGATTGGCTACGGCATTATCGGTTTTGTCGATGACTACCGCAAAGTGGTGCGCAAAGATACCAAGGGGTTGATTGCCCGCTGGAAGTACTTCTGGATGTCGGTGATTGCGCTGGGTGTAGCCTTTGCGCTGTACCTCGCCGGTAAAGATACCCCGGCTACCGAGCTGGTGGTGCCGTTCTTTAAAGATGTCATGCCGCAATTGGGGCTGTTCTACGTGCTGCTGGCGTACTTCGTTATTGTGGGTACTGGCAATGCGGTAAACCTCACCGATGGCCTGGATGGTCTGGCGATTATGCCGACCGTGTTCGTGGCCGCAGGTTTTGCGCTGGTGGCATGGGCTACAGGTAACATGAACTTTGCCAACTACCTGCACATTCCCTATTTACGCCATGCCGGTGAACTGGTGATCGTCTGTACGGCGATTGTCGGTGCGGGGTTAGGCTTCCTGTGGTTTAACACCTATCCGGCGCAGGTCTTTATGGGCGACGTCGGTTCTCTGGCGCTGGGCGGCGCGCTGGGCATTATTGCCGTGCTGCTGCGTCAGGAATTCCTGCTGGTAATTATGGGCGGCGTATTTGTTGTGGAAACGCTGTCGGTCATTCTGCAGGTTGGCTCCTTTAAGCTGCGCGGACAGCGCATCTTCCGTATGGCGCCGATTCACCATCACTATGAACTGAAAGGCTGGCCGGAACCGCGCGTAATTGTGCGCTTCTGGATTATTTCGCTGATGCTGGTGCTGATTGGCCTGGCAACGCTGAAGGTACGTTAATCATGGCTGATTACCAGGGTAAAAAAGTCGTCATTATCGGTCTGGGATTGACCGGGCTGTCCTGCGTGGATTTCTTTCTGGCGCGTGGCGTGACGCCGCGTGTGATGGATACCCGCGCAACGCCACCTGGCCTGGATAAATTGCCGGAAGCGGTTGAGCGTCATGTTGGCAGCCTGAATGATGATTGGCTGCTGGCCGCCGATCTCATCGTCGCCAGCCCTGGTATTGCCCTGGCGCATCCTTCTCTGAGCGCCGCTGCTGATGCAGGGATCGAAATTGTCGGTGACATCGAGCTGTTCTGTCGTGAAGCGCAGGCGCCGATCGTCGCGATCACCGGTTCCAACGGGAAAAGCACCGTCACCACGTTGGTGGGAGAAATGGCGAAAGCGGCTGGTGTGAACGTGGGTGTTGGCGGAAATATCGGCCTGCCCGCGCTGATGCTGCTGGATGACGAACGTGAGCTGTATGTACTGGAGCTGTCGAGCTTCCAGCTGGAGACAACCTCCAGCTTACAGGCCGTAGCCGCCACCATTTTGAACGTCACCGAAGATCATATGGACAGGTATCCGTTTGGCTTGCAGCAGTACCGTGCGGCCAAACTGCGCGTCTATGAGAATGCGAAAGTGTGCGTGGTTAATGCCGATGATGCGCTGACCATGCCGATTCGCGGGGCGGATGAGCGCTGCGTGAGCTTTGGCATCAACATGGGTGACTATCATCTCAATCGTCAGCAGGGTGAAACCTGGCTGCGGGTGAAAGGCGAAAAAGTCCTGAACGTGAAAGAGATGACGCTTACCGGCCAGCATAACTATACCAACGCCCTGGCGGCGCTGGCGCTGGCGGATGCTGCGGGTCTGCCGCGGGCATCCAGCCTGAAAGCGCTGACTACCTTTACCGGTCTGGCGCATCGTTTCCAGTTGGTACTGAATCATAACGGTGTGCGTTGGATCAACGATTCAAAAGCCACCAACGTTGGCAGCACCGAAGCGGCACTGAATGGTCTGCACGTTGACGGTACGCTGCACCTGCTGCTGGGCGGCGATGGGAAATCCGCCGACTTTATGCCGCTGCAACGCTACCTGACTGGCGACAACATTCGTCTGTACTGCTTTGGTCGCGATGGCGCGCAGCTTGCTGCTCTGCGTCCTGAGGTTGCGGAACACACTGAAACCATGGAGCAGGCAATGCGTCTGCTCGCACCGCGTGTGAAGCAGGGTGATATGGTGCTGCTGTCGCCAGCCTGCGCCAGCCTTGACCAGTTCAAGAACTTTGAGCAACGCGGTGACGTCTTTACCCGTTTAGCGAAGGAGTTGGGTTGATGCGCTTCTCTCTCCCTCGTCTGAAAATGCCGCGCGTACCGGGACTGGGTGTCCTGGCGTGGATCTTCGCGGCACTTAAAGGCTGGGTGATGGCTTCGCGTGATAAAGACGCGGACAGCTTGATCATGTATGACCGCATGCTGCTGTGGCTGACTTTTGGTCTGGCAGCGATCGGTTTTGTGATGGTGACATCGGCATCGATGCCCGTAGGGCAACGCCTGGCAGGCGATCCTTTCCTGTTTGCTAAGCGTGACGCGCTGTATATCTTCCTCGCGTTCTGTCTGGCGATGGTGACGCTGCGTCTGCCGATGGAGTTCTGGCAAAAGTACAGCACGACGATGCTGATCGCCTCGATCATCATGTTGTTGATCGTGCTGGTGGTGGGGAGCTCCGTTAACGGGGCATCGCGCTGGATCGCGCTGGGTCCACTGCGTATTCAGCCTGCGGAATTCACCAAGCTGTCGCTGTTCTGTTATCTCGCTAACTACCTGGTGCGTAAAGTCGATGAAGTGCGTAATAACCTGCGCGGCTTCTTAAAACCGATGGGTGTGATTCTGGTGCTGGCAGTCTTACTGCTGGCGCAGCCTGACCTTGGTACGGTGGTGGTGCTGTTTGTCACGACGCTGGCGATGCTGTTTCTCGCTGGCGCGAAACTGTGGCAGTTCATTGCCATTATCGGCATGGGGATTTCGGCGGTGGTGCTGCTGATCCTTGCCGAACCGTATCGTATTCGCCGCGTAACCTCCTTCTGGAACCCATGGGAAGATCCGTTTGGCAGCGGCTATCAGTTAACGCAATCGCTGATGGCTTTTGGTCGCGGTGAGGTTTGGGGTCAGGGGTTAGGTAATTCAGTGCAAAAACTGGAGTATTTACCGGAAGCGCACACCGACTTCATCTTCGCCATCATTGGGGAAGAGCTGGGTTATATCGGTGTGGTATTGGCACTTTTAATGGTATTCTTCGTCGCTTTTCGCGCGATGTCGATTGGCCGCAAAGCGCTGGAAATTGACCACCGTTTTTCAGGCTTTTTAGCTTGCTCCATCGGGATTTGGTTTAGCTTCCAGGCCCTGGTAAACGTCGGCGCGGCAGCAGGTATGCTGCCAACAAAAGGTCTGACGTTACCGCTGATCAGTTATGGTGGTTCCAGTTTGTTGATTATGTCGACGGCCATCATGTTTTTGTTACGTATTGATTATGAAACGCGTCTGGAAAAAGCCCAGGCGTTTACACGAGGTGCACGATGAGTGGTCAACCGAAGCGGTTAATGGTGATGGCAGGCGGTACCGGCGGGCATGTGTTCCCGGGGCTGGCGGTTGCGCACCATTTAATGGCCCAGGGCTGGCAGGTTCGTTGGCTGGGCACCGCCGATCGTATGGAAGCGGACTTAGTGCCGAAGCATGGCATTGAAATTGACTTTATTCGCATCTCCGGTTTGCGTGGCAAAGGTGTCAACGCGCTACTTGCCGCCCCCGTGCGTATTTTTAATGCCTGGCGTCAGGCGCGCGCCATCATGAAGCAGTTTAAGCCTGATGTGGTGCTGGGGATGGGCGGCTACGTGTCCGGCCCTGGCGGTCTGGCTGCCTGGTCATTAGGCATTCCGGTTGTCCTGCATGAGCAAAACGGCATTGCGGGATTAACCAACAAGTGGCTGGCGAAGATTGCAACGAAGGTGATGCAGGCTTTTCCTGGCGCTTTCCCGAATGCGGAAGTGGTGGGTAACCCAGTACGCACCGACGTTCTGGCGCTGCCGTTGCCCGAAGCGCGTCTGGCGGGGCGTGAAGGCCCGGTTCGCGTGCTGGTCGTCGGGGGATCTCAGGGCGCACGCGTATTGAACCAGACGATGCCGCAGGTTGCCGCAAAGCTTGGTGACGCGGTGACTATCTGGCATCAGAGTGGCAAAGGCGCGCAGCAAACCGTTGAACAGGCGTATGCCGACGCGGGACAACCGCAGCACAAGGTCACTGAGTTTATTGATGATATGGCAGCAGCCTACGCGTGGGCGGATGTCGTAGTTTGTCGCTCCGGCGCGCTGACGGTAAGCGAAATTGCCGCCGCAGGTTTGCCTGCGCTGTTTGTGCCTTTCCAGCACAAAGACCGACAGCAGTACTGGAATGCGCTGCCGCTGGAGAAAGCGGGCGCCGCAAAAATTCTTGAGCAGCCGCAGTTTACTGTGGATGCCGTCGCTAACACCCTTTCCGGGTGGTCGCGAGAAACCTTATTAACCATGGCAGAACGTGCGCGCGCCGCTTCCATTCCGGATGCTACAGAGCGCGTTGCTAATGAAGTGAGCCGGGCTGCCCGGGCGTAATTGTGGTGATGCCTTTTGCATCGCATGAACTAAGAAGTTAATGGCTAAAGAATGAATACACAACAACTGGCAAAACTGCGTTCCATCGTGCCCGAAATGCGTCGCGTTCGGCACATTCACTTTGTCGGCATCGGTGGTGCTGGTATGGGCGGTATTGCCGAAGTTTTGGCCAACGAAGGTTATCAGATCAGCGGTTCTGACTTAGCGCCGAACCCGGTGACGCAGCAGTTGACGAATCTGGGCGCCACGATTTTCTTCAACCATCGCCCGGAAAACGTGCGCGATGCGAGCGTGGTGGTGGTATCCAGCGCCATTTCTGCGGATAACCCGGAAATTGTTGCGGCGCATGAAGCGCGCATTCCGGTGATCCGTCGTGCTGAAATGCTGGCGGAGTTAATGCGTTTTCGTCACGGTATCGCCATTGCCGGGACGCACGGTAAAACCACGACCACAGCGATGGTCTCCAGTATCTACGCGGAAGCGGGGCTGGATCCGACGTTTGTCAACGGCGGTCTGGTGAAGGCCGCAGGCGTCCATGCGCGTCTGGGTCATAGCCGTTATTTAATAGCGGAGGCGGATGAGAGCGATGCGTCGTTCCTGCATTTGCAGCCGATGGTAGCGATTGTTACCAATATCGAAGCCGATCATATGGATACCTACCATGGCGACTTCGAAAATTTAAAGCAGACGTTTATTAATTTCCTGCATAACTTGCCGTTTTATGGTCGTGCGGTGATGTGCGTTGACGATCCGGTGATCCGCGAGTTGTTGCCGCGAGTTGGTCGTCAAACCACAACCTATGGTTTCAGCGATGATGCTGATGTGCGCGTCGAAGATTACCAGCAGATTGGTCCACAAGGACACTTCACACTGCTGCGTCAGGGGATGGCCGATTTACGCGTGACGTTGAACGCACCGGGCCGTCACAATGCGCTGAACGCGGCGGCGGCGGTAGCAGTTGCAACAGAAGAAGGCATTGAAGACGACGCAATTCTGCGCGCGCTGGAAAGTTTCCAGGGCACCGGACGACGTTTTGACTTCCTCGGCGAATTCCCGCTTGAGCCGGTAAACGGTAAAGCCGGGACGGCGATGCTGGTGGATGATTATGGTCATCACCCTACGGAAGTGGATGCCACAATTAAAGCTGCACGCGCGGGCTGGCCGGACAAAAATTTGGTGATGCTGTTCCAGCCGCACCGCTTTACGCGTACTCGCGATCTGTATGACGACTTTGCCAACGTGCTGACTCAGGTCGATGCGCTGTTGATGCTGGATGTGTACGCCGCGGGTGAAGCCGCGATTCCAGGAGCCGACAGTCGCTCGCTGTGCCGTACGATCCGTGGTCGCGGTAAGATCGACCCGATTCTGGTATCCGATCCGGCTCAGGTGGCAGACATGCTGGCGCCGGTATTAACCGGCAACGATCTGATTTTGGTGCAGGGCGCAGGAAATATCGGCAAAATCGCGCGTTCCTTAGCTGAAATCAAACTGAAGCCGCAAAACCCGGAGGAAGAACAACATGGCTGATAAAATCGCGGTCCTGTTAGGGGGAACCTCCGCAGAGCGTGACGTTTCGCTGAATTCCGGCGCGGCCGTACTGGCAGGGTTACGCGAAGGTGGTGTGGATGCTCATCCAATTGACCCAAAAGAGGTCGATGTCACGCTTTTGAAATCGATGGGTTTTCAAAAGGTGTTTATTGCGCTGCACGGTCGTGGTGGTGAAGATGGCACGTTGCAGGGCATGCTGGAGCTGATTGGTCTGCCGTACACCGGTAGTGGCGTCATGGCTTCTGCGATTTCGATGGACAAACTGCGCAGCAAACTGTTGTGGCAGGGGGCTGGTTTACCGGTCGCGCCTTGGGTCGCATTGACCCGCGCTGAGTTCGAAAAAGGCCTTAATGATGAGGTGGTTACGGAGATTTCTGCGCTAGGTTTGCCGCTGATTGTGAAGCCCAGCCGTGAAGGCTCAAGCGTAGGGATGTCAAAAGTTGAAGAAGAAAATGCTTTGCATGGTGCATTAGCATTGGCTTTTCAGCATGATGAAGAAGTACTGATCGAAAAATGGCTCAGTGGCCCGGAATTTACAGTTGCGATACTTGGTGAAGAAATTTTACCGTCAATACGTATCCAACCTGCGGGAACCTTCTATGATTATGAGGCGAAGTATCTCTCTGATGAGACACAATATTTCTGCCCTGCCGGTCTGGAAGTCGAACAAGAGGCCCGTTTACAGGAATTAGTCCTGAAAGCGTGGACCACATTGGGCTGTAAAGGTTGGGGTCGCATTGACGTCATGCTGGACAGCGATGGCCAGTTTTATCTGCTGGAAGCGAATACCTCTCCGGGTATGACCAGCCACAGTCTGGTGCCGATGGCGGCGCGTCAGGCGGGCCTGAGCTTCTCGCAGTTGGTGGTAAGAATTCTGGAGTTGGCGGACTGATATGTCGCAGGCTGCGCTGAACACGCGAAACGGTGATGAAGAAGAAGTAAACTCCTCACGCCGCAATAATGGAACGCGTCTTGCAGGAATATTGTTCCTGCTGACAGTGCTGTGCACCGTGTTTGTCAGCGGCTGGGTAGTGTTGGGATGGATGGAAGATGCGCAACGTTTGCCTTTATCGAAACTGGTGTTAACCGGCGAACGACATTACACGCGCAATGACGATATTCGTCAGTCCATTTTGGCGCTGGGCGCTCCGGGAACCTTTATGACTCAGGATGTGAATATCATTCAGAGTCAAATTGAACGCCTCCCCTGGATTAAACAGGCGAGCGTCAGAAAGCAATGGCCCGATGAATTGAAGATTCATCTGGTTGAATATGTGCCCATTGCGCGTTGGAATGACCAACATATGGTGGATGCTGAAGGAAATACATTCAGTGTTCCAACCGGTCGGGCCAATAAGCAGGTATTACCTATGTTGTATGGACCGGAAGGCAGCGCAAGTGAAGTGTTGCAAGGGTTCCGCGATATGGGGCAGGTGCTGGCTAAGGATAGATTCACCCTGAAGGAAGCGGCGATGACCGCTCGTCGTTCCTGGCAGTTGACGCTGAATAACGATATTAAGCTGAATCTGGGCAGGGGCGATACGATAAAACGTTTGGCTCGCTTTGTGGAACTCTACCCGGTTTTACAGCAGCAGGCGCAAACCGATGGCAAACGGATTAGCTACGTTGATTTGCGTTATGACTCAGGAGCGGCAGTAGGCTGGGTTCCCTTGCCTCCTGAGGAATCTAATCAGCAACAGAATCAGGCACAGGCAGAACAACAATGATCAAGGCGACGGACAGAAAACTGGTAGTTGGACTGGAGATTGGCACCGCGAAGGTAGCCGCTTTAGTAGGGGAAGTTCTGCCCGACGGTATGGTCAATATCATTGGCGTGGGCAGTTGCCCATCGCGAGGTATGGATAAAGGCGGGGTGAATGACCTTGAGTCAGTGGTGAAGTGCGTACAGCGCGCCATTGACCAGGCTGAACTGATGGCAGATTGCCAGATTTCCTCGGTGTATCTGGCACTTTCCGGTAAACATATTAGCTGTCAAAATGAAATTGGTATGGTGCCCATTTCCGAAGAGGAAGTGACGCAGGAAGATGTGGAAAACGTGGTACATACGGCAAAATCCGTACGCGTTCGCGATGAACATCGTGTTCTGCACGTTATTCCGCAGGAATACGCCATCGACTACCAGGAAGGCATTAAAAATCCGGTCGGTCTTTCCGGCGTGCGTATGCAGGCAAAAGTCCATCTTATTACCTGCCACAACGACATGGCGAAGAACATTGTCAAAGCCGTTGAACGTTGTGGTCTGAAAGTTGACCAACTGATTTTTGCCGGGTTGGCAGCCAGTTATTCCGTGTTGACGGAAGATGAACGTGAGCTGGGTGTCTGCGTGGTGGATATTGGTGGTGGTACAATGGACATCGCCGTTTATACTGGCGGGGCGTTGCGCCACACTAAAGTTATCCCTTATGCAGGGAATGTAGTGACCAGCGATATCGCGTATGCCTTTGGTACGCCGCCGAGCGATGCTGAAGCCATCAAAGTGCGTCATGGTTGCGCGCTGGGCTCCATCGTGGGTAAAGACGAAAGCGTTGAAGTGCCAAGCGTAGGTGGTCGTCCACCGCGTAGCCTGCAACGTCAGACCCTGGCAGAGGTCATTGAGCCGCGTTATACCGAGCTGCTCAACCTGGTCAACGAAGAAATTTTGCAATTACAAGAACAGCTTCGCCAGCAGGGTGTGAAACATCATCTGGCGGCGGGGATTGTGTTAACCGGTGGCGCTGCGCAAATTGAAGGTCTTGCGGCCTGCGCACAGCGCGTGTTCCATACGCAAGTACGTATTGGCGCACCGCTGAATATCACTGGTCTGACGGATTATGCCCAGGAGCCTTATTATTCAACGGCAGTGGGGCTGCTTCACTACGGGAAAGAATCCCATTTGAGTGGTGAGGCTGAAGTAGAAAAACGCGTTACGGCATCAGTTGGCTCGTGGATCAAACGACTCAATAGCTGGCTGCGAAAAGAGTTTTAATTTTTAAAGAGACCAACGCACATTAACGGTCTCAGGCGACAGGCACAACGGAGAGAGAAACTATGTTTGAACCTATGGAACTTACCAATGACGCGGTGATTAAAGTCATCGGCGTCGGCGGCGGCGGCGGTAATGCCGTTGAACACATGGTGCGCGAGCGCATCGAAGGTGTTGAATTCTTCGCGGTGAATACCGACGCTCAGGCGTTGCGTAAAACGGCGGTTGGACAGACCATTCAGATTGGTAGCGGCATCACCAAAGGTCTGGGCGCGGGTGCAAACCCGGAAGTAGGCCGTAATGCGGCAGACGAAGATCGTGAAGCTCTGCGTGCAGCGCTTGACGGCGCAGATATGGTGTTTATCGCAGCTGGCATGGGCGGCGGTACCGGTACCGGTGCAGCGCCAGTGGTTGCTGAAGTAGCAAAAGATTTAGGTATTCTGACCGTTGCTGTCGTGACTAAGCCTTTCAACTTTGAAGGTAAGAAGCGTATGGCATTCGCGGAGCAGGGTATCACCGAGCTGTCCAAACATGTGGACTCTCTGATTACTATTCCGAATGACAAACTGCTGAAAGTGCTGGGTCGCGGTATCTCCCTGCTGGATGCGTTTGGCGCAGCGAACGACGTGCTGAAAGGCGCAGTCCAGGGTATCGCTGAACTGATTACTCGTCCGGGCCTGATGAACGTCGACTTTGCAGACGTGCGCACCGTGATGTCCGAAATGGGCTACGCGATGATGGGTTCAGGCGTGGCAAGCGGTGAAGACCGTGCAGAAGAAGCGGCTGAAATGGCTATCTCTTCTCCGCTGCTGGAAGACATCGATCTGTCTGGTGCGCGCGGCGTGCTGGTCAACATTACTGCGGGCTTCGACCTGCGTCTGGATGAGTTCGAAACCGTCGGTAACACGATTCGTGCCTTTGCATCGGATAATGCGACCGTGGTTATCGGTACCTCCCTGGACCCGGATATGAACGACGAACTGCGCGTGACCGTTGTTGCAACTGGAATTGGTATGGACAAACGTCCTGAAATCACTCTGGTGACCAACAAGCAGGTACAGCAGCCGGTAATGGATCGTTACCAGCAGCACGGCATGGCGCCGTTGACGCAAGAGCAGAAACCGGTAGCGAAAGTGGTTAACGACAATACGCCGCAAACCACCAAAGAGCCGGATTATCTGGATATCCCAGCATTCCTGCGTAAGCAAGCTGATTAAGAATTAGCTGGAATTTGGGAATTGTGGCTCTTTGTGCTAAACTGGCCCACCGAATGTATAGTACACTTCGGTTGGATAGGTAATTTGGCGAGATTATACGATGATCAAACAAAGGACTCTTAAACGTATCGTTCAGGCGACTGGCGTCGGTTTGCATACCGGCAAAAAAGTCACCCTGACATTACGCCCTGCGCCGGCCAACACCGGGGTCATCTATCGTCGCACCGACTTGAATCCTCCGGTAGATTTCCCGGCCGATGCCAAATCTGTGCGTGATACCATGCTCTGTACGTGTCTGGTCAATGAGCATGATGTACGGATTTCAACCGTAGAGCACCTTAATGCTGCTCTGGCGGGTTTAGGTATCGATAACATCGTTATTGAAGTTAACGCACCGGAAATCCCGATCATGGATGGCAGTGCCGCTCCGTTCGTTTATCTGCTGCTTGATGCAGGTATTGAAGAACTGAGCAGCGCCAAAAAATTTGTTCGCATCAAAGAGACCGTTCGTGTCGAAGATGGCGATAAGTGGGCTGAGTTCAAGCCGTATAATGGTTTTACGTTGGATTTCACCATCGACTTTAACCATCCGGCGATCGACTCCAGCACGCAGCGCTACGCGATGAACTTCTCTGCGGATGCGTTCATGCGTCAGATCAGCCGTGCGCGTACTTTCGGCTTCATGCGTGATATCGAATATCTGCAGTCCCGCGGCCTGTGCCTGGGCGGCAGCTTCGATTGTGCCATCGTTGTTGACGATTATCGCGTATTGAACGAAGACGGCCTGCGTTTTGAAGATGAATTCGTTCGTCACAAAATGCTCGACGCGATCGGTGACTTGTTCATGTGTGGTCACAACATTATTGGTGCATTTACCGCGTATAAATCCGGTCATGCATTGAATAACAAACTGTTGCAGGCGGTCCTGGCAAAACAGGAAGCCTGGGAATATGTGACCTTCCAGGACGATGCAGAACTGCCGTTGGCGTTCAAAGCACCATCGACCGTACTGGCATAACGACATACGTTGTCGCATAAATTCGACTGGTAAATCTGGCACTCTCTCCGGCCAGGTGAGCCAGTCGTTTTTTTATCTTCCGAGTGCAAACCACCTTATCTGAAGCGACTTTTTCCCCACAGGTAGATTAAAATACCGTTCGATCGCTGCTTTCTTAAGCATATTTACCCGCGACTTGCTGTCATTACTGCTGTGGTGCGAACGCATTAATGGTAAGATTTGTGCGCAAAAAATGGTTTTGCATTTGTAACCCCAAACGCAGGGTATATCAGGTGGCAATAACGTGAGTGGAATACTGACGCGCTGGCGACAGTTAGGCAGACGGTACTTCTGGCCGCATCTCCTGTTGGGGATGGTCGCGGCTAGTTTTGGCCTGCCCGCGCTCGGTAATGCTGCTGAACCTAATACCCCCGCGAAGGCGACCGCCAGCAATCACGATCAAGGCGCTAAAGTTAACTTTAGCCAGCTTGCTTTGCTGGAAGCGACTAATCGCCGCCCAAATTTTACCGTCGATTACTGGCATCAACATGCCATTCGTACGGTTATCCGCCATCTTTCTTTTGCCATGGCGCCTCAGGCGTTGCCCGTTGCCGAAGAGCCATTGCCAATCCAGGCGCACCATCTTGCGTTACTGAATACGCTCAGCGCGATGCTGACGCAGGAAGGCACTCCGCCCGCGACAGTAAGTCGCGTGACATACGCACACTTTACCTCTCAGGCCGCGTTTAGCGTTCCGGTCTGGATCAGCCAGCTGCAGGGTATCCGCGCTGGTCCTCAACGCCTCAGCTAAAAAAGAACCTTCCAACTTATAATTTTTGACTCCGCACCGCGGGGCGTTTGAGATTTTATTATGCTAATCAAATTATTAACGAAAGTATTCGGTAGCCGTAACGAGCGTACGCTGCGTCGTATGCGTAAAGTGGTCAATGTCATCAACGCGATGGAACCGGAGATGGAAAAACTCTCCGATGATGAACTGAAAGCGAAGACCGCTGAATTCCGCGCCCGTCTGGAAAAAGGTGCCAGCGTTGAGAGCCTGATCCCGGAAGCGTTCGCAGTAGTGCGTGAAGCGAGTAAACGCGTGTTCGGTATGCGTCACTTCGACGTTCAACTGCTGGGCGGTATGGTGCTTAACGATCGCTGCATCGCGGAAATGCGTACTGGTGAAGGTAAAACCCTTACCGCGACGCTGCCAGCCTACCTGAACGCATTAAGCGGGAAGGGCGTACACGTGGTTACCGTGAACGACTACCTGGCTCAGCGTGACGCCGAAAATAACCGCCCGCTGTTTGAATTCCTCGGCATGACCGTGGGTATCAACATGTCTGGCCTGCCTGCGCCAGCCAAGCGTGAAGCCTACAATGCCGATATTACTTACGGTACCAACAACGAATACGGCTTTGACTACCTGCGCGACAACATGGCGTTTAGCCCGGAAGAGCGCGTTCAGCGAAAACTGCACTATGCGCTGGTCGATGAAGTCGACTCCATCCTGATCGATGAAGCGCGTACACCGCTGATCATTTCCGGTCCGGCTGAAGACAGCTCGGAAATGTACAAAAAAGTGAATAAAATCATCCCGCACCTGATCCGTCAGGAGAAGGAAGATTCCGACACGTTCCAGGGCGAAGGGCACTTCTCAGTTGATGAGAAAGCGCGCCAGGTTAACCTGACCGAACGTGGTCTGGTACTGATTGAAGAGCTGCTGGTTAACGAAGGCATTATGGACGAGGGCGAGTCACTGTACTCTCCAGGCAACATTATGCTGATGCACCACGTGACTGCCGCACTGCGTGCGCACGTGCTGTTTACCCGCGACGTAGACTACATCGTGAAAGACGGCGAAGTTATCATCGTCGATGAACACACCGGTCGTACCATGCAGGGGCGTCGCTGGTCCGATGGTCTGCACCAGGCTGTTGAAGCTAAAGAAGGCGTAGAGATCCAGAACGAGAACCAGACGCTGGCATCTATTACCTTCCAGAACTACTTCCGTTTGTACGAAAAACTGGCCGGCATGACCGGTACAGCCGACACTGAAGCATTTGAATTTAGCTCCATCTACAAACTGGATACCGTGGTTGTGCCGACCAACCGTCCGATGATCCGTAAGGATTTACCGGATCTGGTGTACATGACCGAAGCGGAAAAAATTCAGGCGATCATTGAAGATATTAAAGAGCGTACCGCAAATGGCCAGCCGGTGCTGGTAGGTACTATCTCCATTGAAAAATCGGAAGTAGTGTCTAACGAGCTGAGCAAAGCGGGTATCAAACACAATGTTCTGAACGCCAAGTTCCACGCCAACGAAGCTGCAATCGTCGCCCAGGCGGGTTACCCGTCAGCCGTGACTATCGCGACGAACATGGCCGGTCGTGGTACCGATATCGTGCTGGGCGGTAGCTGGCAGGCGGAAGTTGCCGAGCTGGAAAACCCAACTCCGGAACAAATCGCGCAGATTAAAGCCGAGTGGCAGGTTCGCCATGACGCGGTATTAGCTGCCGGTGGCTTGCATATTATTGGTACCGAGCGTCACGAATCTCGCCGTATCGATAACCAGCTGCGTGGTCGTTCGGGTCGTCAGGGTGATGCGGGCTCTTCCCGTTTCTATCTGTCGATGGAAGATGCGCTGATGCGTATTTTTGCCTCTGACCGCGTGTCAGGCATGATGCGTAAACTGGGTATAAAGCCTGGCGAAGCCATTGAACACCCATGGGTGACCAAAGCAATTGCTAACGCACAGCGTAAAGTGGAAAGCCGCAACTTCGATATTCGTAAGCAGCTGCTGGAATATGATGACGTTGCCAACGATCAGCGTCGTGCTATCTACACCCAGCGTAACGAACTGCTGGACGTAACTGACGTTAGCGAAACCATCAACAGCATCCGTGAAGATGTCTTCAAAGCAACTATTGATGCCTATATTCCGCCGCAGTCTCTGGAAGAAATGTGGGATATCCCGGGTCTGCAGGAACGTCTGAAAAACGACTTCGATCTTGAGATGCCGATTTCAGAGTGGCTGGATAAAGAGCCTGAGCTGCACGAAGAAACGCTGCGTGAACGTATCCTGGCAAACGCCATCGAAGTTTATCAGCGTAAAGAAGAAGTTGTGGGCGCGGAGATGATGCGTCACTTCGAAAAAGGCGTGATGCTGCAAACTCTCGACTCTCTGTGGAAAGAGCACCTTGCTGCGATGGACTATCTGCGTCAGGGTATCCACCTGCGTGGTTATGCGCAAAAAGATCCGAAGCAGGAATACAAGCGTGAATCCTTCTCTATGTTTGCGTCAATGCTGGAATCACTGAAATACGAAGTGATCAGCACCCTGAGCAAAGTTCAGGTGCGTATGCCTGAAGAAGTCGAAGCCATGGAGCAGCAGCGTCGTGAAGAAGCTGAGCGCTTAGCGCAGATGCAGCAGTTGAGTCATAAAGGCGACGATTCTGCCGCAGCAGAAGAGCTGGCAGCACAAACCGGCGATCGTAAAGTGGGTCGTAACGATCCGTGTCCTTGCGGCTCTGGCAAAAAATACAAACAGTGCCACGGCCGTCTGAGCTAAGAAAATAACTTACTGAAAAGGCGCAGAATTCTGCGCCTTTTTTATGGACGATAAAGATGAAAATACTGCAAATCGCCGTCGGGATTATTCGTAATCAGCAACATGAAATTTTTATCACCCAGCGTGCGGCTGATGCCCACATGGCAAATAAGCTGGAATTCCCCGGCGGGAAAATTGAAGCGGGCGAAACGCCGGAGCAGGCGCTGATTCGCGAGCTACAGGAAGAAGTGGGGATCACGCCGACTCAAAGCTCATTGTTCGAAAAGCTGGAGTATCAGTTTCCGGACAGGCATATCACTCTGTGGTTCTGGCTGGTTGAAAGCTGGGAAGGCGAGCCGTGGGGAAAAGAGGGGCAACCGGCGCAGTGGATTGCGCAAGATGCTCTGAATGCGCAGGATTTCCCGCCCGCGAATGCACCGGTCATTGAAAAGCTGATAGCTGGCTAATGGTGCTGTAGGCCGGATAAGGCAACGCCGCATCCGGCAAATTATGGCGGGGCGCTACGCTTGCCCGCCCTACGTTTTAGTTCGTAGGCCTGATAAGCGCAGCGCCATCAGGCAAAACAACATAAAATGCCGGGTGCGGCGTTGCCTAATCCGACCCACCGTTTTAGCAGAATTACTTCTGTTCTTCACTCCAGTCGTCGCTTTCTGACAGATCACCAGAGCTTGGGATGCGTTTCTCTTCTGCGGCCCACTCTCCCAGATCGATTAACTGGCAGCGCTTGCTGCAGAATGGGCGAAACGGACTGACCTCAGCCCATACTACAGGCTTGCCGCAGGTTGGGCAGTTGACGATGGTTTGTTCAGACATGTTGACTCCTTAACAGCACGCCAGTTCAAAATCGAGGCGCTCAGGCACCTGACCATTCTCGCTATCCAGCGGCATAAAGCGGATGGCAAAACGGCTCTTATGACCAGAGATTTGCGGATAAAGCAGCGAATCAAGCGGCAGCTGCAAGCGCAGCAGATCTGCATCTTCGCCGTTGTCCTGATAAAAACCATTCAGGCTGGTTTGCTTACGAAACGGCGCTGAGTTGCGAATTAAATCCAGTACCAGCGACAGCGCCTGGTTGAGCGGATTCAGGCTGGCAAGCCAGGTTTCAACCTGCGCGTCACGATGCGACTGTGCCAGGTGTAACCAGATATGCAGAGTCGGCAGATCGAAACTGCAGCACCCGCCAGGAATACTTAAACGCTGACGTACGAGACCAATCAGACGATCTTCGCGCAGCGTCTGTCCAATACGCGGGGCAGAAATCAGAATGCTGCCTGCACTTTTTAGCTGCTGACGCAAAGAGTCGATTCTGCTTTGATCGACGCCGGGAACTTCGACCCAGGCCTGGAGTTTACGCTGCTGTCGCTCCAGTTCTTTGAGGAGTTCGGTACGGACTTCGCCGCGTTCAAATACATCCAGCAAATCTCCGATATTGCGGAAAAAATGCAGAGCGCCGGCATGATCAGTAATGGGCAAATTAACGGAGAGCTGTTGGATTAAAAACTCAATGCGCAGCCATGTACGCATCTTCTCATTGAGAGGGTGTTCAAAAAGGACCTGGGTGTGCATTACGGTTTTTCCTGTGAGACAAACTGCGACGCGCATTGCAAATAGAGCGCGTGCAGGCGGGCGACATCCGAGGCGATGGCTTCCGGTGCGCCATTATTATCAATAACATCGTCTGCCACGGCCAGCCGCGCTTCACGCGTTGCCTGGGCAGCAAGAATTTGTTCAACATGCTCACGCGTGACGTCATCACGCTGCATGGTGCGTCTGAGCTGGGTTTCGGGGGTGACATCCACCACGAGTACGCGGTCGGCTTTTTTATACAGCGAATTTTCCACCAGCAAAGGGACAACCCATAGCAGATAAGGAGAGGTTGCTTGCTGAAACTGACGCTGGGTTTCCTGCTGAATAAGCGGATGAAGCAGAGCATTCAGCCAGCTTTTCTCCTCAGGATTGGAAAAAATGCGTTCGCGTAAAATGCGTCGCTGCAACGATCCGTCTGCGGCTATAACGTCGGAACCAAAATGTTCTTCGATCGCCTTAAGAGCAGGTGTGCCGGGTTCAACCACCTGGCGCGCAATAATATCTGCATCAATGACGTTTATTCCGAGGTCAGCGAACGCATTTGCAACGGTGCTTTTACCACTGCCAATGCCGCCGGTTAAGGCTACCGTATACCTCATAGATGCCGATCCTGGAGTTTAAGTTTGATTATCAAACAGTTAAAAGTTATGCGTGCGAAGGCGAGGCTGCTGCAGGATTAACCTACTATTCGCCAGGTAAATTTATGGGATTGTAGCGTAAAAAAAGAGAATTTCGCAGTCTTGCGCGGCATTGATTAGTGCGTATGATAGCGTCACTGGAGTTGTGAGTTTCGATTTTTCGCCATTAACCCCAGGAATCCGCACATGCGTATCGAAGAAGATCTGAAGTTAGGTTTCAAAGACGTTCTTATCCGCCCTAAGCGTTCTACTCTCAAAAGCCGTTCCGATGTTGAGCTGGAACGTCAATTTACCTTTAAGCATTCAGGTCAGACCTGGTCCGGCGTACCTATTATTGCCGCGAACATGGACACTGTCGGGACGTTTGCCATGGCAACGGCACTGGCTTCCTTCGACATCCTGACCGCTGTGCACAAACACTATTCTGTTGAAGACTGGGCCGCCTTCATCGCAGAGAGCTCTGCCGATGTGCTCAAACACGTAATGGTTTCAACCGGTACGTCTGATGCAGATTTCGAAAAAACTAAACAGATTCTGGCGCTCAACCCCGCGTTGAACTTTATCTGCATTGATGTGGCCAATGGCTACTCAGAGCATTTTGTTCAGTTCGTGTCGAAAGCGCGTGAAGCATGGCCGACTAAAACGATCTGTGCGGGCAATGTGGTCACCGGTGAAATGTGTGAAGAGCTGGTGCTTTCCGGTGCTGATATTGTCAAAGTCGGCATTGGCCCAGGTTCTGTATGTACCACGCGTGTAAAAACCGGCGTTGGCTATCCACAGCTTTCTGCGGTTATTGAATGCGCCGATGCAGCCCACGGTCTGGGTGGAATGATTGTCAGCGACGGCGGCTGCACAATGCCGGGTGACGTGGCAAAAGCGTTCGGTGGCGGTGCAGACTTCGTGATGCTCGGCGGCATGCTGGCTGGTCATGAAGAAAGTGGCGGCAAAATTGTTGAAGAGAACGGTGAGAAATTCATGCTGTTCTACGGTATGAGCTCTGAATCTGCCATGACGCGTCACGTAGGTGGTGTTGCACAGTACCGCGCTGCAGAAGGTAAAACCGTCAAGCTGCCACTGCGCGGCCCGGTTGATAATACCGCTCGCGATATCCTCGGCGGTTTGCGTTCTGCTTGTACCTATGTGGGCGCATCCCGTCTGAAAGAGCTGACCAAACGTACAACATTTATTCGTGTACAGGAACAAGAAAACCGTGTTTTCAATAGCCTGTAAGAACAGCTAGTTCTGTGAAATGCCGGATGGCGTTACGCCGCCATCCGGCATTTGAATCTATCCCGCCCCGCTCATCGCATCTCCCAGATGGAAAATCGGTAAATACATCGCGACGACCAGCGTACCGATGATAAGCCCCGTAATGACCAGCAACGCAGGCTCAAGTAATGCAGCCAAATTCTCAGCCTGAGCCAGGGTTTTCTCGCCATGGTGATGAGCAAGATTGCGCAGCATTGCATCCAGCGAGCCGGAAGCTTCACCCGTTCTGACCAGCTGTATACACAATGGGCTGAATTCACCGCTATTTTTAAGCGCTAACCAGATCGGTTTTCCAGAGCTGATGTCCTGCTGAACCAGTGCTAAACGTTGCGACCAGAAAGGGTTAGCCAGCGTTTCGGTAACGCTCTCAAGACCCTGCAAAAAGGGAATGCCCGCATTTTGCGTTAACGCCAGAACAGTGAATATCTGCGTGAGTTTTTGCCCTCTCACTATCGGCCCTATGACCGGGAGGCTGAGCAGCAATTTCTGGCGCAGAATGAGCCAGTACGGTTTCTGCTTTATCAAATGATGTGTGGCAACTGCTACCAGGCCAAGCGCTACCGCCAGCCATCCCCATTGGCTGCTACAGTGTGCGATGGTAATAATCCACTGAGTGAGCGCCGGTAGCGGGGTGTTGAACGTCTGGTAGATAGCGGCAAACTCAGGGAGTACAAACTGCAGCATCGCAAATACGACCATCACCGCCATTGTTATGATGATGATCGGATAGCGCAGGGATTTTTTAACTTTATCAGCAAGTTGCTGTTGTTTCTTTTGCTGGTAGGCGAGTTCAAAACAGCAGTCGTCCAGCTTACCCGTAAGTTCTCCGGTACGGATCATTGCCTGGTAAAGGGGCGGAAAAACGTGTTGCCATTGTGATAACGAGGCGGAGAGGGTTATGCCCTGTTCCATATCGTAAGCCAGCGTACGCAGTAGCGCCTGCCATTGACTGCTGGGATGCTGTTCAGCAAGCAGAGCTAGCCCTGTTGAGAGCGTTAACCCTGCCTTTAGCAATGTCGCCAACTGGTGTATGGTTTCGGCACTTCTTGTACGGCTCCAGTGCGAGATTTTGACACGCATACGTTTAATGCGCAGCGGCGTAATCTGTTGTTCCTCAAGAGCCAGCATCAATGACGGTCGGGTATCGGCCCATAGCGTTCCTTCCAGCGATTTACCTTCGTTGTTAATGCCTTGCCAGCACCAAAGCTGTTTAGCGGACATGAGGCATGCCCAGTACACGAATCAGCTCTTCAAATGTCGTTAACCCTTGCTTGACGGCCTGACAGCCATTCTCGAAAAGCGTTCTCATTCCTGATTGCTGAGCATCAGATTCCACTTCGTCTACTGATGTGCCACTGGCAATACTCTGACGTAATGCCGGAGTAACAGGGAGCACTTCAAACAATGCCGTACGGCCATAAAATCCGTGATAACAATGTTTGCAGCCAAGGGCCTGCCAATTCGGTAGTGGTGTAGGCCAGACAGTTTTCGGGAGCGTGATAGGCGTACTCTGACGTTGTCGGCAATGGGGGCACAACTTTCTGACCAACCGCTGTGCAATAACGAGCGTCAGCGCGGAGGCGATCATCCAGCGTGCGACACCCATTTGTTGCAGGCGCACCAGCGTTTCACTGGTGGAATTGGTATGCAGCGTAGAAAGAACCAGATGACCTGTTTGTGCGGCCTTAAGGGCTATTTCTGCCGTTTCGCCATCGCGGATTTCACCCACCATGATAATGTCGGGATCCTGGCGCAGCAGCGCGCGCAATACGCCCTGAAAAGTCAAACCGGCGCGTGGGTGAATTTGCGTCTGGTTGAGACCTGCGATCGGGATC
Organism: Citrobacter sp. Cpo148; assembly: GCF_030332375.1. Taxonomy (NCBI): domain Bacteria; kingdom Pseudomonadati; phylum Pseudomonadota; class Gammaproteobacteria; order Enterobacterales; family Enterobacteriaceae; genus Citrobacter; species Citrobacter sp. Cpo148. Next base: position 234,238 of record NZ_JAOWHY010000040.1, read on the forward strand.
TCTACCGGATCCTCCACGCTACAAAGATTCACATCCGGGGTGTTTCGGGTTTGCAGCGCACTGTACAGCGTGACCGTTTTGCCGCTTCCGGTAGGTCCGGTGACCAGAATCAACCCCTGAGGCTGCTGCAAGGCTTGCGAAAATGCGGCCAGCTGCGCGTCTTGCATTCCCAGCGCCGCGATCTCCAGTGACTGATCGACCTGATGAAGTAGCCGTAACACGACTTTTTCGCCGTAGCGACAGGGTAGGGTGGCGATGCGAAACGAGACCGGCTCTCCTGAAATCTCAACGGTAAATTGTCCGTCTTGTGGAAGCCGATGCTCGGCGATATCCAGGCTGCCTAATACTTTTAACCTTGCGGTGATGGCAATGCCCATCTCGGTCGTGACTTCCGGTAAAGCGTGAAGCACGCCATCTACGCGTAATCTGATTCGATAGTGATTTTCCTCGGGTTCAAAATGAATATCAGAAGCCCGTTGCGTCAGAGCGGAATGAAACGTCTGATTCAGCAAGTCTGCCGCGCTGGCGCTGCTTTTCGTGACTACTGCCGGAAGCATTGTCTGCGGTGTATGCGTGTGGCCTTCCATTTGCTGACGTGTCCAGCAGACAATGTCGATGTGTCGGGTGGTGGCAAAATGCAGCGCATCCAGCAGCTCGTGTGATGGGGCGTCTACGACGGCGATATGCACCACTTCATTGTCTGCATCCAGTAATATTGCCTGATAACGTTGGCATAGTGCCGTAAGTTGGGTGGTGTTCATCTCTGTTCCTTAGTGGGTATCGAAGCGGAAAACGTCTTCACAGGCCTGCTGCAATGCGCTGTCGTTCTGGATGACGCAGTTTCGGTTCCAGCCGGTAATGCCGTTGGCATTGTCCCAACCTGGCGTCATGGTGATGCTTAGCCCGTTCAGGCTTTCCTGCCCACTAAGGCTGACAACTCCCTTTTCAACGCTCATGGCTGAGACGTAACGGGTAGTTGTTGGAGAGGGAATACCATTCGTTCCGGCATCGCAGGTATTTGTTCCGCCATGCTCCAGTGCACAGAGCTCAACCGCCGTGCGATAGGGGACAAATGTTTGCAGCATGTCCGTCAGCGCGGCTTTGCGCAGATAGTTTTGATATGCCGGAATGCCGATGGCGCTAAGGATGGCAATAATGCCAATCACCACCATGAGTTCGATAAGCGTAAAGCCTCGTTGCTTGTTCATCGTTCGCTCCTTGAGTTTGCTGGCGCTACTTTGGCAAACCGACGGGAGGACGGCGAGAGACAAAAAACAAAACGGGAAAGCGGGTTCAGAGGATTTTTACGAAATTACAGAGTCAGACAATGTACTTGCGAAGAGACTCGAAGAAACTGCCGGGTGGTGGTGTAAATGCCGTATTCGGCTTACGGAATAAACCTGTGTAGTAGGCCCGATAAGCGAAGCGTCATCGGGCAATACAATCAGCAATTAGCGAAATCGCATGGAGAGATCGAGTGCGCGAACATGTTTGGTCAGCGCGCCAACGGAGATAAAGTCCACACCGGTTTCGGCAAATTCGCGCAGCGTTTCATGGGTGACGTTGCCCGACACTTCCAGACGCGCCTGGCCGTTGGTGCGTTTTACCGCTTCGCGCATTTGGTCAGTTTCGAAGTTATCGAGCATGATGATATCGGCCCCGGCTTTCAGCGCGTCGTCCAGTTCATCCAGGCTTTCTACTTCGACTTCAACCGGCACATCCGGGTGCAACCAGAAGGCTTTTTCGACGGCCTGACGTACCGAGCCGGAAGCAATAATGTGGTTTTCTTTAATCAGGAAGGCGTCGGACAGCCCCAAACGATGATTCGCGCCGCCGCCGCACAATACGGCGTATTTTAGCGCGGTACGCAGTCCCGGCAGGGTTTTGCGGGTATCCAGCAGTTGGGTCTTGGTTCCCGCTAACAGGTCGACGTATTTACGCACTTCACTCGCTACACCTGAAAGCGTCTGCACAAAATTCAGCGCAGTACGTTCACCGGTCAGTAAAACGCGGGAAGGGCCGTCCAGTTCAAACAGCGGCTGATTGGCCTTTATGCTGTCGCCATCTTCGACATGCCAGGTGATGTTGACATCATCGCCAGCCAGCTGAATAAAGACCTCTTCCACCCAACGTTTTCCACAAAAAACGCCATCTTCGCGGGTGATTACGGTGGCATGGGAGCGCATGTCTTCGGGTAAAAGCTGTGCGGTGATATCGTTATTGGCATCAACTTCTCCGCCTAAATCTTCACGCAGCGCCTGAGCTACAGCGGCAGGGATATCCAGATTTATGCGTTCCAACAGCGCGTCACGTCGGTAGTCAGGGTTATAGCGGCGAGGCGGCATGATAAAACTCCAAATTGCTAACGAATCATAAGGTGGAAACATGCTACCCTGAACCTGATATGAGCACCACCAATAAGGAGATTCTGCATGTTGTTAGACGAGGGCTGGCTGGCAGAGGCGCGACGCGTTCCCTCTCCGCATTACGATTGCCGCCCGGATGACGAAAACCCTTCTCTGCTGGTGGTGCATAATATCAGCCTGCCGCCCGGCGAGTTTGGCGGCCCGTGGATAGACGCGCTGTTTACGGGCACGATTGATCCCAACGCCCATCCTTATTTTGCCGGGATCGCCCATCTGCGTGTTTCGGCCCATTGTTTGATTCGCCGTGACGGTGAAATCGTGCAATATGTGCCTTTTGATAAACGCGCCTGGCATGCGGGTGTGTCGAGCTATCAAGGGCGAGAACGCTGTAATGATTTTTCAATTGGTATTGAGTTGGAAGGGACGGATACACTGGCCTATACCGATGCGCAGTATCAGCAACTGGTTGCCGTGACGAATATTCTGATTACGCGTTATCCGGCCATTGCTAACAACATGACAGGACATTGCAATATTGCGCCCGAGCGTAAGACCGATCCCGGGCCGTCCTTTGACTGGGCAAGGTTCCGCGCCCTGGTCACCCCCTCGTCGCACAAGGAGATGACATGACGCTGTTTACAACATTATTGGTGTTGATTGTTGAACGCCTGTTTAAGCTGGGTGAGCACTGGCAGCTTGATCACCGGATTGAAGCTTTTTTCCGCCGGATTAAGCATTTTTCGATGATGCGTACGGTAGGCATGACTCTGATTGCGATGGGAGTGACATTTCTGCTACTGCGCGCACTTCATGGGCTGTTGTTTAATGTTCCGTTGCTGGTGGCGTGGATCTTAATTGGCTTGCTGTGCATCGGTGCTGGCAAGGCGCGCCTTCACTATCACGCTTACCTGAACGCGGCTGCTCGCGATGATGCTCACGCCCGTGATGCGATGGCCAGCGAGCTGACGCTTATCCATGGGGTTCCGCCGGACTGCGATGAGCGTGAATTCTTGCGCGAACTGCAGAACGCGCTGTTATGGAACAACTTCCGTTTTTATCTGGCGCCGTTATTTTGGCTGATTGTCGGTGGTCCGTGGGGACCTGTGACGCTGGTTGGTTATGCTTTTTTACGCGCCTGGCAGTCCTGGCTGGCGCGCTATCAGACACCGCACCAGCGTCTGCAATCAGGCATTGATGCGATCCTGCATGTGCTGGATTGGATCCCGGTGCGTCTGGCGGGCGTGGTCTATGCGCTGTTGGGACATGGTGAGAAAGCGCTGCCGGCCTGGTTTGCCTCGCTTGCGGATCTGCACACGTCGCAATATCAGGTGCTTACGCGTCTGGCGCAGTTCTCGCTGGCGCGTGAACCGCACACCGATAAAGTCGAAACGCCAAAAGCCGCCGTTTCGCTGGCGAAGAAAACCTCGTTTGTGGTGGTGGTGGCTATTGCGGTGCTCACCATTTATGGGGCATTAGTATAGCGTTGTGCCGGATGGCGCTAATGCTTATCCGGCCTACAATGAAAAAACGTGTAGGCCCGGTAAGCGCTAGCGCCACCGGGCAGTGCAACGGTTTAGTTCGTATCAGCAGGCGGCACGCCAAAATCTGGCATGCCGTTTTCGTCCCAACGCACGAGCTTCAGACGAGTGTGGCGGTTTGGGTCGTACAGCGGATCGCCCTCGATTTCGGTGTAGTTTCTCGCGTGATATACCAGTACATCTTCACCTTCCGGCGTTTGTGTAAAGCTGTTGTGTCCTGGCCCAAACTGGCGGTTTTCATAACTGGTGGTAAAGACCGGACGCGGTGATTTGTGCCAGTTCTGCGGTTTGAGCGGATCGGCGTTGAGGTCAATCCACAATAATCCCATACAGTAGTTCTCATCGGTGGCGCTGGCGGAATAGCTGATAAACAGCTTATCGCCATGAACCATGACGGCAGGACCTTCATTGACCCAAAAACCCCGGCATTCCCAGTCATACTCAGGATGACTTAGCATGACCGGCTCGCCTTTAATCGTCCATGGATTTTCCAGCTCAGCGAGATAGATATTGGAGTTTCCGGCGATATCGGGCGACTTCTGCGCCCAGAGGTACCACTGTTTTCCCTGATGGTTAAAGGTGGTGGCATCAAGCGCAAAGGTATCAAACTGCGTTTTAATCTGACCTTTCTCCGTCCACTGCCCGGTCAACGGATCGGCGTCGGCACATTCGAGCGCAAACATGCGATGCTGGAACATCCCCAGCTTGTCGAGCGACTGTGTGTGGGTGGCAGCAAAATAGATGTACCACTTGCCTGCCAGATGATGGATTTCGGGTGCCCAGATGAGTTGGCTCATGGGGCCGCTTTCTGGTTTGCGCCAGACGACAACCGGGGCGGCGGTGCGCAACCCCTCCAGCGAGTCGGCCCGGCGTATCTCCAGTCGGTCATATTCGGGTACTGAAGCAATGAAATAATAGTGGCTACCGTCACGTAAGATAAACGGATCGGCACGCTGTTCAATAAAGGGATTTGGCCACTGATTCATTAGGCTTTCCTTACGGTTTCAGTCGTTTTTATATCGTGGTATTCATTCAGTTCACGGTAGTTGGCGCGGCGCTTTTCTAAATCTGTCTGGATTTGCTGCATAAACTCGCGGTCAACTTTCAGCAGACGAACCACGCCTGCGGTAATCAGGTAGCCTACGCCCGGTATGATGGTAAACAGCAGCATAATACCGTTAATGGCAGAGTCGCTTTGCGCTTTCGCCCCAGCGTCGTAGCCGTACCAGGAGAGCAGGAAGCCGACCATCGCTCCGGCAATCGCCAGGCCCAGTTTCAGGAAGAACAGGTTACCGGAGAAGCTGATTCCGGTGATGCGTTTACCGGTTTTCCACTCGCCATAGTCATCGACATCCGCCATCAGCGACCAGTGCAGCGGAGAAGGAATTTGGTGCAGGATGTTGAGCAGGAAGTAGAGCACCATAATCATCATGGTGGCTTTCGGATCGAAGAAGTAAAACGCGGCAGAGAAAATCGCCAGGATAATATTGGTCCAGAAGAAGACTTTCAGTTTGCACCAGCGATCGGTTAATACCTTCGCCAACATACTGCCGATCATCATGCCGATCACACCAAGACTGATAAACAGCGTTGCGAACTGCGTGCTTTGCTGCATAACCCATGTCACGTAGTACATGGTGGCAGCCATGCGAATAAAGCCCGGACAGACGTTGCACAGTGTTAACAGCAGAATTTTTACCCACTGATCGTTCTTCCACACGTCTTTCAGATCGGCTTTTAAATCGTCATTGGTCTGGACAGCAGGGCGCACGCGTTCACGGACCGTAGCGAAGCAAAACAGGAACATACACATGCCGATGAAAGCCAGAACCGCCATCGCCATCTGATACCCTTTGGCTTTGTCTTCCCCGCCGAACCAGTCGGCCATTGGCAGCAAGGTGAGGGACAGCAGCAGGGTTGCAATGCCTACCAACACAAAGCGATATGACTGGCAGGCGACGCGTTCCTTCGGATCGTTGGTGATGACGCTGCCGAGCGAGCAGTAGGGAATGTTGATCGCTGTATAAGTAATAGATAGCAGGAAGTAGGTAACGAACGCATAGATAACTTTGCTGTTATAGGTCCACTCTGGAGTGGTAAACATCAGTACGCTGAATAACGCGTACGGGAAAGCCATCCATAAAAGCCATGGACGAAATCGACCATATTTACTACGGGTGCGGTCGGCCATCGCACCCATTATAGGGTCGGTAACGGCGTCGATAACGCGTACTGAGAGCAGTAATACGCCGACCAGTGCAGGTGCCAGACCAAAAATGTCTGTGTAAAAATAGTTAACAAACAACATGATGGCGCCAAAGATGATGTTGCATCCGGCGTCGCCCATTCCATAGCCGATCTTTTCTTTCACCGTGAGCTTACTGGTTTCCATCAACTGCACTCCATTAATGAGATATGGAGAGAATTATTGTCCGGCACCGGTGTTTTTGCGTTGCAGGATAACGCCGCTGATATGGACTAAACAGTCGTGAGTGGGAAAGTGTGAGGCAGGTAACAACCCCCACCTGACGCAGGTGGGGGGAGGGGGGGATTAATGCGCTTTAACCGCGCCGGCCGTTTTTTGTTTACACAGGTAGCCGATGCCAAGAATGGCAATCCATACAGGGATTAAGTACACCGAGATCGCCATACCCGGCGTCATCAGCATAATCACCAGTACTGCAGCCATGAAAATCAGGCACACCCAGTTACCCAGCGGATAGAGCAGCGCCGGGAAGCGGGTGGTAACACCCTGCTGCTGTTTGGCTTTGCGGAACTTCATGTGTGCCAGGCTAATCATTGCCCAGTTGATCACCAGTGCGGAAACCACCAGCGCCATCAGCAGGCCAAAGGCGGATTCCGGTGCCAGGTAGTTGATCAGCACACACAGAGCCGTCACCAGTGCGGAAACCAGAATGGTGTTCACCGGTACACCGCGTTTATCTACGTTCATCAGCGCTTTCGGCGCATTGCCCTGCTGTGCCAGACCGAACAGCATACGGCTGTTGCAGTATACGCAGCTGTTATAGACAGAAAGGGCGGCAGTCAGCACTACGATGTTCAGGGCATTAGCAACAAAGGTGTCGCCCAGTTCGTGGAAAATAAGGACAAACGGGCTGGTATCCGCCGTGACACGCGTCCACGGCATCAGGGAAAGCAGAACCGCCAGCGAACCCACATAGAAAATCAGGATACGGTAGATAACCTGGTTAGTCGCTTTGGGAATGCTTTGCTCCGGGTTATCCGCTTCTGCTGCGGTGATCCCGACCAGCTCCAGCCCACCGAAAGAGAACATAATAATAGCCATCATCATCACCAGACCGGTGAAGCCATGCGGCAGGAAGCCTCCCTGGTCCCACAGGTTGCTGACGCTGGCCTGCGGGCCGCCGTTACCGCTAAACAGTAACCAGCCGCCGAACAGGATCATCGCTACGACGGCAATGACTTTAATAATGGCGAACCAGAACTCCATCTCACCAAACACTTTCACGTTGGTCAGGTTGATGGCGTTGATCAGCACAAAGAAGGCAGCCGCAGACACCCATGTTGGGATCTCCGGGTACCAGAACTGGATGTATTTACCCACGGCAGTTAGCTCTGCCATGGCAACCAGCACGTACAGCACCCAATAGTTCCAGCCGGAAGAGAACCCCGCGAAACCGCCCCAGTATTTATAAGCAAAGTGACTAAATGAGCCTGCAACGGGCTCTTCAACCACCATTTCACCTAACTGACGCATAATCAAAAAGGCGATAAAGCCGGCAATAGCGTAACCCAGAATAATACCCGGTCCTGCAGACTGGATAACGGATGCGCTACCGAGGAATAACCCGGTACCAATCGCGCCACCCAGCGCGATTAGCTGTATATGGCGGTTCTTAAGGCCGCGCTTGAGCTGATCGCCATGCTGTTGACTTTCCATCATGAAACCTCGTGTGTGGTTTTACTCTTCATATTTCGAGTGCTTATATTTTGAACTACGCAGCAATGCGTGTGTAAGTTTGCAATTCCGTTTGTTGTATTAATTTGTTTACAGATGCTTTTGATAAAATGTTGCCTTAATACTTTTGTCTTGATCAGAATAATGATATGCGAGCGCGAATGCACCTGCTTTATGCGGGGAAGATGACGAGTTGAATAAAAAGAAACCATTTGTAAATGCGAGTTTATCTACCACAAAATTTCCATTTTGAATTTTTATTCATTAATAGTGGTTGATATATCGATAAATAAGCAGGTGAATCGGTTCAGATGAGATAATTTTTCGTTTCAATTCCGTTAAAACTACCCCGAGGTGGGTAAATTTAACATTTGTGCATAGTTACATGTTTGAAACGTTATTTCTGTAATGTTGTTAAAATATGCCTCCTTTACTGATTTCAATCAAAACCTGTATGGACAGAAGGTGAATACTTTGTTACTTTAGCGTCAAGAACATGAAATTGGTAAGACCAATTGACTCCGGGCAAATGGCTTAAGACAGGAAATCATGGCCTACAGCAAAATCCGCCAACCAAAACTCTCCGATGTGATTGAGCAGCAGCTGGAGTTTTTAATTCTTGAGGGGACACTTCGCCCCGGAGAAAAACTCCCACCGGAACGCGAGCTGGCAAAACAGTTCGACGTCTCCCGCCCCTCCTTACGCGAGGCGATCCAACGCCTTGAAGCGAAGGGCTTACTGCTTCGTCGTCAGGGCGGTGGCACTTTTGTTCAGAGCAGCCTGTGGCAGAGCTTTAGCGACCCACTGGTAGAGCTGCTCTCCGACCATCCTGAATCCCAGTTTGACCTGCTTGAGACGCGCCATGCGCTGGAAGGTATTGCGGCTTATTACGCTGCACTGCGCAGCACGGATGAAGACAAAACGCGTATCCGTGAACTCCACCATGCGATCGAGCTTGCTCAACAGTCCGGCGATCTTGACGGCGAATCTGATGCGGTACTCCAGTATCAAATTGCTGTCACCGAAGCGGCACACAATGTGGTGCTGCTCCATTTGCTAAGGTGTATGGAGCCGATGCTGGCCCAGAACGTTCGGCAAAACTTCGAATTGCTGTATGCGCGTCGTGAAATGCTGCCACTGGTTAGCAGTCACCGTACCCGTATTTTTGAAGCAATTATTGCCGGGAAGCCGGAAGAGGCGCGTGAAGCGTCCCACCGTCACCTGGCGTTTATCGAAGAGATCCTGCTGGACAGAAGCCGTGAGGAAAGCCGTCGTGAACGCGCCTTACGCCGTCTGGAGCAACGAAAGAATTAGTGATTTTTCTGGTAGAACGTTAACCAGAAGATGTTGTAAATCAAGCGCCATATAAAGTGCGCGGCAACTAAACGCAGAACCTGTCTTATTACGCTCTCTGGCGAGAACGTAATGGGACAGGTTCCAGATAACTCAACGTATTAGATAGATAAGGAATACCCCCATGTCAGAACGTTTCCCAAATGACGTGGATCCGATCGAAACTCGCGACTGGCTACAGGCGATCGAATCGGTCATCCGTGAAGAAGGTGTTGAGCGTGCTCAGTATCTGATCGACCAACTGCTTTCAGAAGCTCGCAAAGGCGGCGTGAAAGTAGCGGCAGGTGCAGGGGCCAGCAATTATGTAAACACTATTGCCGTTGAAGATGAACCGGAATACCCGGGCAATCTGGAGCTGGAACGTCGTATTCGTTCTGCTATCCGCTGGAACGCCATTATGACCGTACTGCGCGCGTCTAAAAAGGACCTCGAGCTGGGTGGCCACATGGCATCCTTCCAGTCCTCCGCAACGGTATATGATGTTTGCTTCAACCACTTCTTCCGCGCACGCAACGAGCAAGATGGCGGCGATCTGGTGTACTTCCAGGGTCACATCTCTCCGGGCATCTACGCACGCGCATTCCTGGAAGGTCGTCTGACTGAAGAGCAGATGAACAACTTCCGTCAGGAAGTACATGGCAAAGGCCTGTCTTCCTACCCGCACCCGAAACTGATGCCAGAATTCTGGCAGTTCCCGACCGTATCTATGGGTCTGGGCCCAATCGGTGCTATCTACCAGGCTAAATTCCTGAAATATCTGGAACACCGTGGCCTGAAAGATACCTCTAAACAGACCGTTTACGCCTTCCTGGGCGACGGCGAGATGGATGAGCCAGAATCTAAAGGTGCGATCACCATCGCGACCCGTGAAAAACTGGACAACCTGGTCTTTGTTATCAACTGTAACCTGCAGCGTCTTGACGGCCCGGTAACCGGTAACGGCAAGATTGTTAACGAACTGGAAGGCATCTTCGCGGGCGCTGGCTGGAACGTTATCAAAGTCATGTGGGGCGGTCGTTGGGATGAGCTGCTGCGTAAAGACACCAGCGGTAAACTGATCCAGCTGATGAACGAAACCGTTGACGGCGACTACCAGACCTTCAAATCCAAAGATGGTGCATACGTACGTGAGCACTTCTTCGGTAAATACCCGGAAACCGCAGCACTGGTTGCTGACTGGACTGACGAGCAGATTTGGGCTCTGAACCGTGGTGGTCACGATCCGAAGAAAGTCTACGCTGCACTGAAAAAAGCGCAGGAAACCAAAGGCAGAGCAACTGTAATCCTGGCCCATACCATCAAAGGTTACGGCATGGGTGACACTGCTGAAGGTAAAAACATCGCTCACCAGGTTAAGAAAATGAACATGGACGGCGTGCGTTATATTCGCGACCGTTTCAACGTTCCTGTGACCGATGAGCAGGTTGAAAACCTGTCTTACATCACCTTCCCGGAAGGTTCTGAAGAGCACACTTATCTGCACGCTCAGCGTCAGAAACTGCATGGCTACCTGCCAGCTCGTCAGCCGAACTTCACCGAGAAGCTGGAACTGCCAGCTCTGGAAGACTTCGGTGCGCTGCTGGAAGAGCAGAACAAAGAAATCTCCACCACTATCGCTTTCGTTCGTGCCCTGAACGTGATGCTGAAGAACAAGTCGATCAAAGATCGTCTGGTTCCGATCATCGCTGACGAAGCGCGTACTTTCGGTATGGAAGGTCTGTTCCGTCAGATTGGTATCTACAGCCCGAACGGTCAGCAGTACACCCCGCAGGACCGTGAGCAGGTTGCTTACTACAAAGAAGACGAGAAAGGTCAGATCCTGCAGGAAGGTATCAACGAACTGGGTGCAGGCGCATCCTGGCTGGCTGCTGCGACTTCTTACAGCACCAACGATCTGCCGATGATCCCGTTCTACATCTACTACTCCATGTTCGGGTTCCAGCGTATTGGTGACCTGTGCTGGCAGGCAGGCGACCAACAGGCTCGTGGCTTCCTGATTGGTGGTACTTCCGGTCGTACGACGCTGAACGGTGAAGGTCTGCAGCACGAAGATGGTCACAGCCATATTCAGTCTCTGACTATCCCGAACTGTATCTCTTACGATCCGTCTTACGCGTACGAAGTTGCGGTCATCATGCACGATGGTCTGGAGCGTATGTACGGTGAGAAACAAGAGAACGTTTACTACTACATCACCACGCTGAACGAAAACTACCACATGCCGGCAATGCCAGCAGGTGCCGAGGAAGGTATCCGTAAAGGTATCTACAAACTCGAAACCCTCGAAGGTAAGAAAGGTAAAGTTCAGCTGCTGGGCTCCGGTTCTATCCTGCGTCACGTGCGTGAAGCAGCACAGATTCTGGCGAACGACTACGGTGTAGGCTCTGACGTTTACAGCGTAACTTCCTTCACTGAACTGGCGCGTGATGGCCAGGATTGTGAGCGCTGGAACATGCTGCACCCGATGGAAACTCCGCGCGTTCCGTACATCGCTCAGGTGATGAACGACGCTCCGGCAGTAGCATCTACTGACTATATGAAACTGTTTGCCGAACAGGTTCGTACTTATGTACCGGCTGATGATTATCGCGTACTGGGTACTGACGGTTTCGGTCGCTCTGACAGCCGTGAAAACCTGCGTCACCACTTCGAAGTTGATGCTTCCTACGTGGTTGTAGCGGCCCTGGGCGAACTGGCTAAACGTGGCGAAATCGATAAGAAAGTGGTTGCAGACGCAATCATCAAATTCAACATCGATGCAGATAAAGTTAACCCGCGTCTGGCGTAAGAGGTAAAAGAATAATGGCTATCGAAATCAATGTACCGGACATCGGGGCTGATGAAGTTGAAATCACCGAGATCCTGGTCAAAGTGGGCGACAAAGTTGAAGCTGAACAGTCGCTGATCACCGTAGAAGGCGACAAAGCTTCTATGGAAGTTCCGTCTCCTCAGGCGGGTATCGTTAAAGAGATCAAAGTCTCTGTTGGCGACAAAACTGAGACCGGCAAACTGATCATGATTTTCGATTCCGCCGACGGTGCAGCAGCAGCTGCACCTGCTCAGGCAGAAGAGAAGAAAGAAGCGGCTCCGGCAGCAGCACCTGCTGCCTCTGCGGCGAAAGACGTACACGTACCGGACATCGGCGGCGACGAAGTTGAAGTTACCGAGATCATGGTTAAAGTGGGCGACACCGTTGCGGCCGAACAGTCTCTGATCACCGTTGAAGGTGACAAAGCCTCTATGGAAGTTCCGGCGCCGTTCGCAGGTACCGTCAAAGAGATCAAAATCAACACGGGTGACAAAGTGTCTACCGGTTCCCTGATTATGGTCTTCGAAGTGGCGGGCGCAGCGCCTGCTGCAGCACCGGCTCAGGCGGCTGCTCCAGCAGCAGCGGCGGCTCCGGCTGCTTCCGGCTCGAAAGAAGTTAACGTACCGGATATCGGTGGTGACGAAGTTGAAGTCACTGAAGTGATGGTTAAAGTGGGCGATAAAATTGCCGCTGAACAGTCACTGATCACCGTTGAAGGCGATAAAGCGTCGATGGAAGTTCCGGCACCGTTCGCGGGTACCGTGAAAGAAATCAAAATCAGCACCGGCGACAAAGTTAAAACCGGTTCTCTGATTATGGTCTTCGAAGTCGAAGGCGCAGCACCTGCAGCCGCTCCTGCGCAAGCAGCTGCTCCGGCTCCGGCCGCTGCACCAGCACCTGCGCAAGCCGCAGCTCCGACAGCGAAAGCGGAAGGCAAATCTGAGTTTGCTGAGAACGACGCTTACGTTCATGCAACGCCGCTGATTCGTCGCCTGGCGCGCGAATTCGGTGTGAACCTGGCGAAAGTGAAAGGTTCTGGCCGTAAAGGTCGTATCCTGCGTGAAGACGTTCAGGCTTACGTGAAAGACGCTATCAAGCGTGCTGAAGCGGCTCCGGCAGCAGCAGGTGGCGGTATCCCGGGCATGCTGCCTTGGCCGAAAGTGGACTTCAGCAAGTTTGGTGAAATCGAAGAAGTGGAACTGGGCCGTATCCAGAAAATCTCTGGTGCTAACCTGAGCCGTAACTGGGTGATGATCCCGCACGTTACTCACTTCGATAAGACCGATATCACCGATCTGGAAGCGTTCCGTAAACAGCAGAACGCCGAAGCTGAAAAACGTAAACTGGACGTGAAATTCACCCCAGTAGTCTTCATCATGAAAGCCGTTGCCGCAGCTCTGGAACAGATGCCGCGCTTCAACAGCTCCCTGTCTGAAGACGGTCAGCGCCTGACCCTGAAGAAATACATCAACATCGGTGTAGCGGTTGATACTCCGAATGGTCTGGTTGTTCCGGTCTTCAAAGACGTGAACAAGAAGAGCATTACCGAGCTGTCTCGTGAACTGACCGTGATCTCCAAGAAAGCGCGTGATGGCAAGCTGACCGCTGGCGAAATGCAGGGCGGTTGCTTCACCATCTCCAGCATCGGTGGCCTGGGTACTACCCACTTCGCGCCGATTGTGAACGCGCCGGAAGTGGCTATCCTCGGTGTCTCCAAGTCCTCTATGGAGCCAGTGTGGAACGGTAAAGAGTTTATGCCGCGTCTGATGATGCCGATTTCGCTCTCCTTCGACCACCGTGTAATTGACGGTGCGGATGGTGCGCGCTTTATCACCATCATCAACAACATGCTGTCTGACATTCGCCGCCTGGTGATGTAAGCGAAAAAGCCGGCCCGACGGCCGGCTTTTTTCTGGTAATCTCATGAAGTCAGTGAGGTTATTGTGCGAAAGACAAATCGGTTGCCGTTTGTTGTTTCAAAATTGTTAACAATTTTGTAAAATACGGGCGGATAGAACGACCCGCTGGACGACGGGTATAAATTAAGAGGTCATGATGAGCACTGAAATCAAAACTCAGGTCGTGGTACTTGGGGCAGGCCCTGCAGGTTACTCTGCTGCCTTCCGTTGCGCAGATTTAGGTCTGGAGACCGTCATCGTAGAACGTTACAGCACCCTTGGCGGTGTTTGTCTGAACGTCGGCTGTATCCCTTCTAAAGCGCTGCTGCACGTAGCAAAAGTTATCGAAGAAGCCAAAGCGCTGGCTGAACACGGTATCGTTTTTGGCGAGCCGAAAACCGATATCGACAAGATTCGTACCTGGAAAGAAAAAGTTATCACTCAGCTGACCGGCGGTCTGGCGGGTATGGCCAAAGGCCGTAAAGTGAAAGTGGTTAACGGTCTGGGTAAATTTACCGGGGCAAACACCCTGGAAGTTGAAGGCGAAAACGGCAAAACCGTGATCAACTTCGACAACGCAATCATCGCGGCGGGTTCCCGTCCGATCGAACTGCCGTTTATTCCGCATGAAGATCCGCGCGTATGGGATTCCACCGATGCACTGGAACTGAAAACTGTTCCTAAGCGCCTGCTGGTAATGGGCGGCGGTATCATCGGTCTGGAAATGGGTACCGTGTACCATGCGCTGGGTTCAGAGATCGACGTGGTTGAAATGTTCGACCAGGTTATCCCGGCTGCCGACAAAGACGTGGTTAAAGTCTTCACCAAGCGCATCAGCAAGAAGTTCAACCTGATGCTGGAAACCAAAGTGACCGCCGTTGAAGCGAAAGAAGACGGTATCTACGTTTCCATGGAAGGCAAAAAAGCCCCTGCCGAAGCTCAGCGTTACGATGCTGTGCTGGTCGCTATCGGTCGTGTACCGAACGGTAAAAACCTCGACGCGGGCAAAGCTGGCGTGGAAGTTGACGACCGTGGCTTCATCCGCGTTGACAAACAGCTGCGCACCAACGTGCCGCACATCTTTGCTATCGGCGATATCGTCGGTCAGCCGATGCTGGCACACAAAGGTGTTCATGAAGGTCACGTTGCCGCTGAAGTTATCGCCGGTAAGAAACACTACTTCGATCCGAAAGTTATCCCATCCATTGCATACACTGAACCAGAAGTTGCATGGGTTGGTCTGACCGAGAAAGAAGCGAAAGAAAAAGGTATCAGCTACGAAACCGCCACCTTCCCGTGGGCTGCTTCTGGTCGTGCTATCGCTTCCGATTGCGCAGACGGTATGACCAAACTGATTTTCGACAAAGAATCTCACCGTGTTATCGGTGGTGCGATTGTCGGTACCAACGGCGGCGAGCTGCTGGGCGAAATCGGTCTGGCGATCGAAATGGGTTGTGACGCAGAAGATATCGCGCTGACCATCCACGCGCACCCGACTCTGCACGAGTCCGTGGGCCTGGCGGCAGAAATCTTTGAAGGTAGCATTACCGACCTGCCAAACCCGAAAGCGAAGAAAAAGTAATTTTTCCGAAATGATAAAAAGCGGCTGAATGGCCGCTTTTTTTTATGTATTTGTTACATAATAGTGTCAAGATCTGGCAAAGATTAAGGTAACTAGCCGAATTGCCAGAAAATGTTTTTTACCGTACTGCATCAAACTCCCGAACCGCATGAAATCAGCTTTCCAAATCAACATACTGTTTCACAAGAAATAAATAACCTTATCTTGTCATTAGATGAAATTAATAACCCTATAAACTAATAGCGTGAAAATAAATTGGGAGGGGAAATGATGAAACGTTTTTTAAAAGCAGCAGTAATAACTACCGTGTTTATTTCCGGCATGGCGTTGGCGCAGGATGCCGTCATTCCATGGGCTACCAACAGCGGTGGTACCGAAAGCACACATATTGCGGCAATGGGACAAAATTTGAATGCGCAGCATCAGCAGATTAACCAGACACAGGAAGGTGTATGGGCAACAAACTCTGGCAGCATTCGAGCTGACGAAATAGCACTTATCAGCACTAAGCCGGCGTTTAAAGGTTATCCTGAATTAATGCCGCATCAGAATTAACTCTCCGAGCTCACGTCAGACAAATCCACGCTGACGTGAGCGTGTGGGCAATGACGCTGGCTGGTTGTGGTGCGATAACCACCGCTTATAACAGCAACACCTCTGGTGCGACGCTGGGTGGTGGTATCGCGGCGGGGCTGATCGGCATGGCTGCGGATGCGATGGTGGAAGAGGTGAACTACACCATGGTTACTGACCTGCAAATCTCTATGTGCAGCAAAGCTAAAGTGACAACGGATAAAGTTGCTGCATTTAATTTGTTGGGGTTGCCGGGGGCGGCTATGCCTTACCCGGCCTACTAACCTTCCGACTCGGTATCAGGGCGCTACAGGTTGCCAGTTTTTATCCGGATGGAATGTGGCTAACGCTTGTGCTTTCTGCTGTGATTCAACACCGAGATCGGCCTGGTAGACTTTGTCTTCACCGTTAATCATAAAACTCATCACGCCGGTGTGATCGTAGCTAACGGGCCAGGCTACCATGGCAAAACCGCTGGTTTTATCGGGAAGGATCCGGAAGCGATAGCCGTGATAGCCCATGCCCGGCTCCTGTGGACTGAAGGCTGGGCCAAGCGGGCTTGGCGCTTCGCCCGGCGAAACAGGCCAGTACAGACCATCCTTTTTCCCTTCAGAACTGACAATCTTTTGCGCGTATTTCTGGTTCATCGAAAAATAGCTCTGCTGGGCATCCACATAGGCGTGCAACGCCTCAATGGCAGCAAGTTCGTTGCGTCCAATCTCACGGGTCAGGATCTCTTCGGCTGCTTCCTTGATATCAAATTGCCAGCCTGAAGCGTTTTTGACGACCGGGATTGGCAGTTGCCAGTCGCTGTCCCCAACCACAAGATGCGCCGTATTGCCGTCGATGACAGTGCTATGGCGTACCTTCCAGTCACGCAGGAAGCGATCAACCGCATCAGGATCGACGCCTTCTGGCGGCAGAAAATCACGCCAGTTTTCCCCGAGCAGGTTGCTCATTGCACTTTCATTTTGCTCACTGATAGCGTTTGCCAGCGCATCTGTTGCCTGGTCTGGTGTGCTGAAGGATTGTTGTGCCATCGCGGTGGCCGAAACCATGAACAACACCATTCCACTGAGTAGTTTATTTTTCATGTCGGTTCCCTTAACGATGACGGAATTCACGGTGTTCAGCACGCCCGCCAGAAGGCTGGCGCGATGGCTGATTACGGGCGACCTGCCGGCTCTGGGCACCTCGCTGTTGCTGTGCCTGCCAGCTGGCGGAGCGACTGTCGTTACCGCTCAGCGCATTGGCGCGTGGCTGGCTGGTTCGCTGTTGAAGATTGCGCTGTTGTACATTGCGTTGCTGCGCCGGTTGCGTGACCCGTTTCTCCTGTCGCTGGGCGACTGCCTGGCGATTCTCCCGCTGCTGAGTGCTCGTCCGCTTCGCGGTTTGCGGTTTGGTATCGTAACCGCGGTAGTTATTACGTTGGGAAATTTGCTTCAGTTGTTGATTCGATGCCTGACGCTGGGCGTCTCTCGTGCCCGTACGCGCCGTTTGCGGGAATGTTTTCCCCGTCGATTTTTCCATCTGGCTCAGGGCTGCCTGACGCTGGCTATCACGGTTGACCGGTCTTTGCTGGGTCGAACTTAACCCGGTTGCCGTGTTAGTGGAGTGGAAGCGGTTATTGAGCTGGCTATTTGGGTAAGGCACACCCTCACGGTAGGCCGGATTATGCTGCCAGGTACGGTTGGCATCTGTCAGGCGCTGACCACTGATTTTATTGAAGTTATCAACGTTAATGTTGATGTTGTTATCACCGTTGCGGTTATAGCCGCCATGGTTATCCCAGTCATCATTATGATGGTGGTCGTCGTCGTCATCCCAGTCGATGTTGCTGAAGATGGCATAGGTTGTGGCGACACCAAGGCTGAAGCCTAAACCATTGACGAAGCTGTTACCAAATTGCTCACCGGGCGTTGGTGGCAGATAGGTTGGCGGATAGGCGGTATTCGGCCAGGTACCGTAAACCGTGTTCGGGTTATAGGTTGGAACGTACACCACCTGCGGATCGGCGGATTCAATCTTGATGACAGTAGGGCTTGTCGTGGTGGTAGTGCTGGTCGTCGACGTGCTGGTGGCGGTTTTCGCCGGTGCCGCTTTGGTCACGGTGGTGACGGTCTGTTGCGGTGTTGATTGCAGCGCGCCGGTTTGTTGCGCCAGTACACGCAGACGTTGAACGGAATCCATGACGTCCTTCGGCTGTGCGAGGAAAGCATCGCCCAGGCTTTGTACCCACGGCGGATTTTCACCCATCAGCGACATCAACTGAGGAAAAGCGACCAGCGATTTCACGCTGGGATCCCAGGGCTGGCTGGCCACGGCCTGAATGGCGGCATCGCCCTGCATTTTGGGATTGTCTTTTGACCACTGTGCGGCCTGGATGACGTTAGCCGGATAGGTTGAGGCCATCAAAATTTGCGACAACAGCGAGTCTGGATAGAGCGCGATAGGCGCAACCCACTGATCGATTTGTGCTGCTGAGTAGGTTGGTGCCACGGCGGGCGCAGTTTGCTCTACCGGGGCGGGGGCCGCTACGGGAGCTGGGGCCGGTGTTGACGGTTGCTGCGCAACGGGGGCCGGAGCAGCAGGCTCCGTTGTGCGACTTTTAACAAACATCACGCCAGAGGCGGCAAACAGCCCGGCACTGCACAAAAGGACAAGCAGATGTGGCTTAAGGGGCAACTTCATAAAATGACTCCAACGAGACGAGCGCTGTGCCGTGAGGCGTTCCTGTTGCCGCGAGTATTATTCACCCGTGTTAGACAGTTTTGACTTTTATGGTTGATTCACCAGGTAGGTCCGAAAAAAGAGTGTGAGTATTTATTACACAATTATATGTGATGGCGGAAAAATCGCTGGAATATTCAGCCGATCGTGCTTGAAAATTAACCGTTTATGGGTGGTTTTAAGCTGACTTAATTTCACCTCGCCTTGTCGCTATACCATTCTTAACGATTCAGCCAATTTTTTATGTTGCTTTTTTGTAAACGGATTAACACTTAATGAAAATCCTGTTATTGTGCCTTATGCGGTACCGGGCATTTACCCTACTAACTACTGTCTCACAGGAGCGTGAAGAGAATCGCCCATCTACAAAAGCGCCGCATTATGACAATGAGAGCGAGGAGATATCGTCGTGCTAGAAGAATACCGTAAGCACGTAGCTGAGCGTGCTGCCCAGGGGATTGTGCCAAAACCTTTAGACGCAACCCAAATGGCTGCACTTGTCGAGCTGCTGAAGACCCCGCCTGTGGGCGAAGAAGAATTCCTGTTAGACCTGTTGATCAACCGCGTTCCTCCTGGCGTAGATGAAGCCGCTTATGTTAAAGCTGGTTTTCTCGCCGCTGTCGCAAAAGGCGACACCACCTCCCCGCTGGTTACCCCAGAAAAAGCCATTGAACTGCTGGGCACCATGCAGGGTGGCTACAACATTCATCCGCTGATCGACGCGCTGGACGATGCAAAACTGGCGCCGATTGCCGCCAAAGCGCTCTCTTCAACGCTGCTGATGTTCGATAACTTCTACGATGTAGAAGAAAAAGCCAAAGCGGGCAACGAATATGCGAAGCAGGTAATGCAATCCTGGGCTGATGCCGAATGGTTCCTGAACCGTCCAGCTCTGGCTGAAAAAATCACCGTTACCGTCTTTAAAGTGACGGGTGAAACCAACACCGATGACCTTTCTCCGGCACCGGATGCATGGTCTCGCCCGGATATCCCTCTGCACGCGCTGGCGATGCTGAAAAACGCCCGTGAAGGTATCGAACCGGATCAGCCGGGCGTGGTTGGCCCGATCAAACAGATCGAAGAATTGCAGAAAAAAGGTTACCCGCTGGCTTATGTGGGTGATGTTGTCGGTACCGGTTCTTCGCGTAAATCCGCAACCAACTCCGTGCTGTGGTTCATGGGTGACGACATTCCTCATGTGCCGAACAAGCGTGGCGGCGGCCTGTGCCTCGGCGGCAAAATTGCACCTATCTTCTTCAACACCATGGAAGATGCGGGCGCACTGCCGATTGAAGTGGACGTGTCGAACATGAACATGGGCGACGTGATTGACGTTTACCCGTTCAAAGGCGAAGTACGCAACCACGAAACCGGCGAACTGCTGGCAAGCTTTGAGCTGAAAACCGAAGTCCTGATCGACGAAGTACGCGCCGGTGGCCGTATCCCGCTGATCATCGGTCGTGGCCTGACCACCAAGGCGCGCGAAGCGCTGGGCCTGCCGCACAGCGACGTATTCCGTCAGGCGAAAGACGTGGCGGAAAGCAGCCGTGGCTTCTCCCTGGCACAGAAAATGGTTGGCCGCGCTTGCGGCGTGAAAGGCATCCGTCCGGGCGCGTACTGCGAACCGAAGATGACCTCCGTCGGTTCTCAGGATACCACTGGCCCTATGACCCGTGACGAACTGAAAGACCTGGCGTGTCTGGGCTTCTCTGCTGATCTGGTGATGCAGTCCTTCTGCCACACCGCGGCCTATCCGAAGCCGGTGGACGTGAACACGCATCACACGCTGCCAGACTTCATCATGAACCGCGGCGGTGTGTCGCTGCGTCCGGGCGACGGCGTTATTCACTCCTGGCTGAACCGCATGCTGCTGCCGGATACCGTAGGTACCGGTGGTGACTCCCATACCCGTTTCCCGATTGGTATTTCCTTCCCGGCAGGTTCTGGTCTGGTGGCGTTTGCTGCGGCGACCGGCGTGATGCCGCTGGATATGCCGGAATCCGTTCTGGTGCGTTTCAAAGGCAAAATGCAACCGGGTATCACCCTGCGCGATCTGGTACACGCCATCCCGCTGTACGCGATCAAACAGGGTCTGCTGACCGTTGAGAAGAAAGGTAAGAAGAACATCTTCTCTGGCCGCATTCTTGAAATCGAAGGTCTGCCGGATCTCAAAGTAGAGCAGGCGTTCGAATTGACCGACGCCTCCGCTGAACGTTCTGCTGCCGGTTGTACCATCAAGCTGAACAAAGAGCCGATCGTTGAGTATCTGAGCTCTAACATCGTTCTGCTGAAGTGGATGATCGCAGAAGGTTACGGCGATCGCCGTACGCTGGAACGTCGTGTGCAGGGCATGGAAAAATGGCTGGCGGATCCGCAGTTGCTGGAAGCCGACGCTGACGCAGAATACGCGGCAGTGATCGACATCGATCTGGCGGATATCAAAGAGCCAATCCTGTGTGCACCGAACGATCCGGACGATGCGCGTCTGCTGTCTGACGTACAGGGCGAGAAGATCGACGAAGTGTTCATCGGCTCCTGCATGACTAACATCGGCCACTTCCGTGCCGCTGGTAAGCTTCTGGATGCGCACAAAGGCCAACTGCCAACGCGTCTGTGGGTGGCTCCACCAACCCGTATGGATGCGGCACAGCTGACCGAAGAAGGTTATTACAGCGTGTTCGGTAAGAGCGGTGCGCGTATCGAAATTCCAGGCTGCTCTCTGTGCATGGGTAACCAGGCGCGTGTAGCCGACGGCGCAACGGTGGTGTCGACCTCTACCCGTAACTTCCCGAACCGTTTAGGTACCGGAGCGAACGTCTACCTGGCTTCTGCGGAGCTGGCGGCGGTTGCGGCGCTGATCGGCAAACTGCCGACGGCGGAAGAGTACCAGACCTATGTGGCGCAGGTAGATAAAACGGCCGTAGATACTTACCGTTATCTGAACTTCGACCAGCTGTCTCAGTACACCGAGAAAGCCGATGGTGTGATTTTCCAGACCGCGGTGTAATGCCCTAAAGCATTTTGTGTAAAAACGCATCAATGCCCGGAGAAGTCTGCTTCTCCGGGCATTTTTATTTCTATTCCTTATACCCACTACGCTTTTTTTCTGCCGCGCTGCTGCGATAATTACAGCAAGGCGCAATGCGGTATTGGCGCATTGCCGGGAGTAGAGGAAGACATTATGGATTACGAATTTCTGCGCGATATTACCGGGGTGGTAAAAGTGCGTATGTCCATGGGCCACGAGGTGGTGGGGCACTGGTTTAATGAGGAAGTGAAAGAAAACCTGGCCTTACTTGATGAAGTGGAACAGGCAGCGCGTGCGGTTAAGGGCAGTGAGCGCTCCTGGCAGCGAGCAGGGCATGAATACACGCTCTGGCTGGATGGCGAAGAAGTGATGGTTCGCGCTAATCAGCTGGAGTTCTCTGGCGATGAGATGGAAGAGGGGATGAGCTACTACGACGAAGAAAGTTTTTCGCTCTGTGGTGTAGAGGACTTTCTTCAGGTTGTGGCGGCATACCGCGAATTTGTGCATCAATCCTGAGATATTTCAGATATCAATGAAGCCGGGTGAGACAAACCCGGCTTTTTTTTCATCCGAATGATTATTTGATTTTTATTAATCATTCAAAAACTGTGATCTGCCGCGTTTGTGATCTTATTTTGATTGAATATAATCGTTGTGATTTTATTTAATCACAACATAACAACAGGCGGGAAGACCATGAACATCAAGAAGGCAATAGAACGCGTACCCGGCGGCATGATGGTTGTGCCGTTGGTTATCGGTGCCATTATCAACACTTTTGCCCCGCAGGCGTTGCAGATCGGTGGATTCACCACGGCTTTATTTAAAAATGGCGCGGCTCCCTTGATTGGCGCGTTCCTGCTCTGTATGGGGGCGGGAATTAGCGTAAAGGCGGCGCCGCAAGCTTTGCTACAAGGCGGCACGATTACGCTGACCAAGTTACTGGTCGCGATTGCAATTGGTCTCGGGGTTGAACACCTGTTTGGCGCGGAGGGCATCTTTGGCTTAAGCGGTGTTGCCATTATTGCGGCAATGAGTAACTCCAATGGCGGGCTTTACGCGGCGCTGGTTGGCGAGTTTGGCAATGAACGTGATGTCGGTGCGATCTCCATTTTGTCTCTGAATGACGGGCCTTTCTTTACCATGATCGCGCTGGGCGCGGCGGGTATGGCAAATATTCCTATCATGGCGCTGGTGGCGGTTCTTGTTCCGCTGGTGGTTGGCATGATCCTCGGTAACCTCGACGCCAATATGCGTGACTTCCTGACCAAAGGCGGTC
Organism: Citrobacter sp. Cpo148; assembly: GCF_030332375.1. NCBI lineage: Bacteria > Pseudomonadati > Pseudomonadota > Gammaproteobacteria > Enterobacterales > Enterobacteriaceae > Citrobacter > Citrobacter sp. Cpo148. The sequence goes on from NZ_JAOWHY010000040.1 coordinate 257,334, forward strand.
CACTGCTCATTCCTTTCTTTGCGTTTGCACTTGGAGCCGGTATTAACCTGGAAATGCTGCTGCAAGGTGGTCTGGCGGGCATTCTGCTGGGTGTGCTGACCACCTTTGTGGGCGGCTTCTTTAACATTCGTGCCGATCGTCTGGTAGGCGGGAGTGGTATTGCTGGTGCTGCGGCATCCAGTACTGCGGGGAACGCCGTCGCGACGCCACTGGCCATAGCACAGGCCGATCCCTCGCTGGCAGAGGTTGCCGCTGCGGCAGCGCCGCTGATCGCTGCGTCAGTCATTACAACCGCTATTCTGACGCCAATTCTTACGTCGTGGGTCGCGAAAAGGCAGTCTCGTCAGACCGTGCAGGAGAAGAAAGCATGAAAATGATCGTTATCGCCGATGACTTTACGGGCTCTAACGATACCGGCGTACAGTTGGCGAAAAAAGGGGCGCGTACCGAAGTAATGCTGACCCCAGCGCAGAAACCGTCGCGCCGCGCCGATGTTCTGGTCATCAATACGGAAAGCCGGGCGATGCCGGCAACGCAGGCCGCCGCGGCTGTACAACAAGCGTTAGCACCATGGTGTGAGGGCGAAGCAACACCGCTGGTATACAAAAAAATAGACTCGACATTTCGTGGCAATGTGGGGGCTGAAGTCACTGCAGCCATGCGTACAGCCGGTCGGACGCTGGCCGTGATTGCGGCGGCAATTCCTGCTGCCGGGCGCACCACGCAGGATGGCTTGTGCCTGGTCCATGGTGTGCCGCTGCTGGAAACGGAATTCGCCAGCGATCCAAAAACGCCCATTCACTCTTCGCGTATTGCTGAACTGGTCGCACTGCAAAGCGATGTCCCTGTACATGAGGTGTCGCTGGTGGATGTGCGTCGGGGAAGTTTGAGTGCGCTGCTGAGCGCTTTTGCAAAAGCCGGCGAATGTATGGTGGTGGTGGATGCCATGGAAGAGCGAGATCTCGCGCTCATTGCACAGGCGGTTTGTGAGCAAAAACAGATGCCGCTGCTCGTAGGGGCGGCAGGGCTGGCCAATGCGCTACCGGCCGCAACGTTTATGCAAGAAAAGCAGGAATTACCGGTGTTGGTTGTGGCTGGCTCAATGAGTGAGGCAACGCGACGTCAGGTGGAAAAAGCAGTGTGTCAAGGTCGGGCAAAAGTCGTTGATATCGATGCCGCGCGGTTGGTTGCATCGTCATTTGCACCGGAAATGGACTCTGTTATTGAACAGGCTTGCGCGCAACTGAGCCAGCAGCAGCACACGATCTTACGCACCAGTCGATGTGCAGAAGACCGGGACATGATCGACACGCTGTGTTTCAACGTGGGGATGAGTCGCCAGCAGTTGGGAGAACTGCTGAGTCAGCGTCTAGGGGAGATAACGCTGCGCATTATTGAACAAGCACGTATCGGCGGATTGTTCCTGACCGGAGGCGATATTGCCACGGCGGTCGCCAGTGCGTTGGGTGCTGAAGGGTATCGCATCCACAGTGAGGTCGCCCCCTGTATTCCGTGCGGAACGTTTGTGAATAGCGAGATTGACGACTTGCCGGTTATTACCAAAGCGGGTGGATTCGGTTCTGATACGACCCTTTGCGATGCGCTGTATTTTATTGAGGAGATGTACCGTGGTAACTAAAACAATTGCGATTACGATGGGAGATCCGGCGGGGATTGGTCCGGAAATTATTGTTAAAGCGCTACGCGAAGATGAACTTAATGGTGCACCGCTGGTGGTGGTTGGGTGCCTAAAAACGCTGCAGCGGTTACAGGCTCAGGGGCTGGCTGACGGAGTAACATTTCGCGCTATTGAACAGGTCGCCGATGCCAGATTCACGCCAGATACGATTCATGTGATTGATGAACCGCTGGCGAAACCTGACGAACTGGTCCCTGGTACAGTGCAGGCGCAGGCGGGCGATCTGGCCTATCGCTGTGTGAAGCGGGCGACTGAACTGGCGATGAAGGGGGATGTACATGCCATCGCGACCGCGCCGTTGAACAAAGAAGCGCTGCATCTCGGCGGACACAATTATCCTGGACATACCGAACTGCTGGCAACGCTAACCGAAAGCCGCGACTATGCGATGGTGCTGTACACCGATAAGCTGAAAGTTATCCATGTTTCGACGCATATCGCACTGCGCAAATTCCTTGATACGCTCAATGGGCAACGTGTCGAAACGGTGATTGGTATCGCAGATACCTTCCTGAAGCGCGTAGGCTTTGCACACCCGCGTATTGCCGTTGCGGGGGTGAATCCACATGCCGGAGAGAATGGCCTGTTTGGCGATGAGGAAATTCGTATTGTCGGACCCGCGATTGAGAATATGAGAGCGAAGGGGATGGATGTTTACGGTCCGTGCCCGCCGGATACCGTGTTTTTACAGGCTTATGAAGGTCAGTATGACATGGTGGTGGCGATGTACCACGATCAGGGGCATATCCCGCTGAAATTGCTGGGTTTCTATGATGGTGTAAATATCACAGCAGGTTTACCGTTTATTCGTACCTCTGCCGATCACGGTACGGCATTTGATATCGCCTGGACGGGAAAAGCAAAATCTGAGAGCATGGCCGTATCGATTAAACTGGCAATGCAACTGGCGTAATTTACTGTTATGAAAGGGCAACACCGTCTGGATAAGATTGTGGCGTATTTGAAAAATCATACGCTGGTTACCGTGGAACAGTTGGTTGACGCGGTTGACGCCTCTCCAGCAACGATCAGGCGCGATCTCATCAAGCTGGATGAACAGGGTGTGATCAGCCGCAGCCACGGCGGTGTTGCGTTACGACGCTTTGAAGCTGCGCAGCCAACCACAAACGAAAAGCAACTGCGATCGCCTGCTGAGAAACGGGCGATTGCGCGTTTTGCTGCCTCAATGGTGCGTGCGGGTGATGCCGTGGTGCTTGATGCCGGTACCACAATGCTGGAGCTGGCAAAATGTCTGACTCATTTGCCGCTGCGAGTGATTACCGTTGATCTGCATATTGCCCTGTTTTTGTCAGAATTCCGTCAGATAGAGGTGACGATCGTCGGTGGACGCATCGATGACAGCAGCCAGTCCTGTATTGGTGAGTTTGGCCGGAAAATGTTGCGCAGCGTCTATCCTGATATTGCTTTTATGAGCTGTAACACCTGGAGTATGGAAAAGGGTGTAACCACGCCAACGGAAGACAAAGCGGGATTAAAGCAGGAAATTATTGCGAATGCCCAACGGAAGGTATTGCTGGCGGATAGCAGTAAGTACGGCGCACATTCGTTATTTAACGTCGCGCCGCTTAGTTGCTTTACCGATGTTGTTACCGATGTGAATCTACCGCCAAACGCGCAGACTGAATTAAAAGCGCAATCCGTTGCCCTGACGCTGGTACAGCCAGAGTAACGGCAATCTCAACCCTGATTGCGCCGGAGATTATTTAACGTAGGCCAGCAGGCTCAGAGAGTCACGCGCCAGCGCTTTGCATTTCTTTGCTGTTGGGATGCCGATACCGCTGAGATCGCGATAGCTGTCCTCACCCAGTGCCTTCATGTTGAAGGTGTCGTAATTGCTCAGGTCCCACTGGTTTTGCTGGGCAAAAAAGACCAGTGCGCGACGGATCTGCCCATTTGGCAAATTCTGGTATCCACAGTCATTTTTCAGAAAAACAAAAACTGCCGTTAAATCGGCCATATCTTCGGCTTCGGACTCGCTGAGCGCGTAGCTATTTGCGCATACGGCCATCAGGGTGCCGAACAAAACTGTTCTGAAAAACGTCTTCATTGCTTCTACCACTGCATCACGGAATTTAAACGTTAGCACACTGCGAGCGAAGCGACGACCTTTATTATTAGCCGTTTACTTGACCTTCCCGTAAGGGGAAGGCTTATGCTTAAAAGATAGCCTGCTTAAGCTGCTGAATATAAGGAAGTGATTATGCAACGTCGTGACTTTTTAAAGTACTCCGTGGCGCTGGGCGTCGCGTCAGCATTACCTCTGTGGAGCCGTAGCGTATTCGCCGCAGACCGTCCCGCATTACCCATTCCAGACCTGTTAACCGCCGATGCTTCTAATCGCATTCAGTTGATTGCACAAGCCGGGCAGTCGAGCTTTGCAGGTAAAACTGCTACCACATGGGGATATAACGGCAATTTACTCGGACCTGCGGTCAAGCTGAACAAAGGGCAGTCGGTGACCGTGGATATCCATAACCAGCTTGCCGAAGAGACGACGTTGCACTGGCACGGCCTGGAAATCCCCGGTGAAGTCGACGGTGGACCGCAAGGCATTATCCCGGCGGGCGGGAAACGTTCGGTGACCTTCACGCCGGATCAGAGGGCGGCAACCTGCTGGTTCCACCCGCATCAGCATGGAAAGACCGGTCGTCAGGTAGCGATGGGACTGGCCGGACTGGTGCTGATTGAAGATGAAGAGATTCGCAAGCTGCTGCTGCCTAAGCAGTGGGGCATTGATGATGTGCCGGTGATCATTCAAGACAAACAGTTCTCTGCTGATGGGCAGGTTGATTATCAACTGGACATCATGACCGCCGCCGTCGGCTGGTTTGGCGATACGCTGCTGACCAACGGGGCGATTTATCCTCAGCATGCGGCACCGCGCGGCTGGCTGCGCTTGCGTCTGTTGAATGGTTGTAACGCACGCTCACTGAACATTGCGGCCAGCGACAATCGTCCTTTGTACGTCATTGCCAGCGACGGCGGACTGTTGGCGGAACCGGTAAAAGTGACCGAGCTTCCTATGCTGATGGGCGAGCGCTTTGAAGTGCTGGTGGATGTGAGCGACGGCAAAGCTTTTGATCTGGTCACTCTGCCAGTCAGCCAGATGGGGATGGCGATTGCGCCATTCGATAAGCCGCATCCAGTCATGCGCGTTCAACCGTTGCTGATTACCGCTTCCGGCACGCTGCCAGATTCGCTGACATCCATGCCATCGCTGCCGTCACTGGAAGGGCTGACGGTGCGCAAGCTGCAGCTGTCGATGGATCCGATGCTCGATATGATGGGCATGCAAATGCTGATGAAGAAATACGGCGGTCAGGCCATGGCGGGTATGGATCATGGGAAGATGATGGGCCATATGAATAATGACAATATGGGCCACGGCAATATGAATCATGGCAATATGAACCACGGTAAGATGGGGAATATGCAGCATGGCGACATGGGCAACATGAAGCATGGATCATTCGACTTCCATAATGCCAACCGGATTAATGGCCAGGCATTTGATATGAATAAACCGATGTTTGCCGCGGCGAAAGGTCAGCACGAACGCTGGGTGATTTCCGGCCAGGGCGACATGATGCTGCATCCGTTCCACATTCACGGCACGCAGTTCCGTATTCTGTCTGAGAATGGCAAAGCACCTGCCGCACACCGCGCGGGATGGAAGGACACTGTGCGGGTAGAAGGCGGCGTGAGCGAGGTGTTAGTGAAGTTTGACCACGACGCGCCAAAAGAGCATGCCTATATGGCGCATTGCCATCTGTTAGAGCATGAAGATACCGGGATGATGCTCGGCTTCACCGTATAAACAGCGGCGGATAGCGGTGGCGCTATCCGCTAAATGTTTATTCCAAAAACGGATTATTACCCTATCGTCCAGTAGAAGCATGCATATACTGATGAGGTTAATCACTTATCACGAGGTATGCATGACCCTTTTGCGTAAAGTACTGACGGCATCTTTTATTATGCTTCTGGCGGTTTCGGCACAAGCTGCGATGAAGATGGAACGCCAACAGATTTCAAAACTGAATTTAAGCCTTGAAATTCCTCAGACGCTCACGCCGATGCCGGACGAAATGGCAAAAATCAAATACCCTTCTGAAAACCGTCCACAGGTGATTTACGGTGACGAACGCGGTAAAGCGTCTTTAGGTATTACCGCCGGGCGCAACGCATTGCCTGCCGCTCAGTTGGATATGGCAAAGGATGCGACGCTGAAGATGCTGACCAACTTCAATCCGCAGGCCGAACCTGTCACGGTTGATGGGCATAAAGCGTGGCTGATTACCTTCCGTTCTCAAGCGCCGGATACTGAAATTCTCAATATGCTGCTGATTACCTCGCAAAATGAGAAAGCGGTGCAGGTCTCCTTCAATATGACCAAAGATCTGGTGGCTCAGTATCAGGAAGCCGCAAAAGCGTCGCTACTGTCACTGAAGTTTGAATAAAAAAACGCCCGCTGAATCGCGGGCGTTAACCATTTTACTTCGCGTCGTCCGGCAACGCGTATGCCACGATATAATCGCCCATCTTCGTACCAAATGAGCCGTGGCCCCCAGCGGAAATCACCACATACTGCTTACCGTTCACTTCATAGGTCATCGGCGTTGCCTGACCACCGGCCGGCAGACGGCCCTGCCACAGTTTTTCACCGTTACTCATGTTGTACGCACGCAGATAGTTATCTGCAGTCGCGGCGATAAACAGCACGTTCCCCGCGGTTGAGATAGGTCCGCCCAGCATCGGCATCCCCATATTGAACGGCACCGGAACCGGCATTGGGAACGGCATGCTGTCCTGCGGTGTACCTATACGTTTTTTCCACACCACGTGATTGGTTTTCAGGTCCACCGCGGAGATATAACCCCATGCTGGCTGCTTACACGGTAGGCCAAATGGTGAAAGGAACGGATTAAGCGTTACGCCGAACGGTACGCCGTATTGCGGCTGAATACCGGACTCCGTGCCTGTACCTTTGGCGTCTTTTGGCGGTTCCATTGGGTTGCCGGGACCGCGTGGGATCAGCTTCGAAACAAACGGCAGCGCCATTGGGTTGGCAATGGCGACCTGACGGTTAGGATCAACAGAGATGCCGCCCCATTCGAACATGCCGAGATTACCCGGGAACACCAGTGTGCCCTGCTCTGAAGGTGGGGTAAAAATGCCCTCATAGCGCAACTGATGAAACATTACGCGGCACACCAACTGGTCAAACATGGTTGCGCCCCACATATCCGCGCCACTGAGATCTTTATGCGGACGGAAGCTGAGGTCGGAGAACGGCTGGGTTTTGCTGACATAATCACCTTTGGCTGCACCTTGCGGCACCGGTTTTTCCGGGGCTGGCACCACCAGTTCACCATTACGGCGGTCGAGCACAAAGATATTACCGGTTTTTGCCGGGGCGTAAATGACCGGAACTTTCTCTCCGTTGACGTTGATATCCGCCAGAGTTGGCTGCGCCGGTAAGTCCATATCCCACAGATCGTGGTGAACGGTCTGATAGCTCCAGGCCAATTTCCCGGTAGTGGCATTTAACGCCAGGATGGAGCTGGCATAACGTTCCTGCTCCGGTGTGCGGTTACCGCCCCAAATATCCGGCGTGGTGACACCCATGGGCAGATATACCAGATCCAGCTTCGCGTCGTAGGCCGCAGGCGCCCAGGAGTTCGGCGAGTTAAAGGTGAAGGTATGTTCATCTGAAGGAATGAAATTAGGATCTTTGGCGCCTGGGTCGAACGCCCACAGCAGCTTACCGGTATTCACATCGAAGCCACGGATAACGCCGGAGGTTTCGCGGGTGGAGAAGTTATCAGTCACCGATCCGGCAATCACAATGGTTTTATCAGTGATGATGGGCGGTGATGTCGGCTCATACAGACCCGGCGTGGTATCCGGCATATTGGTCTGCAGATTCAAAATGCCTTTATTGGCGAAGGTTTCACATGGCTTGCCGGTCTCGGCATTCAATGCAAACAGTCGTCCATCATTGACCGGCAAAAGGATACGGCGCGGACAGTCGGCCATCACCTCTGCTGAAGCCGTATCCGGTCTGGCTTCATGATAGGAAACGCCGCGACAAGTTACGTGCTGGAAGCTGGTATTGGTATTAAGTTGAGGATCGAAATGCCACTTCTCTTTACCGCTGGCTGCGTCCAGGGCAAAAAGTCGCTGGTGGGCGGTACACAGATAAAGGGTATCGCCTACTTTTATGGGCGTGACTTCATTGGTGATTTCACCGGGATCGTTGGGTTGTTTTAAATCCCCGGTACGAAATACCCAGGCTTCTTTCAACTGATGAACGTTGTCTGCGTTGATTTGTTTCAACGGAGAGTAGCGTTGACCTTCCTGATTGCGGCCGTAAGCAGGCCAGTCTTCATCGGCAACCGGAGAGATAGCCTCGGCCACGGTGGCATCAGCACTCAACATTCCGTGAACCTCTTGTGGGTCGTTGAAGCCAGCCCAGGTCAGGATACCGCCGCTAATCAGCAGGGCCACCACCAGCCCCGCTACTGCGCCACTGGAAGGGATAATAAGGCGACGCCAGACGAAAGGCAGGATAAGCCAGATACCAAAGAAAACCAGGATGTCGCTACGCGGCGTCAGCGCCCAGAAATCAAATCCGACCTCCCATACGCCCCAAAGCATGGTGGCGAGAAGCAGGGCGGCATACAGCCAAAGGGCAGAGCGTTTACTGCGCCATAAAAGAAGCGCCACACCGAGCATGGCGAGGCCCGCGATCGGGTAATACCAAGAGCCGCCAATGGCGACGAGCCAACCTCCGCCAATCAGGAGATACAGTCCACAAAGTGCCGCGAATACGGCGCTCAGGGTCACGATAAGCCGTTGAGAACGTACGTTGTTATTTGCCATAAAAAATACCATCACATGTGTTATTTCTTTAATAGCAGTTAATTATAGGAGCTAAAACGCGTGACCATTGTCACATTATGAACTTTATCAACAGATGCCGCGTATGAATGCTTTTGCTGGTATACTGCGTGCCTTGCGCTTAGATGCTGGCTTATTTAAAGTAAGCATTAAGTGATTTGTTTTTAAATCATATGGTTAGATATATGAAACATACTGTTGAAGTCATGATCCCGGAAGCGGAGATCAAAGCGCGTATTGCTGAACTGGGGCGTCAGATTAACGAACGTTACAAGGACAGCGGCAGCGATATGGTGCTGGTTGGTCTGTTACGTGGCTCATTTATGTTTATGGCGGATCTGTGCCGTGAAGTGCATGTCTCTCACGAAGTCGATTTCATGACGGCATCCAGCTATGGCAGCGGAATGTCTACCACGCGTGATGTTAAAATTCTGAAAGACCTGGATGAAGACATTCGTGGCAAGGACGTGCTGATTGTCGAAGACATCATCGACTCCGGCAATACGCTGTCCAAAGTGCGTGAAATTCTGAGCCTGCGCGAGCCGAAATCCCTGGCTATTTGTACGCTGCTGGACAAACCTTCTCGTCGTGAAGTGAATGTTCCGGTCGAGTTTATCGGCTTCTCAATTCCTGATGAGTTTGTGGTCGGTTACGGCATTGACTATGCCCAGCGTTATCGCCATCTGCCGTACGTTGGCAAAGTGGTGCTGCTGGACGAGTAACTGGCTAGAGCGCCTGATGGCGCAGGTTTGTAGGCCGGGTAAGGCGTCGCCGCCTCCCGGCAATGTCACATTATTTATGGTTACTGTGTTTCTGACTCAGGTTAGACAACCCCTGGCGATAGCGCTGTTCCAGCGTTTCGCGGCTGGTGGCGGTGACGTCGAGATCGCGCAGCAGGCCATCATGAATACCGTAAGCCCAGCCGTGAATGGTCACTTTCTGACCGCGCTTCCAGGCTGAACGCATAATGGTTGAGTGGCCCAGGTTATAGACCTGTTCCATGACATTCAGTTCGCACAGGGTGTCCATACGACGTTCCTGCGGCATTTCGCCCAGCAGTGAGCTGTGTTTGAACCAGATATCGCGGATGTGCAGTAACCAGTTATCAATCAGCCCCTGTTCTTTATTTTCAATCGCCGCCTGGACGCCGCCGCATCCATAGTGGCCGCATATAATAATATGTTCCACTTCCAGCACATCCACCGCATACTGAACCACTGAGAGACAGTTCAGGTCGGTGTGAATAACCAGATTGGCAACATTGCGGTGAACAAATAATTCGCCCGGTTCAAGACCGGTTAATCGTTCAGCGGGAACGCGGCTATCGGAACATCCAATCCATAGAAAACGCGGATTCTGGGCATGTGTCAGCGTTTCAAAAAATCCGGGATCTTCTTCTATCAGCATCTTTGACCATAGTGCATTGTTGCTGATGAGTGTATCTATGTCTTTCATGGAGTAGCACGACCCGAAGCCAGATAAATTCGATGGGCTAATATAGGGTAACTCCATCATTATTTAAACTATATATAAAATGTCAGAACGTAAGGTAAGTATAAAAACATGACCATTGCTCTGGAACTTCAACAACTTAAAAAAACTTACCCCGGTGGCGTTCAGGCGTTACGCGGGATAGATTTGCAAGTCGAAGCGGGTGATTTTTATGCGCTTTTGGGACCGAATGGCGCAGGAAAATCCACCACCATTGGAATAATCAGCTCGCTGGTGAATAAAACCTCCGGGCGGGTGAGTGTCTTCGGATACGATCTTGAAAAAGATACGGTTAATGCTAAACGCCAGCTTGGCCTGGTACCACAGGAGTTTAACTTTAACCCGTTTGAAACCGTGCAGCAGATCGTGGTCAACCAGGCGGGTTACTACGGTGTTGAGCATAAAGAAGCGGTCAAACGCAGCGAACTATATTTAAAGCAGCTCGATTTATGGGAAAAACGTAACGAGCGCGCGCGCATGCTGTCTGGTGGGATGAAACGTCGTCTGATGATTGCCCGTGCGCTGATGCACGAGCCGAAATTACTCATTCTGGATGAACCAACGGCGGGCGTCGACATTGAGCTGCGTCGTTCAATGTGGGGCTTTTTAAAGGATTTAAACGACAAAGGCACCACCATTATTCTGACCACTCACTATCTCGAAGAAGCGGAAATGCTGTGTCGTAATATCGGCATTATTCAGCACGGCGAGCTGGTGGAAAACACCTCGATGAAGAGTCTGCTCTCCAAGCTGAAATCCGAGACCTTTATCCTCGATCTGGCACCAAAAAGTCCGCTGCCGAAACTGGAAGGTTATCAGTACCGACTGGTCGACACTTCCACGCTGGAAGTGGAGGTTCTGCGTGAACAAGGGGTCAACAGCGTCTTCTCTCAGCTGAGCGCACAGGGCATTCAGGTATTGAGTATGCGTAACAAAGCGAACCGACTGGAAGAACTGTTTGTTTCTCTGGTGCATGAAAAACAAGGAGATCGCGCATGATGCAGCTTTACTGGGTTGCGCTGAAAAGCATCTGGGCGAAAGAGATCCACCGCTTTATGCGTATCTGGATCCAGACTTTGGTGCCTCCCGTCATCACCATGACGCTCTATTTTATTATCTTTGGTAACCTGATCGGCTCGCGTATCGGCGAAATGCATGGTTTTAGCTACATGCAGTTTATTGTGCCGGGGCTGATTATGATGGCAGTGATCACCAACTCGTACGCGAACGTGGCATCGTCATTCTTTAGCGCCAAGTTTCAGCGCAATATCGAAGAGCTGCTGGTCGCCCCGGTGCCGACGCACGTGATTATCGCCGGTTTCGTCGGCGGCGGCGTGGCGCGTGGCCTGTGCGTAGGCATTCTGGTCACGGCTATTTCACTGTTCTTCGTACCGTTCCAGGTGCATTCCTGGGTCTTTGTGGCGCTCACGCTGGTGTTAACGGCGGTACTGTTCTCGCTGGCCGGTTTGCTGAACGCAGTCTTTGCTAAAACCTTTGACGATATCAGCCTGATCCCCACCTTCGTGCTGACGCCGCTGACCTATCTGGGTGGCGTGTTCTATTCGTTAACGCTGCTGCCGCCGTTCTGGCAGGGACTGTCGCATCTGAACCCAATTGTCTACATGATTAGCGGCTTCCGCTACGGCTTCCTGGGTATTCATGATGTTCCGCTGGTCACCACGTTTGGCGTGCTGGTGGTGTTCATTGCGGCGTTTTACTTGCTGTGCTGGTACCTGATTCAGCGCGGACGCGGCCTGCGTAGCTAATTCTTTCTTCCTCTCCTGACTCGGGAGAGGAAGACTTTTGATGCTTATCACCATTACCGATTTATCACCCTGATAAACTACTTGCCTGCTAAGGAGGTAGGCAATGTTAGGTTGGGTAATTACCTGTCATGACGATAAGGCACAGGATATGCTGCATCGTCTGGAGAAAAAGTACGGCCCGTTGGAGCAATGTCAGGTGGTAAGTTTCTGGCGTGGGCTCAGCTCGAATATGTTAAGCCGCATGATGTGCCATGCCCTGCATGCCACAGACTCTGGTGAAGGGGTAGTATTCCTGACGGATATGGCCGGGGCTGCGCCTTACCGTGTGGCTTCGTTAATGAGTCATAAACATCCCCAGTGCGAAGTGATTTCAGGTATCAGCTATCCATTGCTTGAGCGAATGATTTCGTCACGGGAATCGCTGAGCAGTTCTGCGTTTCGCGATTGCATCGTCGCGCTTGGCGGCCCCGAAGTCTCCAGCCTCTGGCATCAACAACAAAAAAATCCCCCCTTCGTGTTGAAGCATGATTTGTATGAGTATTAATCATTGGTATTGATGATGCTTTTGATACAATAACCGAGGTTTCTCGCCTCGGTTAAATCATATGGTTATGCGCGTTCTGTTTGTTCTGTTGCTCCTGTTTTCTGGTGGCGTAGGTGCGGCCTTGCCCGCTCGCTATATGCAAACCACGGAGGATGCGGTGATCTGGGCGCATATTGGCAATAAGACGGAGACTGTCGGTAATTTACGCGCCGGACAGATTATTGCCGTTGAACCGGATGCAAAGGATTACTACACCTTCAACTTCGGTTTTGGCAAAGGCTACATCGACAAAGGGCACCTGGAACCTGTGCAGGGGCATCAGCGTGTGGAAGACGGCCTGGGTGACTTAAATAAACCGTTGAGTAACCAGAACCTGATTACCTGGAAAGATACCCCGGTCTATAACGCGCCGGACGTAGGCAGTGCGCCGTTTGGTACGCTGGCTGAGAATCTACGTTACCCGGTGCTCAGTCGGCTGAAAGACAGACTGAATCAGACCTGGTATCAGATTCGCATCGGCGAGCGGCTGGCCTATATCAGCGCGCTGGATGCCCAGCAGGATAACGGTATCCCGATTCTGACTTACCATCATATTCTGCGCGATGAAGAGAACACGCGTTTTCGTCATACCTCCACCACCACATCAGTGCGCGCGTTCAGTAACCAGATGACCTGGCTGCGAGATATGGGCTATACCACGCTGACGATGTATCAGTTAGAAGACTACCTCAATAATCGCGCAAACCTTCCGGCGCGTTCGGTCGTTATTACGTTTGATGATGGCCTGAAGTCCGTTAGCCGCTATGCGCATCCAGTCCTCAAGCAGTATGGCTTTAAGGCGACGGCGTTTATCATTAGCTCACGTATCAAGCGCCACCCACAGAAGTGGGATCCAAAATCGCTGCAGTTTATGAGTATTTCCGAGCTGGAAGGGATCAAAGACGTGTTCGACTTCCAGTCGCACACCCATTTCTTGCATCGGGTGGATGGCCAGCGACGACCAATTTTACTCAGCCGTAACTATCACAATATTCTGTTTGATTTTGAACACTCCCGTCGGGCGCTCGGGCAGTTTAATCCGCATGTGCTCTATCTTTCCTACCCGTTTGGCGGCTATAACGCGACGGCGGTGAAAGCGGCGCATGACGCTGGTTTTCATTTGGCGGTGACGACGGTGAAAGGGAAGGTGAAGCCTGGCGATAACCCGATGTTGCTAAAGCGGCTGTATATTCTGCGGACGGATTCGCTGGAAACAATGTCGCGGCTGATAGTCAATCAGCCGCAGGGGTAAGGGCTGTCAGGCGACCTGTACCGGAATGGCTTTTGCAGTACGTTTCATTTCGTTGTCGCCTTCGAAATAGGCCACTTTCGGACGCCATGTACGGGCTTCTTCGTCAGACATGGTGACGAAGCTGGCGATAATCACAATGTCGCCAACTTCAGCACAGTGCGCCGCTGCACCGTTCACCGAGATGATTCTGGAGCCGCGTTCAGCCGCAATGGCATAGGTTGAGAAACGTTTACCATTGGTCACGTTCCAGATATCAATAGCTTCATTTTCCAGAATACCTGAGGCATCAAGGAAATCCTGGTCGATGGCGCAGGAGCCTTCGTAATGCAGGTCCGCCTGCGTGACTTTTACGCGGTGGAGCTTGCCTTGCAGCATGGTGCGAATCATAACTTCTATACCCTGTCGTTTACCTTGGCTAAGCAGGCGCGACTGGCCTGCTTTGAGAAATCTTCAGGCAGTATTGCCCGATTTTTAACCCCTGTCTACTGGGCTAATGTAACGCTTTGATTATCGATCAGACGAGCCTGACCCAGCCATGCTGCGGCCAGAATCACCGCGCGTTTACTGGTTTCAGTCAACTCCAGCAGCGTGTCGGCATCACGAATCTGAATATCGTCGGCGCGGAAACCTTTTTCATTCAGTTCTTGTTCGGCAATGGTAATAATTTCTTGCAGCTCACGATTACCCGCAATCAGCTTTTCAGCGATACCGTTCATCACGTTGTGCAGGCCTGGCGCAATTTTACGCTGTTCTGCTGTTAGATAACCGTTACGTGAGCTGAGGGCCAGACCGTCTTTGGCGCGAATAATCGGTACGCCAACGATCTCAATGTCATAACCCATGTCCGCTACCATTTTGCGGATCAGCGCCAGCTGTTGGAAATCTTTTTCACCAAAGCAGGCGATATCGGGTTGGATCAGGTTAAACAACTTGCTGACGATAGTGGAAACACCACGGAAGTGGCCTGGACGGCTGGCGCCTTCCAGCATGGTAGAGAGGCCGGGAACATCAACGAAAGTCTGGCCTTCCAGACCCTGCGGGTAGATCTCTTCAACGGCCGGAGCAAAGACATAATCGACTTTACGCTTGTTCAGCTTTTCGCAATCTTCCTGCAGGGTACGCGGATAGCGCACCAGATCGTCTGGTCGGTCAAACTGCATCGGGTTAACGAAAATGCTGACGAACACCACATCAGCCCGCGCTTTTGCTTCATCGACCAGTTTCATATGGCCGTCGTGCAGGTTGCCCATGGTGGGAACCAGTGCGACGCGTTTGCCTTCCTGACGCAGACGACGAATATGCTGGCGTAGCAGCGGCAAGGTTTCAATGATTAACACGACAAGACTCCTTGAGTTGCCTGAGGTACCGTAGGCCGGATAAGACGCGTAGCGTCGTCATCCGGCACGGTCAGAAAATTAGTGGAAGCTGTGCTCTTCGCCCGGATAAACGCCGGACTCCACTTCAGCCATATACTGCCGCACTGCGGCGCGCATGTCGCCTGCTTCATTGAGGAAATTCTTCGCAAATTTCGGGATATGGCCACCGGTAATGCCAAAGGCATCATGCATGACGAGGATTTGTCCGTCGGTGACGTTACCGGCGCCGATACCAATCACCGGGATCGACAGCGCTTCAGTGACGCGCTTCGCCAGCTCAACCGGCACGCACTCCAGCACCAGCAACTGAGCGCCAGCGGCTTCTAAGGCCAGCGCATCATCCAGCAGTACCTGCCCGGCGTCGCCGCGGCCCTGAATTTTATAGCCGCCGAAGATATTCACCGACTGGGGCGTTAATCCCAGATGGCCGCAAACCGGCACCGCGCGTTCGGTGAGCATTTTCACCGTATCTACCAGCCAGGCGCCGCCTTCGATTTTGACCATATTAGCGCCCGCGCGCATGACCACCGCAGCGTTTTCAAACGCCTGCTTCGGAGTGGCATAAGCCATAAACGGTAGGTCGGAGAGCAGCAGACAATTCGGTGCGCCGCGACGCACGGCTCGGGTGTGGTAAGCAATGTCTTCAACGGTGACGGGCAGGGTGGAGTCGTGCCCCTGTACCGTCATGCCCAGTGAATCACCGACCAGCATCACGTTGATGCCTTCATCGGCAAACAGCTTAGCGAAGCTGTAGTCATAGGCGGTGATAGTCGCGAAGCGCTTTTTCTCTTGTTTGCATTTCTGCAACACAGCGATAGTGGTGGGTTTGCTCATAACCTCTCCGGCCATAATATTGATGAATATAATGGCCGCATTGTAGGGGAATGAAGCAGAAAAGCGTTAGCCCTTTGTGTGTATTCCCAGCAGCGAGAGCCGCCGGATTAACGCGCTTAGGGGTAGTCGATAGTGAAGCTGCCTGTCGCTTTGAACTCGCCGGGTTTGATGGTGTTGCTACCGTCTTGTTTCAGCGTTGCTCTGAAATTCAGAATCTGATCGGGGTTACCGATATTGCTATAGGTATAGTCTTCCATATTCGTAAACTTATAAACGGAGCTGGAGTTGTTTGGCATGATCGTCATCCAGTCGCTGATGCTTGCTGGATTCTTCTCGCCGGCAACCGTCACGCCAATACCGCTGGCGGCACCAGATGTTAAAGTATTACCCAATAATGCGTTGTCACTGCTGCCTGTTATTGTTGATCCTAACTTCACTTCGACATTCTTAATGTAGGTACAGTTACTTAATTTTATTGAAAAGTCTTTTGTCACACCGTCGCCTTTCAGTTCTTCTGCGTTGCGACTGCCAAAAGGCACGGTAGATCCTGAAACACCTTCACCTGTAACGGCAGTGGCGGTACATGTTGGGTAGTGAATCGTTATTGAACCTGGACTGATGACGTAATCAAGGTAGTGGTTGCCACCACCGATACTGGTGTCTGAAAGCTTAAATCGGAAGTTGTATCCGGTACTTGTTGGAAAGGTAACGTTAACTGCTGATGTGGTTGGCTTAAATGTATCATCAGCATAAAGATGGAATTTAATCCACAGAACAATTCCCCCCATTTCAAAATAACCTTTCTTCCATGCGATTGAATCACAGAAAGTGGAGAAATCTGCATAAGAGGTACTAATGAAATTCAGATCAAAGGACTTATAATCCGTACCACCGCCGTTCCAGTCAACCCAAAATGAACTCCCTGGATAATAGGCGGTGCCAAAGTTAATTTTGGTAATTTCCATACCAAGATACAAACCCGTAGTATTTGTTTTCCATAATGGATTGCCGCTATTATTTTTAATACCCGCACTCTGAAAACCATGATAAAGATTTACACTATGAACATCGTGGTTATAGTTACAATTAAGTCCATGCTTGGGATCAAATTCTGTCGCATTAGAAACAGCAAGTTCGCGTAATCCTGATTCTGTATGGGCGGCAACTGAAGGGAGCAGGTTCCATGAGAATGGAACTGAGTAGTCTTGTACATCTGCATATTCTGCACCTCCTTGATACGAGGTCGCTTGCCCAATATAGACAGACCAGGCATAAGCGTTGCTGGCTCCTAACCATAAAAATAGAGATGATATTAAAAGGACTATGTTTTTCTTCATGGCTAATTTCCCTATTAATGGTCGTTCCGAATTTTATTGGTAGGTGACATTGACAAGTACATGGCTACTTAATTGACCTGGCGTCACCGTGCCGCTATCAAGGATTTTTTGCATTCTGGAATAAAAGGTCCAGCTGGTATCGCTGTAGGACGTTGCACTAAAGGTTGCTCGCGATGTACCATCAGTATTCAACACATTCTTACGCGGGACGTCCGTGGTAAATATCACTACGCCGACGTTTTCTGCCCCACCTGCGCTCTTGGTGAGCTCGTTGGCAAACACCTGTTGATTGCCGATGGCAAACTGCCCGCTTTGCGGCGTGAACTCAAACGTCACCTTGGTTATTTCGTTATCACTGACAGGACAGCTCAACAGTTTGATGGAAAATATTTCACCACCTTCGTAATCAGATTCAGAGGTTATGCCAGGTACAAAATAACCGAGCCCTACTGTACGAAAAGTAACAGTACCGCCGTCACTAACCTCAATATTACACGTATTGTTAATAATGTTAGCTGTAAGATCTAACTCTATACTGGGGTGACAGGATAGCGAAAAAAGGGCTGCTGTCAGCCCTAAGTATAAAGATAAATAGAAATTTCTATGCAATGACATATTTACCCCAATATATTTTTTAGTAAATAGTTGTTCTATTTATATCAACTATTATTGGTATGTAATTGTCAAAGTCGTTGGCGATGTGAATGTACCAGCACCTATTTTACCCGAACCACTAACATCAAACAATCGAGCGCTTAGTTTATAGTCGAAGTTCGTATTTCCTTTCGCTGTAGATACATCAACTACCTGTGCGTTGGGTGTGTTACAAAGCAATTGCACGCTATCTGCACCAGATGGTTGTTCTGTTGTCCATAGCTCAAGTCCTATACTGGATGATGTTCCTCCAATATTTCGAAACCCTGGCCCGTTACTACCTGCGCAGGAGGTTCCAGACTTGCGGTCAAATTTGATAGTTGCTTTACTCTCTGGCAAACCAGCACAATTACTGAATCGAATTTTAAACGGTTTGGTATATGTTTTTGCTATAACTTGCGATGAAGTTACATCTCCCAGAGCGATGGTGTTGGTAGCAATATCACCATCCATAACCTGAGCAGAACATGTTCCCAATGTGACGGTCGTTTTTACTTTTAGCTCAAGGCTGCTGGTTTCAGCAGCATGCACTGTACCTATTGTTAATAGTGTGCTAAACAAGAGTGTGTTAGTTAGTTTTAGGCTCATGCTATTCGTCCTTGTTAATTATAGGTAAAGCTAAAAGTTGCTGAGGATTCAAAGTCACCAGGAGTCCCTTGTCCTTGCGTGATTTCACGTAATGCAACGGTCATGTCTAAGCCATTTGCAATATTATTGGCGTCCCATGTCACACTACTTGAACCATCTGGAGTAATAAACTCTGAATCCTCTGTATTAACAAGTTTAAATCCCATGCCAAGATTTTCTGCAGCGGTCGTATCGGTGAGCGTGTTTTTAATTAACTTACCGGAAATAGTCGTCCCCGTTATTTTGGTCACAATACTATTAAGGCCAGCACTGCATTCCGTCGCGACTAATTTAAAATCGGCTTGCGCAGCAGTCGTTGCATTTTCAATTTTATCCAGGCCGACATTAGGGATTGTTAAAGTGTATTTATCCCCACCATTGTCTGTAACACTCGAACCATTGAGTGCTGTTAATTTAATGTTACAGGTTGATGCTATTACCGTAGCAGTAAAGTCGACGTTGATAGATTCTGCGTGACTGGCTAGCGGAAATATCATCGCAAGTACGGAGGCAGCTAAAAAGCGCTTATTCCTTTTCATTGGGGATTCCATTTGTATTGTGGTTAATGACACGACACGTAATGTTGTCTAACAGTAGGGTCTGGCTGGTGCCGACCGTTTGTTGCGTTGCTGGCAACAGGAAGGTTGCCGTACAGGTTGCGGGTTGGTTATTTTCAAACCAGCGCACCGTAAGTTCGCCGTTATCGCTAATACCGCGGACAAAAGCCTGGCCGCCCTGGCCCATATTGCCGATCTGTACATTGTTCTCATAAACTTCGGCGCCGAATGGGATCGTCTGGTGATCGCTGCGCGTCATGTTGAGAATGGCTGAACGTCCTTCATCGGTTTCGAAACTGGCGAAAACGACCGCACCATCGCGTGGTACCAGTGTGGTGCTGGTGCTCTTCAGCTCGACGTCGTTATCCATCGTATCGATGTCGAGATTGACCTGGTTTTCCCGGTAGGCCGTCAGTGAGTTCGTTGCGCCATAACCCCAGCGATCAATTGTGCTGCTTCCACCGTTAATCCGAGCGCCTTTAGCGCCAGGCGCTTTCACCAGCACAATGGCATCGCTGTTGCCAAAGTTGTCGTTGGTAAACGTTAAGCCACCGCTGTGCAACACAAAACCGCCGTCAGTGGAGAGCGAATACTGACGGTTACTGTCGTTATTCGCCGAGGCGGATGCTGAAAGATCTCCCCATGGGGACTGATAGCTGGTATATCCACCAATATCGGAGATGTTTTTCCCCTCTTTTTGCATGGTGTAGCCTGTATTCACGCTGTAGTTCAGCTTATTGTCTTCGCTGCTGCCGCTACTGTTCATGCTGATCTGGTGCCCACCGTTAAAATCGGTACGCATCTGGGTGCTCAAGTTGCTGAACCCTGAGCGGCGACGTTCACCACCCAGCAGGTTCTCCAGCGGAATATTGAAGTTGATATAAAGCGAATCATCCTTTTCGCCTTCTTCATCCCAGGTGCGCTGCAGGTTGATACTCATGCTGCCCCAGGAAAATCCTTTGCCATAACCCAGGCTGTAATCGCTGCGGCTCTCGTTGCTTGCCCAGTAGTCGGTCCAGGTGGCTGACAGATAAAATGAACCGTAATCAACCTCAGCGGACTGCAAAGGTTGGTTCATGCTGACGGTGACCTGATTCTTCATACGCGAGAAGTTATTCATGGTATTGCGTTCAGCGTCAGTACCTTTGAATTTGGCATCGTCGATTAGCTCTAGCGCGTCATTCAGGCCCAGGTAGTCTCGCGTCGAGTAGCGATAGGCCGCGACGTTGAACGACGTATCGGTCGCTTCAATCAGTTTGTTCCAGGTCAAGCGATAGCTTTGGCCTTGATAGGTATCGTCGTCAGGGATATCTGCGCGTGAATGGGTAACGTCAACCGCCAGTGCGCCAAAGGGTGTATTCAGACCCAGACCGAGGAGTCCAGCGAAATAGTCGTTGTCCGTTGCCTGAATACCGGTGTAGGCCGTCAGAAAGTTGTTCAGACCGTAGTAGTATGAGCCCTGCGCCAGGTTTGGTTTGTCATGAAGTTCGTCGTTATTGACTTCCCCGACGCTCACGTCCCAGCGTCCGACGCCCGGGCGCTGCATCTGCATGACCGAAGAAAACGGCTGGGAGAAAGTACGTTTACTGCCATCAGCTTCTTCGATGGTGACGATCAGGTCGCTACCGTAGCCGGAAGGGCTGATATCGTTGATCTCGAAAGGTCCCGGCGGAACGGTCGCTTCATAAATCTTATAACTGCCCTGAGTCACGGTCACTTTGGCGTTAGTGTTGGCGACGCCGCGGATAATAGGCGCATAGTTAGCCAACTGTGAAGGCAGCATACGCGTGTCGCTATACAGACGTGCCCCGCGGATGTTCACCGAGTCAAAGGTTTCGCCAGTGGTATAGGCTTCGCCGACAATCAGCTGTGAGCGTAGTGCCGGGAGGTCGCGCTGCAGATAACGGTTCTGGTATTCGAAATTGCTGCCGCCGTCCTTCGCCCAGTTGTAGTTACCACTGGCACGAAGACGCCATGCACCGAGATTGATGCCCGTATTAAATGCAGCATACAAGCTATCGCTGTCAGTATCGTGGTTGGTGCTGTGGTAGCCGTTAAGGGTATAGGAAAACAGGGCTGCCGGGATGCCGCTTTCCCACAAGGAGGGCTCGACATAGCCAGAATAACCTTTAATGAGCCACGCCTGAGGAACGGAGATATCCAGGCGCTGCTCACCCATATCAAAGCTTACGTTTGACTGCTCGATAAGTGCAGGTAGGTTTAAGCAGTCATCCCCATCTTCATCACCTTTTTTCAGAATAGCGTGTTCGTTGCCGATCTCAGGCTGCTTAATGTGCAGCTGTGCCAGATTCTTCGACGTCAGGCAGGCTTGCGCGCTATTTTTACCAACATCAACAAAGGGAAGGGTCAGGCTTGCTACTGATTTCTCGTTGACGAAAACTTTCACACTGTAGGTTCCCGCTGGCGTAGGGTTGCCGTCGGAATATTTACTGATATCGATACTAGCCGCGCTACTTCCCATTAAAAATGAGCTGTCGTACTCGACGCTTTCTGCGGCAAAACCGGGCTGGCTGTAAAGCAGTGCACAGCACATCGCCAGTAGCGTTTTTTTCGGCATCGATTCGGTATAAGGAAAGTTTTGCACCGTCTTTTGCATCCTGCGTTTTGATTAATCGATTACAGTGAAACAGAGCCTTCGATCATGCCGCCATAATCGTTAATGGCGTGGTAGTCCAGTTTGCCTGATACGGTATTTTGTAGACCTTTGACGTTAAAAGAGGCATTGCTCAAAGGCGCAACCATGGTGGCATCAACGGTATAGCGCTTCCCGCCAACCGTAACGACAGCATCATTAAATGAAACGTAGTAAGGTGTTGGGTTATTAACCTTTAGCGTCGTATGACCTTGTTCATTCCCCATCTGCCACTTCAACTGTTTGGTGGCTTCTGCAGGCGAACCCTGTAAACCGGCAGGGCGGTAAAACAGTTTGATACGAGTGCGGAAAGCTAACTGCAGCAAACTTTTGTTTTCTTCTTTGTTGGCGTCTGCTTTTGGCGGTACTTCCAGCACGTTAAACCAGAACACGCTTTCACGGTCTTTTGGCAATGCTGTGGTTTGGGTAAACATTACTTTCACGGATTGACCGTGCTTTGGTTCTATACGTGAAACGGGAGGAGTGGAGACGAATGGGGCCTTAATACTGCCTGGATCGGCATTATCATTCCCGAGATCAATCCAGTTTTGCACCAGCAGCGGTCGGGTACCTTTATTTTCCAGGCGGATACTGACATCTTTTTTATTTTCATCATAAATGATGCGCGTGCCGGAAATGATAATATCGGCATGACTGGTATTACTCAATAAGCTTCCTGCTAGTACCAATGTGGTAAGCGTTTTCTTAAAATTCAACATGAGCATTCCTTGCCAGTGGATGATTTGGTGTTCTTAATTTAAGAAACGAGGTGCGATAGTAATCGTAATTCTCACCTCGTTATTACAAGCTGTGTTAATGACAAACGGTGTAATAATTCCGGTTAATGCTATTAACGCGCTTTTTTGTATACTTATTTCATCAGTAAAGCG
The DNA here is from genome assembly GCF_030332375.1 of Citrobacter sp. Cpo148. Taxonomy (NCBI): domain Bacteria; kingdom Pseudomonadati; phylum Pseudomonadota; class Gammaproteobacteria; order Enterobacterales; family Enterobacteriaceae; genus Citrobacter; species Citrobacter sp. Cpo148. Next base: position 279,977 of record NZ_JAOWHY010000040.1, read on the forward strand.
TTAATGCTTACTGATAAGTAAAGGTATACATTGCGTTAGTGGTAACGTGACCTGGGGTTACGTCATCACTCAGTACTGCTTTCACATAGGAAGCTACAAAGTGGTAGGTAGCGATTTTGCTGGCATCGAAGGTGGCTTCGTGAACATCTGCACCGTCAACTTTCATCAGCGTTTTGGTGTCTGCATCGTGAATCGCGATGTTTACGTTCTTCGCAGCAGCCATACCGGCGGCAGTCAGGTTGGTGTCGTTATCCAGCGTGCCTTTGGTGTTACCAAAAGAAGAGACCATTGACAGACTGGCCTTAGTTCCGGTGGTCACTTCGGATGCATCTTTACAGTTCAGAACGATGGAGAAAGGTTCTGCTTTTGCGCCGTAAGTAGCATCAGCGACTTCAGTGGTGATATCCGCCGGGGTTGCGGTTTCCAGATAGATGTTGCCATCAGTGGATTCATCACCACGGCTGGTGGAAACGACTTTAGAACAGGTTGTAGCACTGACTAAACCGTGAAAATTAAGCTGACCGCCTTCTGCATCCGCTGCCATTGCTGAAGTTGAGCCCATTGCCATAACCATAGCTGCTGCCAAAATTGCTTTTTTCATTACTGTATCCTTACAGGATTTGAAATATTAGATAATTACTACTTTGCTATATTAAATAGCAGGGGCATATTCTAGCGGTTAGTAATGTTTTGTAAAATAACTTGGGTCTATGGGTTTTATAAAATCATTTTATTTTAAAATTATTGTAGGAGGGCTTTTTTTGTTTTTTGAAATATATTTTTATGGGATATAGGTTTGTGTGATAAAGCGCAAGGAACAAACAACTACTGGTCTTTAATAATAATTGTTTTGCATGGATGATGTCTGAGTAGTATGTGTTAATTAGATTTACTGAAAGGAAAATGTAGTTTAATTAATTTGAGTGAGACTTTTCATAATTAATTTATTATATAACGCGGTTACCATTGCGCCGGACGAGGAGTGGTTTGCTGGATGAAAAACGCAAGGGGTTGTTTATCGTCTGGAAAGATAAGATCCGGCGCGATTTCAGCGAGCGGCCACAGCATAAAACCACGGTTTTTCATGTCGTAGTGCGGTACGGTCAAACGTTCGGTGTTAATCACTTCATCGCCAAACAGCATAATGTCGAGGTCCAGCGTTCGTGGTCCCCAGCGTTCGGCTTTGCGCACCCGGCCCTGCTGTAACTCAATGCGTTGGGTGTGATTGAGTAATTCTTCCGGCGCAAGGGTGGTTTCCAGTGCGACGGCGGCGTTCAGGTAATCGGGTTGATCTTGTGGGCCCAATGGTGGCGTACGGTAAAATGAGGAGACAGCCACGATTCGGCTGTCAGGGATTTCCCCGATCGCTTTCACGGCAGCATTAACCTGCTCCAGAGGGGAGGCTAAATTACTGCCGAGGGCGATATATACCCGTCGTTTTTCAAGCTGCATCTGTGTCACCACCTTGATGCGACTCGAAATTTGTTGGGTATACGTGATAGGTCATGCGGAGCCTTCACGGCGTGGCGCGCGTTTACGCGGGCGACGATGGCGACGACGTGCGTCTGGCTCTTCATCCAGTTCGTTCAGCATGCCTTTTTGTTCTGGCGGCGCAGAAACCTGGAATTCACCCCACCATTTCGCCAGTCGCTGCAATTCCGCGTTGTGTTCGACTTCAGCACGCAGCGCTAACAGGTCGTAAGCTGCGCGGAACTTTGGATGCTCCATCAGCTTCCAGGCGCGTTTACCCTGGCGACGGGACATACGTAACTGCAACTGCCAGATATCGCGGGTCAGTGAGGTCAGACGTTTCGGGATCGCCAGCGAGCGGCAGGCTTCGTCCAGCACGTCGTTCATTGCCAGCGCGAAAGCGTCGTAATAGGCCAGACCGCTTTCTTGCGCAATTTTCTGTGCGGCTTCCAGTAACGGATACCAGAACATGGCAGCAAACAAGAACGCCGGGTTAACGCGCATATCATTGTGAATGCGGTTATCGGTATTCTTCAGTACCTGGGCAATGATGCGTTCCATTGGGCTGTCACCGTCTTCGGTGAAGTAGCGCGTAATGGTTGGGAACAGCGGTTGGAACAGGCTGTACTCACGCAGTTTTTTATAGGTTTCGTACCCATAGCCCGCCTGTAACAGCTTGAGCGCTTCTTCAAACAGGCGTGCAGGAGGAATATCGTTAAGCAAGGTTGCCAGACGTGGGATTGGCTCTGCGGTTTCCGGGCTGATACGCATGTCGAGCTTGGCGGCAAAGCGTACGGCGCGCAGCATGCGCACAGGATCTTCGCGATAGCGCGTTTCCGGATTACCGATAAGGCGAATGATGCCCTCTTCGAGATCCTGCATTCCCCCAACGTAATCACGTACGGTGAAATCGGCCACGCTGTAATACAGGCTGTTAATCGTGAAATCACGACGCTGTGCATCTTCTTCGATGGAGCCGAAGATGTTGTCACGCAGCAGCATACCGTTTTGCCCGCGCTGCGATGTTGTGCGATCGGATTCGCTGCCTTCATGATGGCCGCGGAACGTCGCCACTTCGATAATTTCAGGGCCGAACATGACATGGGCCAGACGGAAACGGCGACCAACCAGGCGACAGTTACGAAACAGTTTGCGCACCTGATCCGGCGTTGCGTTAGTGGTGACATCAAAATCTTTCGGTTTTTTGCCCAGCAAAAGATCGCGTACACCACCGCCAACCAGCCATGCCTCGTATCCGGCCTTATTGAGCCTGTACATTACCTTCAGGGCATTTTCACTGATATCTTTGCGGGAGATAGAGTGCTGCTCACGCGGAATTACCGTCATATGTGGACGGGCGACGGCGAGCTCAGCCTCGCGCTCCTCGCGGCTTAGCACCTTGCGGCAAAAATTAGCGACTCGGGTAAAAATAGTGCACCTCGGTAGTGTCAAACTTCAATCAGAACAAGTGTTGCTGTGTAAAAATAGCGGCTAATCATAGCTCAGCATGATGCATTTGAGAATGCCGGATTTAAGATCGCCGATTCAGGCACCGTTGTCAGACGCCAATTCTCAACGGCAAACTCCAGGATCTGATCAACCTGCATATCCTGCCACGGGATATCGGCACGCTGGCCGAGAAAGCGCAGCGCGGCAATAATCACCGGACGCGGATCGCCTTGCGGCAGCGCAGGTGCATGATTTTGTTTTGAAAGTTTAGCGCCTTGTTCGTTGAGCGCCAGCGGAAGATGAATATAGTCAGGTGCTTGCCAGCCAAACTGCTGATACAAAGAGATTTGCCGCACCGTGGGTTCGATAAGATCGGCACCGCGTACAATCTCTGTTACGCCCTGAAAGTGGTCATCAACCACCACGGCGAGGTTATAGGCAAACAGCCCGTCGCGACGGTGAATGATAAAATCTTCGCCTGCAAGCTGCGGGTCTGCCTGAATTTCACCGCGCAGTTGGTCAGTAAACTGCATCACCGGGTGACGTTGCTTTATGCGGACAGCCGCCTGCTCTGGTCCGAGGCGTAACTCACGGCAGTGGCCGTCATAAATACCGCCGACGCTTTGAATACGCGCCCGCGTACAGGTGCAGTAATAGCTCAGATCCTGTTGATGTAACCAGGCGAGCGCCTCGCGGTAGGCATCATGACGTTGGGATTGCCATAAAATATCGCCATCCCAGTGCAGTCCGTAATGTTCCAGCTGACGCAGAATCGTATCTGCAGCACCGGGAACTTCACGAGGGGGGTCAATATCTTCAATGCGCACTCGCCAGATTCCACGCCGGGCACGAGCCTGCAGGTAACTCCCGAGGGCGGCAATTAGTGAGCCGAAATGCAGTTCGCCGGAAGGGGAAGGGGCGAAGCGGCCAATATAGTGTGAATCGCTCATTTTGCGGACTAACAAATAATAAGGCGGGAGAAGCTCCCGCCTGTAGTAAACGTGGTAAAAATGACCGGAATTAACCTGCCATTTGTTTTTCGCGGATTTCTGCCAGCGTTTTACAGTCGATGCACAGATCGGCTGTCGGACGCGCTTCCAGACGGCGAATACCAATTTCTACGCCGCATGATTCGCAGTAGCCGAAATCTTCGTCTTCTACTTTCTTCAGCGTCTTCTCGATCTTTTTGATCAGTTTGCGCTCACGGTCACGGTTACGCAGCTCAAGGCTGAATTCTTCTTCCTGTGCGGCGCGGTCCACCGGATCAGGGAAGTTAGCCGCTTCGTCTTGCATATGAGTTACGGTGCGATCGACTTCATCCCTAAGTTGATTGCGCCATGCCTCAAGAATACGCCTGAAGTGCGACAGCTGGGCTTCGTTCATATACTCTTCGCCCGGTTTCTCCTGGTACGGCTCCACCCCAGCGATGGCGAGAATACTCAGGGACGATGTTTTACGGTTTTGCCCTTCTTGCATGTTGCTTCTCCTTAACACGCACTATCGATCCCCATGTTCGGGGGAAAAATCAGGTCGCTATAAATAGCAGATGCTTTTCCGGATAGCAATTATCTAAACGTAACACTTGACAACCCTGTGAGGAAAAGCGTATTTGCCCACGCGCCCAGAATACTAATTGACCAGATATTTACACCATTACAAGGTAATGGGCAACGGCTCTTTAAGAGTCATACCGTGGGCAGAAAGTTCCGCTTTATAAACCAGAATTTCAACCCCCTTAAGCTGTGCTTCAACTAATAATTGCGCATATTTTGCATCGATATGGCGCGCGGGTGAAAACCGTGTAATGGCTGAATGTAGCACGGCGAAAAATATCACTGCCCGCTTGCCTTCAGCCGCTACGCTCATCAATTCCCGAAGATGCTTCTGACCTCGTTCAGTGATGGCATCGGGAAAATAACCCTGCTCTTTTTCCGCCAACGTGACTGATTTCACTTCAATATAGCAGTCAGGTCGGGAATCTGCCTGTAACAAAAAGTCGATGCGGCTCCCTTCGGCGCCGTATTTTACTTCACTTTTCAAAGTACTGTAGCCTGAAACTTCCGAAATTAACGTCTGCTGAATCGCCTCTTTCGTTAATCTGTTGGCCCACAGCGTGTTAACACAAATAAATTCACCGGATTGGGTTTGCGTTAATTCCCAGGTATGTGGATATTTGCGTTTAGTATTTTCTGATGTCGAATACCAAACGGTGTCACCTGGCATTGCGCATCCGGTCATTGCACCGGTATTTGGGCAGTGTAGCGTTAACGCTGTGCCATCGGGTGTGATCACATCCGCTAAAAAGCGCTTATAGCGCTGGATGAGCGTTGCAGGTTGTAAAGGTGGAGAAAATTGCATAAGCAGTCCCTTTAATTATTCAGTCAGCGTCCAGCGTTGCAGCGGCGTATAACGCGTGCGTCCTCGTGAAAATGAGGAGGAGTAAAGTGCGAACTCCGTTACCGGAAATGACCAGCCAAAGCCCGGTGGAGGGATTGGAACCGCGTGACCGGCATCGCGCAGCAGCGTGATATGCGGGTGAAACGGCTGCGGGCTTTGATAGCACCCGCTACGCGCTGCCTGCGCCCGTAGCATATTCGCCAGTTGCAGCAACCCGCGCGGCGGCTGACGCATACCCAGCCACACGACCCTGGAGCGCAGCCATTGCCCGGCATCATCGAATTTGAGCGTGAAACCTGGCTGGCGAATACGCCCCGCGAGCTGCGACAGCGCCTGTTGCTTCTCAGCGCTGACGTCGCCTAAAAAGGCCAGCGTCAGATGCAGATTATCAGCCGCGACGGGGCGACCCGCTTCAGGGGGGAACTGCGCGGCCCGCCAGTGGATTAGCTGCTCCCGAACCCCGGCTGGCAATTCAATCGCAAAGAACAGCCTTTTTGGCTCAGACATGATGGATACTCGGTTATGAATTAACGCGATGCTACAATGCAGCGCGAAGAATGTTAACCCTCTGGAGCCATTTGTGACGTCGTTGCCCGTTGCCGCCGTAGTGCCTGAACTGCTTACCGCCCTTGATGCCTCGCCGCAGGTTCTGCTGACGGCGCCGACCGGTGCCGGGAAATCGACCTGGCTGCCGTTGCGACTTCTTGAGCATCGCGGTATTACGGGGCGGATTATTTTGCTGGAGCCGCGCCGCCTGGCAGCGCGCAATGTGGCGCAACGATTAGCGGAATTGCTGAACGAAAAGCCTGGTGAAACCGTGGGCTATCGCATGCGCGCACAAAGTTGCGTAGGGCCGCAGACCCGGCTGGAAGTGGTAACAGAGGGCGTCCTGACGCGGATGATCCAACGCGATCCTGAACTGACAGGCGTCGGGCTGGTGATCCTCGACGAATTTCACGAACGGAGTTTACAGGCTGATCTGGCGCTGGCGCTATTGCTGGATGTACAGCAAGGGCTGCGGGACGATCTGAAACTGTTGATTATGTCCGCCACTCTGGATAACGGGCGTTTGCAGCAGATGTTGCCCGATGCGCCGACGATCGTTTCTGAAGGCCGCGCATTTCCCGTTGAGCGGCGGTATCTGCCGTTGGCGGCGCATTTGCGTTTTGATGAAGCGGTGGCGATAGCGACGGCGGAGCTATTGCGCCATGAAAGCGGGTCACTGCTGCTATTTTTACCGGGTGTGGGCGAAATCCTGCGTGTACAGGAGCAGCTGGCTACGCGTGTAGGCAGCGATGTTGTGCTGTGTCCACTGTACGGCGCGTTAACGCTTTCCGAGCAGCGTCAGGCGATTGTGCCCGCGCCGCAAGGCAAACGCAAAGTGGTGCTGGCCACCAATATTGCTGAAACCAGCTTGACGATCGAAGGCATCCGGCTGGTGGTGGACTGCGCCCAGGAACGCGTGGCGCGCTATGACGTGCGTACCGGTCTGACGCGACTGATTACCCAGCGCATCAGCCAGGCTTCGATGACTCAGCGCGCGGGACGTGCGGGTCGTCTGGAGCCCGGTATTTGCCTGCATCTGCTTGCCAAAGAGCAGGCAGAAAGAGCGGCAGCGCAGGGGGAAGCGGAGATATTGCAGAGCGATCTGTCCGGGCTACTGATGGAGTTGCTGCAATGGGGATGTACCGAACCTGGGCAACTGAACTGGCTGGATACGCCGCCCGCCATCAACCTGCAGGCGGCAAAACGGCTGTTGCAGATGCTGGGCGCGCTTGAGGGCGACAGGCTCAGTGCCCGCGGGCAGAAAATGGCGGCATTGGGTAACGATCCTCGTTTAGCGGCGATGCTGGTCGGTGCCAAAAATAATACCGAAGCGGCTACGGCGGCAAAACTGGCCGCGATTCTGGAAGAGCCGCCGCGCGGTGGAAGTACCGATCTGACCGTGGCGTTTTCACGAAATCAGCCCGCCTGGCAGCAGCGCAGTCAACAGTTGCTGAAACGGCTTAACGTTAGCAGCGGGCAGCCCGACAGCACGCTGCTCCCCTCATTGCTGGCGCGGGCGTTTGCCGATCGGATCGCGCGTCGACGCGGACAGGAAGGGCGCTATCAACTGGCGAATGGCATGGGCGCCATGCTGGATGCCGATGATGCTTCAGGACGCCATGAATGGCTGATAGCGCCACTTTTGTTGCAGGGCAGCGCTTCGCCAGACGCGCGTATTTTGCTGGCTCTGCCGCTGGATATCGAGTCGCTGATGCAGGCATGTCCTGAGCTGCTGCAACAGTCCGACACCATCGAATGGGATGAAACCCAGGGAACGTTAAAGGCATTGCGTCGGTCGCGCATTGGTCAGCTCACGGTAAAAGTACAGCCATTGGCCAAACCCTCGGAAGAGGAGTTGCATCAGGCGATGTTGAATGGCATTCGCGATAAAGGGCTAAGTGTGCTCAACTGGACGCCGGAAGCCGAGCAGTTTCGACTGCGTCTGCAATGTGCGGCAAACTGGTTGCCAGAATACGACTGGCCCGCGGTAGATGAGGATTCTCTGCTGGCGTCGCTGGAGACCTGGCTGCTGCCGCACATGAGCGGTGTGCACTCGTTACGCGCATTAAAAGCACTCAATGTGGGACAGGCGTTGCGCGGTTTACTGGACTGGTCAATGTTGCAACGTCTGGATAGTGAGCTGCCTGCGCATTACACTGTGCCGACGGGAAGCCGGATTGCTATTCGCTATCATGAGGATAATCCTCCAGTATTGGCGGTTCGGATGCAGGAAATGTTTGGTGAAGCAAAAAACCCAACCATTGCCCAGGGGCGCGTGCCGCTGGTGCTGGAGTTGCTGTCGCCGGCCCAAAGACCGCTACAGGTGACGAGCGATCTGAGCGCGTTCTGGCAGGGATCGTACCGCGAGGTGCAAAAAGAGATGAAAGGGCGTTATCCCAAACATGTCTGGCCGGACGATCCGGCGAATACCGCGCCAACGCGGCGCACCAAAAAGTATTCGTAATGTAACTGTAGGCCGGATAAGGCGTTATGCCGCATCCGGCGAAAGAACGGTAATAATTGAGAGATTTCTTCTTCTGTCGCAGGACGGAAGAACAGAGAATCGGGCCCTTGCGCCTGAATGTTGCGGAGAAAAAGCATGGCGGGGAATGACCGCGAGCCAATTGGACGTAAAGGAAAACCCTCGCGTCCGGTGAAACAAAAGGTGAGCCGTCGTCAACTCAGAGATGATGAGTATGACGACGATTATGATGATGATGACTATGAGGATGAAGAACCGATGCCGCGTAAGGGTAAAGGCAAAGGGCGTAAGCCTCGTGGTAAGCGCGGCTGGTTCTGGCTGCTGGTAAAACTGTCGATTGTCTTTTTGGTGCTGATTGCCATTTACGGCGTTTATCTGGACCAAAAAATCCGTAGCCGTATTGATGGCAAAGTCTGGCAGCTTCCTGCGGCAGTTTATGGCCGTATGGTTAACCTTGAGCCAGAAATGCCTATCGGCAAAAACGAGATGGTGAAGCTGCTGGAGGCCACGCAGTATCGTCAGGTGACGAAGATGACGCGTCCGGGCGAATTTACCGTGCAGGCGAAGAGCATCGAGATGATTCGCCGTCCGTTTGACTTCCCGGACAGTAAAGAAGGGCAGGTGCGTGCGCGTCTGACCTTTGACGGCGATCATCTGGATACCATCGAGAATATGGATAACAACCGCCAGTTCGGTTTTTTCCGTCTCGATCCGCGTCTGATCACCATGCTCTCTTCACCTAACGGTGAGCAGCGCCTGTTTGTTCCGCGTAGCGGCTTCCCGGATCTGCTGGTGGACACGCTGCTGGCGACCGAAGACCGTCACTTCTATGAGCATGACGGTATCAGTCTCTATTCCATTGGTCGTGCGGTGCTGGCGAACCTGACGGCGGGTCGTACGGTACAGGGGGCCAGTACGCTGACTCAGCAGCTGGTGAAAAACCTGTTCCTGTCCAGCGAACGTTCCTACTGGCGTAAGGCCAACGAAGCCTATATGGCGCTGATCATGGATGCGCGTTACAGCAAAGACCGCATTCTTGAGCTGTACATGAACGAAGTCTATCTCGGCCAAAGCGGTGATAACGAGATTCGCGGCTTCCCGCTGGCGAGCCTTTATTATTTCGGTCGTCCGGTAGAAGAGCTGAGCCTCGACCAGCAGGCGCTGCTGGTGGGGATGGTTAAAGGGGCGTCGATCTACAACCCGTGGCGTAACCCGAAACTGGCGCTGGAGCGTCGTAACCTGGTTCTGCGTCTTCTGCAACAGCAGCAGATTATCGACCAGGATCTGTATGACATGCTGAGTGCGCGTCCGTTAGGCGTACAGCCGCGTGGTGGGGTGATCTCCCCGCAGCCTGCCTTTATGCAGATGGTGCGTCAGGAGCTCCAGGCGAAGCTGGGCGATAAAGTTAAAGATCTCTCCGGCGTGAAGATTTTCACCACCTTTGATTCCGTGGCGCAGGATGCCGCAGAAAAAGCGGCGGTGGAAGGCATTCCGGTACTGAAGAAACAGCGTAAGCTGAGCGATCTGGAAACCGCGATTGTGGTCGTTGACCGCTTTAGTGGTGAAGTTCGCGCCATGGTCGGCGGAGCAGAACCGCAGTTTGCGGGCTATAACCGTGCGATGCAGGCGCGTCGTTCGATTGGTTCTCTGGCCAAGCCTGCGACCTATCTGACCGCGCTCAGCCAGCCGAAACTGTACCGCCTGAATACCTGGATTGCCGACGCGCCGATTGCACTGCGTCAGCCGAACGGCCAGGTGTGGTCACCGCAGAACGATGACCGTCGCTATAGCGAAAGCGGTAAAGTGATGCTGGTGGATGCGTTAACGCGTTCAATGAACGTGCCAACGGTAAATCTGGGGATGGCGCTGGGCCTGCCTGCTGTAACCGATACCTGGTTGAAGCTGGGGGCGCCGAAAGATCAGCTTAACCCGGTTCCGGCCATGCTGCTGGGGGCGTTGAACCTGACGCCAATCGAAGTGGCGCAGGCATTCCAGACTATCGCCAGCGGCGGGAACCGCGCGCCGCTGTCGGCGCTGCGTTCGGTGATTGCCGAAGATGGAACCGTACTGTACCAGAGTTTCCCACAGGCCGAGCGTGCCGTTCCGGCGCAGGCAGCGTATATGACGCTGTGGACTATGCAGCAGGTGGTTCAGCGTGGTACGGGTCGCCAGCTTGGCGCGAAGTATCCGGGTCTGCATCTGGCAGGGAAAACCGGGACCACCAACAACAACGTGGATACCTGGTTTGCCGGGATCGACGGCAGCCAGGTGACCATCACCTGGGTGGGCCGCGATAACAACCAGCCAACCAAGCTGTACGGTGCCAGCGGCGCGATGTCGATTTATCAGCGTTATCTGGCCAACCAGACGCCAACACCGCTGGTGTTGACGCCGCCGGAGGATGTGGTGGATATGGGCGTAGACTACGACGGTAACTTCGTTTGTAGCGGCGGGATGCGCACGCTTCCTGTATGGACCACCGATCCGGATTCACTGTGTCAGCAAGGTGAGATGCTGCAGCAGTCGGGCAATCCGTTCGATCAATCTTCTCAGCAGCCGCAGCAACAGCAGCCTCAACAGCAGCAACCGCCGCAGCAAGAGAAGAAGGACGGCGATGGCGTAGCCGGTTGGATTAAAGAGATGTTTGGTAGTAATTAATTCAGTAATAAATTAGACCTAAACACCCGCTATTAGCGGGTGTTTTTATTTCTGGGTAAAATGAGTTTTATTTTTCCATGATGTAATTGTATTGATTTAATTTTAATTAAGAACAGATTAAGTAAAATAAATGTTTGCAAAAAACATTGGAAATTAAATAGTTAACTTCTTTTATGATGTGTGAAAAATTGCAGGCTATAGACAGTCTCTCCGGTGGTTTGATTTAATCCGCGAGTGAACACTATACACGATTCATTGTATTGATTTGATGAAGGGATTTCAGAAGATCATGTTTTTTGCATATCTTTATTCTTTTCTCTCCGTGCTCACCCTCAATATTTCTCGCCAGTAATTTATTATTGGCAATGGGACTTTGTCATTCAATCGTTCTGATTAAGGGATTCTAATGAATAAAAAGCTTCTTACTGTGCTGATGGCCGGAAGCCTGATTGCCGCTGTAAATACTTCTGCATTTGCAGAAGATACGGGTAAGGTAGAGTTTTCTGGCCGTATTGTTGCCGACACTTGCGTTATTGATGTCGATGGCGCAGGAGCAAATACCGTGGTTACTTTTGCGGATGCTTATCCGGATAATTTTGATGGTGATGGGACCCCTGGCCCGACAAAAGATTTCCAGATTTCTCTGGCTAAATGTGACCCTGCCATAGCAAGTTTAAACCTGAGGTTCAGTGGTGACACTACTGACGGCGAGAATTTACGCCTGAAGAACGACCTTAGTGATGCGAGTGCTGCAACAAATGTAGGTATTACCGTAACCAATAATAATGGTGGTAATACTGATGTTGTGTTTGATGACTCCGTTCCGGTATCAACCACTGATGTGGCGAATACTGGCGATGAAGCAACGCCTTCTATTTTCAACTATACCGCGAAAGTGATTCAGATTGGTAATGACAAACCGACTGCAGGTAAATATCACGCCTCCGCGAATTTTACCGTGTTCTATCGTTAAGTATGACAGGCAGCCCTACAGGGCTGCCTGACCAGGGAGTATTGCGGGTGAAATTATATGCGCGAATTTGTTTTGCCATCATTGGGCTTATTGCCATAAATGCACAGGCCAGCATTGTCCTGGGGGGAACTAGAATCATTTACCCGGAGAATAAAAAAGAAGTACAGATATCTATTAAGAATAAAGAAGATGCCAATAAATATCTGATACAAAGCTGGGCAACAAAGACAGATAACACAAAAGCGCCTTTTATTATCACTCCGCCGATTTATAAAATGGACGCTAATGGTCAGGCTCTGCTGCATATCGTCTTTATTGGCGATAAAGGATCGCTACCACAAGACCGTGAATCGATGTTTGTTGCCAACTTTAAATCTGTTTCGGCTATGCCTGATGAATTAAAAGATAAAAATACGCTGCAGTTTGCGATGAAAACACAGCTGAAACTTTTTTGGCGGCCAGTGAGTCTTAAAGAATCGGCCGCTGCCGGTGCGTGGGAAAAATTACGGTTTAGCCGTCAGGGTTCTCAATTAACCGCAAAGAATCCAACGCCATTTCATATTTCGTTATTAGAACTCTCTGTTGGTGGAAAGCGGGTAAAACCTCTCGCAGACAGTTCTGTACCTGAGTCATTGTCAATGACGATTCCTCCCTTTGGGGAACAAATATTTTCAATACCTGCAGCAGCAGTAGGTGATGTGTCATGGGCTGCAGTGAATGACTATGGTGCTGCAACGGTGAAAAAGCACCAACAACTATAAACGCAATGACGCGTATGGGTAAAAATTAAAGGGACTTTATTATATGCAGCCTTATCCTTTGCGATCTTGCCGACTCTTTTTGCTCAACAGCATTACGCTGGCATTATGCTCATTTTTGCACCCAGCGAGTGCTGAAGATGAATTCAATTTGCATATTCTGGAACTCGGTACACCGTTAGAGAATACGTCAACACTGGAAACCTTTTTGCAAAATAATGGGTTACAACCAGGGACTTATTTGACTGAAGTTATGTGGGATTATGATCGCATTGATAAGCGAAATATTACATACGTACTATCGCAGGATAAGACGCAGTTACTCCCGCAGTTCAGCAAAGGGGATCTCAGAGAGCTGGGGGTGAAGGTCGATAGCCTTCCCGGCTTGAAATCATTGGCTGATACGGCTCCAGTTGGCGACATCGCCCAGTACATATCGGGAGCAAAGTTTGATTTTCAACTCGATAGCCAAACTCTTTTCATGCGGATCCCGCAAATTTATCGCGACCAGCAAGTCGCTGGCGCTATCCCTATTAAAGACTGGGACGATGGCATTCCTGCGGCATGGAGCAGCTATTACATTAGCGGTAACCGCCAGCAAGTAAATGGCGAGAACGATAACTCGAACTGGGCAAGCCTTAATTCCGGTCTAAATCTTGGCGCCTGGCGGCTTCGTAATTCAAGTACCTACAGCAATTCGGATGGCTGGGATGCGATCAGCACCACGCTGGAGCGGGATATTAAATTTCTGCAAAGCCAGCTTGAAATCGGCCAGACATATACCAACGGCGAACTGTTTGACAGCGTACAGATGACAGGAGTGAAGCTGGAAACCGATACCAGCATGTTACCCAATAGCTTACAAGGGTTTGCGCCTGTTGTACGCGGAATTGCCAATAGCGATGCAAAAGTAACGATTAAGCAAAATGGCTACACGATATATCAGACTTATGTCTCCAGCGGCCCCTTTGAAATCAGAGATCTCAGTCAGGTAACAGCAGGGTCAGATTTACAAGTTACCGTTAAAGAAGCTGATGGAAGCGAGCATTCGTTTATTCAGGCAAGTGCTTCGGTACCCATCTTACAGCGTGAAGGTGCGCTGAAATATAGCCTTGCTGGTGGAAAATACCGCGATAGCGATAACGGCGAGGAACCTGGGTTTGGTCAGGCGACGGTAATCTACGGCATGCCTCATGGCATTACGCTGTATGGCGGAGCGCTCGACGCATCAATTTACCGTGCCGGTCTGGTCGGGGCGGGGGCCGATCTCGGTGAGCTTGGTTCTGTGTCTGTAGATGTTACTGCGGCCAGAACTCAGTTTGACGACGGGCGTGGTAATGCCAATGGTTTATCCTGGCGCGCACAATATTCCAAAGACTTTTCTGCAACAGATACCACGGTGACGCTGGCCAGTTACCGTTATTCTACTTCTGGTTTTTATACCTTCCAGGAAGCACTCGATCAACGTGATAGAGGCGAAGATGATGGAATTTACAATTACCGTAAAACAAACAATCGTCGTAGCCGTTTACAGTTGAGTATGTCGCAATCATTGGGCTCTGTAGGGTCTGTGTATATCAATGGTTATCAACAAGATTACTGGGATATGAGTGGGCATGAACGCAGTGCCAGTATGGGGTTCAGCTCCAGTTGGCAGGACATCACCTGGTCCGTGAACTATAGCCTGACAAAAACACCAAACAGCGATAATGACCAGCAGGTTGCATTTTCCGTCAATATTCCTTTGTCACGTTGGCTGTCAAACAGTTGGGCGACCTACAACCTAAACAGCGCTAAAAATGGCAATACCGTGCATCAGGTTGGGATTGGCGGGACTGCGCTGGAAGATAACAACTTAAGTTATAACCTGCAGCAAAGCTATACCGATCACGATACTGGATATGGTGCGAGCATGACGGGGCGTTATCGTGGCTCATACGGTGAAATTGGGGCGAACTATAGCTATGCCAAAGATAGCAAACAGTGGAACTACAGCGCGCAAGGATCCGTCGTCGCACATCCTTATGGTATTACGCTGGGGCAATCTGTCCAGGATGCTTTTGCTATTGTCCATATTGACGAGGGAGCAGATGTTAAAGTCCAGAATATGCAAGGTATTTATACTGACTACTGGGGAAATGCGGTCGTACCATATTTAACTAATTATCGTCGTAATACCGTCACGGTGAACAGCGGGGAACGCGACGATCTGGATATCGAAAAACCGGCCAAAGATGTCGTACCTACGAAAGGGGCAGTTGTCGCAGCTAATTTCTCTGCCCGCCAGGGTATTCGCGCCTTATTAACACTTCACCATGGATCGAGTTTTGTGCCTTTCGGCGCGGTACTGTCAATTGAGGGGGGCTCCTCAATAGTCGGAGATGGTGGCGAAGTTTATCTGACCGGTTTGAAAGGTAATGTACCGTTTAAAGTACAGTGGGGTAGTGCTCCAGAACAGCGCTGTGAAGGAAATGCGCAGATCCCAGACGATATCGAGTCCTCTATTTACCAGGCTGCGGTTGAGTGTCGATAGTGTAAAGGGAAAACATAAAATGGACTGTGGGAATATGAATAATTATATGATTTTTAGATTGATTCTATGTTGCGGTCTATTGTTCGCACAGCAATCAGTTCAGGCATCCTGCAAAATTGAGAATGATGCGTCGCCGTCAACCTCTACGTTCAATATGCCGTCGTTTACGGTAAATGCGGACGCTGCTCCAGGTACGATCATTGCAACCCAGGAAGTGACTGGCGATCTTATTAAAGTCGTGGACTGTACAGATAATGGCGATATCTATACAGGCTATACCGTATTCACGAGTAGCGATGCCCGCACGGATAATCCCCTTAGCCGCGTTTATCAAACAAATGTTCCGGGAATAGGTTTTCGGGTCGCCTGGGTTAAAGATAACGCTTCCGCCCTAACAGAAGGTTCGGTGGTTACCCCTATGCATCTAGGGACGGCAAAAACAACCCACTTAAGTGACTATAGTATTCAATCACGTGCGAGAGCTGAATTTGTCGTCACTGGTGTTGTGCAGTCAGGAGTTATTGACGTCAACATGCTCAATGCGGACTGGATTTATGATTCGCAGGTTATTGCTCAAATTCGCTTTGCGCCAATAGCGATTAACGTTACTGCTAACACCTGCAATTTGGTTGAAAAAAATATCACTGTGCCACTTAAGAGAATCATGACTAGCGATATTGTGGACGGTTATTCCGATGTTGTGTCTGATGATAGTTTCAAGATTCAGCTGGAACAGTGTGTCGCGGGCATCAAACTTGATTATAAATTCACCACTGCCGGTTCAACTGGCGTGAGTGGCAATAGCGACATCCTGGAGATCGCCAGTGGTAATGACGCAGCCGAAGGGGTCGGATTACAAATTCTCGACAGCAACAATAATGTGCTGAAATTTGATCAAGATTACAACGCGGTAGCGCAAACAACCGATAGGCAGTCTGTCACTATCCCTTTGAAAGCAAGATATGTACAAACAGGAACTGTAAAAGCGGGAAAGGTTGACTCTGTTGCGACATTTAACGTTTTTTACCGCTAGCCAAAAATAGCCTGTGTATTTGCAGGCTTTTCTTTTCAACATTCCAGCCTAATTTATTAACCCTTTCTTTTCATCTGGTTATTTCTTAACCCCTCAGTTTTAGTAGGGACGTGTATTGCTTGCTATCTCGCCAGAGTTTCGAATATTATGCTGCCGTTATAATAATAATTCTCGTTTACGTTATCATTCACTTTCATCAGAGAAATACCAATGGCGCGTCTTAAAACTGCTCAGCCAAGTTCATCACTGCGTAAAATCGCAGTAGTGGTAGCCACAGCGGTTAGCGGCATGTCTGTCTATGCACAGGCGGCGGTTGACCCGAAAGAAGAAACCATCACCGTAACTGCTGCACCTGCCGCACAAGAAAGCGCATGGGGACCGTCCCCAACCATCGCTGCGAAGCGGTCTGCCACTGCAACCAAGACCGATACACCTATCGAAAAGACCCCGCAATCTGTTTCGGTAGTGACGCGTGAAGAGATGGACACCAAACAGCCCGCGACGGTGAAAGAAGCGATTGCTTACACGCCGGGTGTTTTTGCCACGCGTGGTAGTTCAACTACCTATGATGTGGTGACAATTCGAGGTTTCACTGCGCCAACCACCGTCAATACCAACCAGTATCTTGATGGGATGAAACTTCAGGGAAATAACTACTCTGAAGTATCAATGGACCCATATTTTCTGGAACGCGTAGAAGTCATGCGTGGGCCAACATCTGTATTGTACGGTAACAGTAACCCTGGCGGCATTGTAAGCATGGTAAGCAAGCGTCCGACCACTGAACCTCTGAAAGAAATTCAGTTCAAAATGGGGACTAACAACCTCTGGCAAACCGGTTTCGATTTCAGCGATGCTATTGATGATGACGGTGTGTGGTCATACCGTTTAACGGGATTAGGCAACAGCCAGAATTCTCAACAGGAAATGTCAAAATCAACGCGTTACGCTGTTGCGCCTGCGTTTAGCTGGCGTCCTGATGATAAAACAGATTTCACCTTCCTTAGTAACTTCCAAAACGATCCGTATGCGGGTTATTACGGTTGGTTGCCGCGTGAAGGTACGCTTGTCCCTTACTACGATGCGAACGGTAATCCGCACAAGTTGCCAACTGATTTCAATGAAGGCGAAGACGATAACAAGATGGCGCGTCGTCAGAAAATGGTAGGCTACAACTTCTCGCATGCCTTGAACGATACCTTCACTGTGCGCCAGAATCTGCGATATGACCGAGTGAAAACACTCTACCGTTCCGTGTATGGCTACGGCTACATTGCCCCTGGCAAAATTAATCGCCAGTATGTGCGTTCTGACGAAGATCTCAGTGCATTCACTGTCGACACCCAGCTTCAGTCTGCTTTTGCCACCGGCGATGTGGAACATACTCTGCTGACAGGTGTTGATTATTCGCGCATGCGTAACGACGTGAATGCACTTTATGGCTCCGCAGATCCACTGGATATGAATAACCCGCAGTACGGTAATCCGAATATTGATGTCAGCGGACCGTATGCGAAGTACGCCGTGCTGAACCGTATGGAGCAGACCGGACTTTACGCCCAGGACCAGATGGAATGGGATAAGTGGGTGCTGACGCTGGGTGGTCGTTATGATTACGCAACAACCTCTACGTTGACTCGCTCCAGTAATACTCTGGCCGAAGTTAACGATCAACAGTTTACCTGGCGCGGTGGTGTTAACTACCTGTTTGATAATGGAATTTCACCATACTTCAGCTATAGCGAATCTTTCGAACCGACATCAGGTTCAACGAAAGAAGGAAAACCGTTTGATCCGTCACGCGGTAAGCAGTACGAAGCTGGCGTGAAATATGTGCCGAAGGATATGCCTGTCGTGCTGACAGCTGCGGTTTATCAGCTGACGAAAGACAAAAATCTGACCGCAGACCCGAACGATCCAACTGGGCTGTACAGCGTTCAGAGCGGCGAAATTCGTTCTCGTGGTGTTGAGCTGGAGGCTAAAGCTGCGGTCAATGCCAACGTTAACATTACGGCGGCATACAGCTATACGGATGCGGAATATACCGAGGACACCATCTTCAAAGGCAAGCGTCCGGCAGAAGTACCTCGTAATCAGGCTTCTTTATGGACCGATTATACGTTCTATGAAACGGCACTTAGCGGTTTGACTCTTGGCGCAGGGGTGCGTTACACCGGTTCAACGGTGAGTTACTACAAAAACGATGCGGCGAAGAAGAACGACTCCTTTAACGTTGGTGGCTATACTGTTGCCGACGCGATGGTGAAATACGATCTGGCTCGTTTCGGCATGGCGGGTTCGTCTGTTGCGGTGAACGTTAACAACCTGTTTAATCGCGAATACGTTTCCAGTTGCTACAGCGAATACGCATGTTACTGGGGCGCAGAACGTCAGGTCGTTGCAACTGCAACCTTCCGTTTCTAATTTCTCTTTGGGCACGCTTTGCGTGCCCGTTTTACAAGTTGGCTGCTATGCAGGAAAACAGATCCCATCCCGACACCACTTTTGCGTTGCGTAATGTCTCCTTTCGTGTGCCTGGTCGCACGCTTTTGCATCCTCTCTCATTAACTTTTCCTGTAGGGAAAGTGACTGGTCTTATCGGCCACAACGGTTCCGGTAAATCGACATTATTGAAAATGCTGGGACGTCATCAGCCGCCGTCAGAAGGTGAAATCCTGCTCGACGAACAGCCGCTGGAGAGCTGGAGTAGTAAAGCGTTTGCCCGCAAGGTCGCCTATCTGCCGCAACAGCTGCCGCAGGCAGAAGGGATGACCGTACGCGAACTGGTGGCGATTGGTCGTTATCCGTGGCACGGGGCGCTGGGGCGTTTTGGCGTTGCCGACAGAGAGAAGGTAGAAGAAGCAATTTCGCTGGTAGGTTTAAAGCCGCTGGCGCACCGTCTGGTCGATAGCCTGTCCGGTGGGGAACGCCAACGCGCGTGGATTGCCATGCTGGTGGCACAGGACAGCCGCTGTCTGCTGCTTGATGAACCGACTTCCGCGCTGGATATTGCCCATCAGGTTGACGTGCTGGCGCTGGTGCACCGCTTAAGCCAGCAGCGCGGGCTGACGGTGGTTGCGGTGCTGCATGATATCAATATGGCGGCCCGTTACTGCGATTACCTCGTTGCGCTGCGCGGCGGTGAGATGATTTCTCAAGGAACGCCTGCTGAACTGATGCGCAGTGAAACTCTGGAACAAATTTACGGTATCCCGATGGGCATTTTGCCGCATCCGGCCGGTGCCGCACCCGTGAGTTTTGTCTATTAATGATCGGATTACATCATATTACTCGTCGGCGGCTGCTTACGGCGATGGCGCTGTCGCCTCTGCTGTGGCGGATGAATACGGCGCACGCCGCGGCGGTTGATCCCCAGCGCATTGTAGCGCTGGAATGGCTGCCGGTAGAGCTGCTGCTGGCGCTGGGTATTACGCCGTATGGCATCGCAGACATCCCTAACTACAAGCTGTGGGTCAGTGAGCCTCCTCTACCGGACTCGGTAATTGATGTCGGGCTACGTACGGAACCCAATCTCGAACTGCTGACCGAAATGAAGCCCTCATTTCTGCTCTGGTCGGCAGGTTACGGTCCTTCTCCTGAAAAGCTGGCGCGGATTGCACCAGGCCGGGGATTTAATTTCAGCGATGGCAAAAAGCCGCTGGCCGTTGCGCGACAGTCGCTGCAGGAAATGGCGCAATTGTTCAATCTGCAAGCCTCTGCTGAACGCCATTTGACTGAGTACGATCGTTTTATCGCCAGCCTGAAACCGCGCTTTATGCAACGCGGCGCGCGTCCCGTGCTCCTGACATCCCTGCTTGATTCGCGGCATATGCTGGTGTTTGGTTCAAACAGCCTGTTCCAGGACGTACTGGACGAATATGGGATCCCTAACGCCTGGCAGGGAGAAACAAACTTCTGGGGCAGTACTGCCGTGAGTATTGACCGTCTGGCTGCTTATAAGGATGTCGATGTGCTGTGCTTTGATCACGGCAACGATAAAGAGATGGCTGCGCTGATGTCTACGCCATTATGGCAGGCGATGCCGTTTGTCCGTGACGGACGTTTTCAACGTGTGCCTGCCGTTTGGTTCTATGGCGCAACGCTATCGGCCATGCATTTTGCCCGTATTCTGGATAATGCGTTGGGAGGCAAAGCGTGAGCAGGAAACTTGAAATGCCGGATGGCGGCGCGAAAAGCGCTTTATCCGACCTACGGTTTGGGCGCTTTGTAGGCCGGATAAGGCGAAGCCGCCATCCGGCGTTGCTGTTGTTGGTGCTGTTTGTTGCTGCCTGCTGGCTGACATGGGTTAACTTCTCCGTTGCGCTACCGCGCAGTCAGTGGCAACAGGCTATCTGGTCACCGGATATCGACATCATTGAGCAGATGGTTTTTCACTATAGCCTGCTGCCGAGGCTGGCGATTTCGCTATTGGTCGGCGCCGGGCTGGGCCTGGTCGGCGTGTTGTTTCAGCAGGTGTTGCGTAACCCGCTGGCGGAGCCAACCACGCTGGGCGTTGCGACTGGTGCGCAGTTGGGCATTACGGTTACCACGCTGTGGGCTATTCCTGGTGCGCTGACCACGCAATTTGCGGCGCTGGCGGGAGCATGTGTCGTTGGGGCGCTGGTGTTTGGCGTTGCCTGGGGCAAGCGTCTTTCTCCGGTGACGTTAATCCTTGCCGGGCTGGTGGTCAGCCTGTACTGCGGGGCGATTAACCAGTTGATGGTTATCTTCCATCACGATCAGCTGCAAAGCATGTTTTTATGGAGCAGCGGCACGTTAACGCAAACCGACTGGAGCGGCGTACAGCGTCTGTGGCCGCAGCTGTTGGGCGGTGTGATGCTGACTCTGTTGTTATTACGCCCAATGACGCTGATGGGACTGGATGACGGCGTGGCGCGCAACCTCGGTCTGGCGCTGTCGCTGGCACGTCTGGCGGCGTTATCGCTGGCCATTGTCATCAGCGCCTTACTGGTTAACGCGGTTGGGATTATCGGCTTTATTGGCCTGTTTGCACCGCTGCTGGCGAAAATGCTCGGTGCGCGTCGTTTGCTGGCACGTCTGGTACTGGCCCCGCTGATTGGTGCGTTGATCCTCTGGCTCTCCGACCAAATCATTCTGTGGCTGACCCGCGTATGGATGGAAGTCTCCACCGGTTCAGTGACGGCGTTGATTGGCGCACCGTTGCTACTGTGGTTGTTGCCGCGCTTGAGGAGTATGAGCGCCCCGGATATGAACGCCAGTAATCGCATCGCCGCTGAGCGTCAGAATGTGCTGATGTTTGCGCTGGCAGGTGGCGTTATCTTGCTGCTAACCCTCGTGGTGGCGCTGTCGTTTGGCCGCGACGCACATGGCTGGACATGGGCCAGCGGCGCGATGCTGGATGAGCTGATGCCCTGGCGCTGGCCTCGCATTCTGGCGGCCCTGATTGCCGGGGTGATGCTGGCGGTAGCGGGCTGTATTATTCAACGTCTGACGGGCAACCCGATGGCCAGCCCGGAAGTGCTGGGCATTAGCTCCGGTGCGGCATTTGGCGTGGTGCTCATGCTGTTTTTGGTCCCCGGAAATGCTTTTGGCTGGCTGCTGCCTGCCGGAAGCCTCGGGGCCGCGGCTACTCTGCTTATCATTATGATTGCCGCCGGGCGCGGTGGTTTTTCACCGCATCGTATGCTGTTGGCCGGCATGGCGCTCAGTACGGCCTTTACTATGCTGCTGATGATGCTGCAGGCCAGCGGCGATCCGCGCATGGCGGGCGTGTTGACCTGGATTTCCGGCTCAACCTATAACGCGAGCGGAGAGCAGGTACTGCGTACCGGGATTGTGATGGTGATTCTGCTGGCGATGACGCCGCTGTGCCGCCGTTGGCTAACAATTTTACCGCTCGGCGGCGATACGGCGCGGGCTGTAGGTATGGCTATCACGCCATCACGCGTGGGGTTACTGCTGCTGGCGGCAGGGCTGACGGCGACAGCCACCATGACTATTGGACCGTTGAGCTTTGTCGGGCTGATGGCTCCGCATATTGCCCGTATGATGGGTTTTCGTCGGGCGATGCCGCATATGCTGATTTCGGCGCTGGCGGGTGGCGTGTTGCTGGTCTTTGCTGACTGGTGCGGCAGGATGGTGCTGTTTCCGTATCAGATCCCGGCGGGATTATTGTCGACGTTTATTGGTGCGCCGTACTTTATCTATCTGCTGAGAAAGCAGAGCCGCTGAGGCTGACCCCTTTCATGTAGGCCGGATAAGACACTTTTAGTCGACATCCGGCAATAAAAAAGCCGGGTGGCGGCTTCGCCTTACCCGGCCTACATTTCTGCACGTTCTCTTTTTTACAACTTCGCAAACACCCGGCGCGCAGCGTCGATGGTGTTATTGATATCGTCTTCACTGTGCGCCACGGACATAAAGCCCGCTTCGAAAGCAGACGGCGCCAGATAAATTCCTTCATCCAGCATCATGTGGAAGAAGCGCTTGAAGCGTTCGACGTCGCATGCCATCACATCCTGATAGCAGGTTACGGTTTCTGCATCGGTGAAGAAAATCCCGAACATCCCGCCCACATGGTTAACCACCAGCGGAATATTCGCTTCTTCGGCAGCTTCCAACAGACCTTCCGCCAGACGCGTCGTCAGTTCGTTCAGCGTTTCATGAATACCCGGTTGGGCGACTTCGGTCAGACAGGCATAACCTGCCGCCATCGCGATCGGGTTACCGGAAAGCGTCCCCGCCTGGTAAACCGGACCGGTCGGCGCCAGTGCGTCCATCACATCGCGGCGACCGCCGAATGCGCCAACGGGCATTCCGCCACCGATAATTTTACCGAGGCAGGTCAGATCCGGCACGACGCCGTAATAATCCTGTGCTCCGGCCAGCGCTACGCGGAAACCGGTCATCACTTCATCGATGATCAACAGTGCGCCAAACTCATCGCACAGCGCACGCAGGCCCGGCAGGAATTCCGGCAGCGGCGGGATGCAGTTCATGTTGCCGGCAACCGGCTCAACGATGATGCACGCGATCTCCTGCGGATACTGTTCAAATGCCGCACGTACTGAAGCGAGATCGTTGTAGGTGCAGGTCAGGGTGTGTTTCGCGAAATCGGCCGGAACGCCTGGGGAGTTCGGCTGGCCCAGCGTTAATGCGCCTGAACCAGCCTTAACCAGCAGGCAGTCGGCATGGCCGTGATAGCAGCCTTCAAATTTGATGATTTTATCGCGACCGGTGAAACCGCGCGCCAGACGGATTGCGCTCATTGTCGCTTCCGTACCGGAGTTCACCATGCGCACCATGTCCATGGTCGGCACTAATTCGGTGACCAGCGCCGCCATTTTCACTTCCATCTCGGTCGGTGCTCCGAAGCTTAAACCGCGCTCCGCAGCTTCAATCACCGCATTACGGATTGCCGGGTGGTTGTGACCCAGTACCATCGGTCCCCAGGAACCGACGTAATCGACATAGGCTTTACCATCGACATCGTACAGATACGCGCCGTCCGCTTTTTCGATAAACAGCGGAGTACCACCCACGCCAGTAAAGGCGCGAACGGGGGAGTTAACGCCGCCTGGGATAAGTTCGCGTGCTGCGCTGTAGAGATTTTCAGACTTACTCATGGATGGGGTCCTGGTTCGTAGAAAAAGTAAATGCCCGCTATTCTAGTTATTCAGAGAAGGTTATGAAAGTTTTACGCATTTGAAACAATGCGATTTGCAGGGGATTTTCGCGAAATGTGCGAGTAGAATGCCGATTCCGTATTTGTATTACCAATTAATGATCATCTGATGAAGACAGACACTCCCTCTTTTGAAGCACAGCAAATTGTGCGTTTACGCCGCAGGGATCAAATTCGTCGTCTCCTGGAACGAGACAAAACGCCGTTGGCGATCCTGTTGATGGCTGCAGTAGTGGGTACTGTGACAGGGCTTGTTGGCGTGGCATTTGAGAAAGCGGTGACCTGGGTGCAGAATCAGCGCATTGGCACGCTGGCTCAGGTTGCGGACCATGACATTCTGCTGTGGCCGCTGGCGTTTATTCTCTCGGCGTTGCTGGCGATGGTCGGCTATTTCCTGGTGCGTAAATTTGCGCCGGAAGCCGGTGGTTCGGGGATCCCAGAGATTGAAGGTGCACTGGAAGAGCTGCGACCTGTGCGTTGGTGGCGTGTCCTGCCGGTGAAATTTATCGGCGGCATGGGCACGCTGGGTGCTGGCATGGTGCTTGGGCGTGAAGGTCCGACCGTGCAGATTGGCGGTAACCTCGGGCGCATGGTGCTGGATATTTTCCGCATGCGTAGCGCCGAAGCGCGGCATACCTTATTGGCTACCGGTGCGGCTGCGGGCCTTTCGGCGGCGTTTAACGCTCCGCTGGCGGGGATCCTGTTCATTATTGAAGAGATGCGCCCGCAGTTTCGCTATAACCTTGTGTCGATCAAAGCCGTGTTTACCGGCGTTATTATGTCGAGCATTGTGTTTCGCGTGTTCAACGGCGAAGCGCCGATTATTGAAGTTGGGAAGCTCTCCAATGCGCCGGTAAATACGCTGTGGCTGTATCTGGTGCTCGGGCTTATTTTTGGCTGTGTCGGGCCATTGTTCAACACCATGGTGTTGCGCACCCAGGATATGTTCCAGCGCTTCCACGGTGGTGAAATTAAAAAATGGGTGCTGATGGGCGGCGCGATCGGCGGTCTGTGCGGGATCCTCGGGTTAATTCAACCGGAAGCGGCAGGCGGTGGCTTTAACCTGATTCCTATCGCCGCGGCAGGCAATTTTAGCGTTGGTCTGCTGCTGTTTATATTTATCACCCGGGTCGTCACCACGCTGCTGTGCTTCTCGTCCGGCGCGCCCGGTGGGATCTTTGCCCCGATGCTGGCGTTGGGGACGTTGCTTGGTACGGCGTTCGGTATGGCTGCGGCGGCCTCTTTTCCGCAGTATCACCTGGAGGCCGGAACCTTTGCCATTGCCGGAATGGGGGCTTTGTTGGCTGCTTCGGTGCGTGCGCCGCTAACGGGTATTGTACTGGTGCTGGAGATGACCGATAACTATCAGCTCATTTTGCCAATGATTATTACCTGTCTTGGCGCAACACTATTAGCCCAATTTATGGGCGGAAAGCCGCTATACTCGACTATCCTGGCTCGTACGCTGGCAAAACAGGAAGCGGAGCAGGCGGCAAAAAGCCAGGGTACTGCCGCTGGCGAGAATACTTGAACGAAATACCAGGGTATTAGATAATGGCCCAAAATATTGGGTTGAAATTTACCCAATTGCCGATGTCGTTTGGAGCAAAATATGAGTGATGACGTAGCGCTGCCACTGCAATTTACTGAAGCAGCAGCCAATAAAGTTAAAAGCCTGATCGCTGACGAAGATAACCCGAATCTGAAATTACGCGTGTATATCACTGGCGGTGGTTGCAGCGGTTTCCAGTACGGTTTCACCTTTGATGATCAGATCAATGAAGGTGATATGACCATTGAGAAACAAGGTGTTGGTCTGGTCGTTGATCCGATGAGTCTGCAATATCTGGTGGGCGGCGCGGTTGACTATACCGAAGGTCTGGAAGGTTCCCGCTTCGTTGTGACTAACCCGAATGCGAAAAGCACCTGCGGGTGTGGTTCTTCTTTCAGCATCTGATTGCTGTCTGTAATACTGATGGTCTGATGTTGTAGGCCCGGTAAGCGTAGCGCCACCGGGCAATGTGCCGGATAGCGGCGTAAACGCCTTATCCGGCCTACATGTTCTGTATCGTCCTATCAACGCCCGTTATCATCCAGCGCAAACGTCGGCAATTTCAGATGCCAGCGAATGGCGGCAAGCCGAATCAGCAGGGTGACAATCATCCCCATCATACTGGCGTTTTCCAGTGAAACATCAAAGGTATAAAACGCTGTCGCATGCACGATCCCGCCGATAATACAGGCTGTGGCGTAGATCTCGGTGCGCAAAATCATCGGGACTTCACGAGCTAACACATCGCGAATGATCCCACCACCAACGCCGGTAATCACCCCCATACAAATCGCCACCAGCGGCCCTGTTCCTGCGAGAAATGCCTTGTTGACCCCAATACCCACGAACACAGCCAGACCAACGGCATCCAGCACCGGAAGGATCCATTTCGGTATGCGTCTTGGTTGACGTACCAACAGGATCGTCAGCATGCTGGTGATCATCGCCACCACCAGATCGGTCGGATCCTTAACCCAAAAAACCGGTCCATTATCCAGCGCCATATCGCGGATCGTTCCACCACCAACGGCAGTAACCACGCCGAGTACCAGGACGCCAAACGGATCCATACGTAATTTTCCGGCCAGTAATACGCCAGAGATTGCAAATACCGCGGTGCCGACAATATCAAGCCAATAGACGAGCATTTTTAAATCCTCACAACAGACCTGGTGGGGGCAGGCGCTAATTTATCTGTGAAAGCGCATTACAGAGTTGTTTTGCGGCGAGGATAATACGCGGGCTCGCGCGTTCGAACCAGTCACTATTAAGTGTAATAATGGGTATTTTTAGCTGGTTTCCCCAGTATTGCTCAATTTTCAGAGTTTCGCCCGGACCGCCTGTGGCAACAATAGCCTGGGGGGCTCGTGCCAGGACCTGCTCACGGCTAACCTGCGGCCAGGGAACCCGACTACCGGCAAAGATGTTTTCTCCGCCGCAGACCTCAAGAACTTCGTGCTGAATAGAACCTTTTCCACTGGTAAACAGAGGATTGGCACCAAACTGGAGAAACACGCGTTTTTTCGGTTTGTTGGCATACTGAGATTTAAGTAAAGCATAGTCATCAAGCATGGTTTGCGCCGCCTGTTTAGCTTGTTCAGGCTTGGGGCTCCATGCTGCTAATTGGCGTAGCGCATCGGCAACCTGCTCAATGGTAACGGCATCCACCCAGATGACCTTAATTCCCAGAGAGGTCAGTTGATTCACCTGCCGCTCAGCATTTCCCCCGCGCCAGGCGACGACCAAATCAGGTTTCAGCGCCACAATACGTTCAAGATTCATCCCTTGCCAGGTTGAGACTTCCTCAATATTTTTGGCTTCTGGCGGGTAGTTTGAATAGCTGCTGACGCCAACGGGGGTAATGCCAGCGGCAAAAGCGAGTTCAGTATTGGCAGGAGAAAGCGTCACAACACGCGGCGCGGCGTAAAGGAACGCCGGGAGAGTGAAAAGCAGGGCGACCAGCGCCCTGGAGAGTAATTTAGCCATGCGCCAGTTTCTGTACCAGCGTTTCAACCATCAGGCTTGACTGCTTCGCGGCAACCACCAGGAATTCGTCAAAGCTGAGATGGGACTGCTGATCGGCAACGTCAGAGATAGCGCGAACCACGACAAATGGCACGTTAAAGTTGTGGCAAACGTGCGCAATTGCGGTCGCTTCCATCTCAACGGCAATCGCCTGTGGGAAGTTATGCTTAATTTTAGCCAGCCCCACGGAACCGTTAATGAATGCGTCGCCGCTGACGATAAGTCCGCGAACGGCGTTCAGATTGAGTTCGGCGATGCAAGACTCTGCGGCAGCAATCAACGCAGGATCGGCTTTAAAACCAGCCGGGCATCCCGGTAGCTGACCAAATTCATAGCCAAAGGCAGTGACGTCGGCGTCGTGATAGCGCGCTTCGTCAGAAACTACGATATCTCCGACTTTCAGCGTAGAGGCCAGGCCACCCGCAGAACCGGTATTAATGATGGCGTCCGGCTTGCAGCGTTCAAGCAGCAGCGTAGCGCCCAGTGCCGCAGCCACTTTACCGATACCCGATTTCAGCAGCGCAACCTCTGTACCGTTCAGTTGGCCGGTGTAAATTTCACAACCGCCGAGCGCGATGGTCTGACGGTTTTCGATTTTGTCACGCAGCAGCGTAACTTCTTCTTCCATTGCACCAATGATGCCGATTTTCATAGATTTACTCGCGATAAGCCAGATTTGAGGGCATAGTCTATCATGCGCTTAAGGGGTAGCGCATTTCTCAGGCGGGAGAGGACATGGCACAGATCGATTTCCGAAAAAAAATAAACTGGCATCGTCGTTACCGTTCGCCGCAGGGCGTGAAGACTGAGCATGAGATCCTGCGTATTTTCGAAAGCGATCGCGGACGTATTATCAATTCACCGGCCATTCGCCGACTGCAACAAAAAACGCAGGTCTTTCCGCTGGAGCGTAATGCGGCAGTACGCACGCGCTTGACGCACTCGATGGAAGTTCAGCAGGTTGGGCGCTATATCGCGAAAGAGATCCTCAGCCGACTGAAAGAACTAAAGCTGCTGGAGCTGTATGGCCTGGATGAACTGACAGGGCCATTTGAGAGTATTGTCGAAATGTCCTGCCTGATGCATGACATTGGTAATCCGCCGTTTGGCCATTTTGGGGAGGCGGCAATTAATGACTGGTTCCGCCAGCGGCTGTATCCCGCAGACGCAGAAAGTCAGCCCCTAAGTGATGACCGTTGCCAGGTGACGGCATTACGGTTGCGTGAAGGCGAAGAGTCGCTGAATGATATTCGCCGTAAGGTACGCCAGGACCTGTGCCATTTTGAAGGCAATGCGCAGGGTATTCGCCTTGTGCATACGTTGATGCGTATGAACCTTACCTGGGCGCAGGTTGGCGGTATTTTAAAATATACCCGTCCGGCGTGGTGGCGCGGCAGTGCACCCGAGACACACAACTATTTAATGAAGAAGCCGGGTTATTACCTTTCTGAAGAACCGTATATTGAGCGGTTGCGTAAAGAATTATCATTAGCGCCTTACAGTCGCTTTCCATTAACCTGGATTATGGAAGCTGCCGATGATATCTCTTATTGCGTGGCGGATCTGGAAGATGCCGTTGAGAAAAGAATCTTTAGCGTCGAGCAACTTTATCACCACCTGTATGAGGCGTGGGGGCAGCATGAAAAAGGTTCCCTGTTTAGCCAGGTTGTTGAGAACGCCTGGGAGAAGTCACGTTCAAATACATTAAGCCGGAGTACCGAAGATCAGTTCTTTATGTATTTACGCGTCAATACGCTGAATAAACTGGTGCCATATGCGGCCCAGCGGTTTATTGATAATTTGCCGCAGATTTATGAAGGCAGCTTTAATCATGCGCTGCTAGAAGATGCAAGTAGCTTCAGCCAGTTACTGGGTGTTTATAAAAATGTGGCGGTAAAACATGTGTTTAGCCATCCGGATGTTGAACAACTGGAACTACAGGGCTATCGGGTGATCAGCGGGTTGCTGGAGATCTATCAGCCGTTATTAAAAATGTCTCAGTCAGATTTTTCTGAACTGGTCGACAATGAAAGAGTAAAACGTTTTCCTATCGAGTCCCGTTTATTTCAGAAGTTGTCTACCCGCCATCGTCTTGCGTATGTTGAGGCGGTTAGTAAAATATCGACGGGGTGCGCCGAGTATTCGGTTCTGGAATATTATTATCGCTGTCGGCTGATTCAGGATTATATCAGCGGAATGACAGATTTGTATGCCTGGGATGAATATCGTCGCTTGATGGCCGTAGAACAATAAATACTCATTTGTAAAGACGGACAATAAAATTTTACTTTTTCCTTAAACTTAATTCTGGAACTTAGCGCTATAAAACGACTCTGACGTATACAGCAATTTTGCGTTACCTGTTAATCGAGAACGAAACACATGAAAAAAACCACATTAGCAATGAGTGCACTGGCTCTGAGTTTAGGTTTGGCGTTGTCCCCCCTGTCTGCTACAGCGGCTGAGACGTCGTCTTCAGCAATGACCGCCCAACAGATGCCAAGCCTGGCCCCGATGCTCGAAAAAGTGATGCCATCGGTGGTAAGTATTAACGTCGAGGGGAGCACGACGGTAAATACGCCGCGCATGCCGCGTAATTTCCAGCAGTTCTTCGGTGATAATTCACCGTTCTGCCAGGACGGTTCTCCGTTCCAGAGTTCACCGTTCTGCCAGGGCGGCGCACCGGGCGCTGACAATGGCGGCGGCCAGCAGCAGAAATTTATGGCACTCGGTTCCGGCGTAATTATTGATGCCGCGAAAGGGTATGTCGTGACCAATAACCACGTGGTAGATAACGCCACGGTGATTAAAGTTCAGTTGAGCGATGGTCGTAAATTTGACGCGAAGATCGTGGGTAAAGATCCGCGCTCCGATATCGCGCTGATCCAAATTCAGGATCCGAAAAACCTGACGGCGATTAAGCTGGCAGATTCCGATGTGCTGCGCGTGGGTGATTACACCGTGGCAATTGGTAACCCGTTTGGCCTCGGTGAAACGGTGACTTCCGGTATTGTTTCTGCGCTGGGACGTAGTGGCCTGAACGCGGAGAACTACGAAAACTTTATTCAGACGGATGCTGCGATCAACCGGGGTAACTCTGGTGGTGCGCTGGTCAACCTGAACGGTGAGCTGATCGGTATTAACACCGCGATCCTCGCACCGGACGGCGGTAACATCGGTATCGGTTTTGCGATCCCAAGCAACATGGTGAAAAACCTGACCTCGCAGATGGTTGAGTTTGGCCAGGTTAAACGCGGTGAGCTGGGCATTATGGGTACCGAGCTGAGCTCTGAGCTGGCGAAAGCGATGAAAGTTGACGCCCAGCGTGGCGCATTCGTCAGCCAGGTGATGCCGAACTCTTCCGCAGCGAAAGCGGGGATTAAAGCCGGGGATGTGATTACCTCCCTGAACGGCAAACCTATCAGCAGCTTCGCCGCCCTGCGTGCGCAGGTCGGTACGATGCCGGTTGGCAGCAAAATCACCCTGGGTCTGCTGCGTGACGGTAAGCCGGTCACCGTGAACCTGGAATTGCAGCAGAGCAGCCAGACTCAGGTTGACTCCAGCTCTATCTTTAAAGGCATCGAAGGTGCCGATATGAGCAACAAAGGCCAGGACAAAGGTGTCGTGGTAAGCGACGTGAAACCGAATTCTCCGGCTGCACAGATTGGCCTGAAGAAGGGGGATGTGATTATCGGCGCGAACCAGCAGCCGGTGAAAAACATCGCTGAACTGCGCAAAATCCTCGACAGCAAACCGGCTGTACTGGCGCTGAACATTCAGCGTGGTGACAGCTCCATCTATCTGTTGATGCAGTAATCTCCCTCAACCCCTTCCTGCACAGGAAGGGGTTTCTTTTTGTGATACTTCCCACAACTCCATACTTCTCCCTTTCGCTTTGTGCATTTGCACAATGTCGCCGCTTATTATCTTCCCTATGCTTGAGCTCTGCTCACAGGAGGGGTTTATGGCTGGTTGGCATCTTGATACCAAAATGGCGCAGGATATCGTGGCGCGTACCATGCGCATCATTGATACCAATATCAACGTAATGGATGCCCGTGGGCGGATAATCGGCAGCGGCGATCGCGAACGTATTGGTGAATTGCACGAAGGCGCGCTGCTGGTGCTTTCGCAGGGTCGGGTGGTCGATATCGACGATGCGGTGGCACGTCACTTGCACGGTGTACGACAGGGGATAAACCTGCCTCTGCGTCTGGAAGGCGAAATCGTTGGCGTTATCGGCCTTACCGGCGAGCCGGAGCATCTGCGCAAATACGGCGAGTTAGTATGTATGACCGCCGAAATGATGCTGGAACAGTCGCGCTTGATGCATCTGTTAGCGCAGGATAGCCGTCTGCGTGAAGAGCTGGTGATGAACCTGATTCAGGCGGAAGAGAATACGCCAGCGCTGATGGAATGGGCCCAGCGTTTAGGCATTGATTTGAACCAGCCACGCGTGGTGGCGGTGTTGGAGGTCGATAGTGGCCAGCTTGGCGTTGACAGTGCGATGGCGGAGTTACAGCAATTGCAGAATGCGTTGACCACACCCGAACGTAATAATCTGATTGCGATTGTTTCCCTGACCGAGATGGTGGTGCTGAAACCGGCGCTCAATCAGTTTGGCCGCTGGGACGCTGAAGATCATCGTAAGCGGGTTGAGCAGCTTATTGCCCGCATGAAAGAGAACGGACAGCTGCGTTTTCGCGTGTCGCTGGGCAACTATTTTACCGGGCCTGGTAGCATTGCCCGTTCGTATCGTACGGCGCGCACCACCATGATGGTCGGTAAACAGCGGATGCCGGAAAGCCGTAGCTATTTCTATCAGGATTTGATGCTGCCAGTACTGCTGGACAGCCTGCGCGGCGGCTGGCAGGCCAATGAACTGGCGCGTCCGTTGGTGAGGCTGAAAGCGATGGATAACAATGGGTTGCTGCGTC
Source organism: Citrobacter sp. Cpo148 (assembly GCF_030332375.1). Lineage (NCBI taxonomy): Bacteria > Pseudomonadati > Pseudomonadota > Gammaproteobacteria > Enterobacterales > Enterobacteriaceae > Citrobacter > Citrobacter sp. Cpo148. Next base: position 312,456 of record NZ_JAOWHY010000040.1, read on the forward strand.
GGACATTGGCGGCATGGTTTCGTCATAACGTCCAGCCGCTGGCCACCTCAAAGGCACTGTTTATTCACCGCAATACGCTGGAATATCGCCTGAATCGTATTTCAGAACTGACCGGGCTGGATCTGGGGAATTTTGACGACCGACTGCTGCTGTATGTGGCGTTACAACTGGATGAACAGCATTGATTAATTGCCTGATGGCGCTACGCTTATCAGGCCTACGAGGATATACCTGTAGGCCGGATAAGGCGTAAGACGCCGCCATCCGGCAACAAACGGCTTATTTACGCGTCAGTTTTTCCAGATCGGCTTCAATTTCGCTGATCTTGTTGGTCACGACGCTTTCGAGATGACGTAAATCATCAAGGATCTTGCGTTTAAGATCGACTTCGCTGCGATCGCGCTGGCAGATCTGATCCAGTTCATCGATCACATAGCGCAGGTTGGGACTGATCTCCTGCACTTCTTTGTAACCCTGGCCGATGCCATCAGCTACCACCGTTTTGCGCTGACGGGGATATTTGAACTTCACGCTCTTGGCAAAAAACTCGCCTTTATCCTTTTGGAAATAGATTTTCAGGATATCGTTGTTGGCTTCTTGCCGCAGGCTGTAACGATCGATCTCTTCAGGATTAGTAATGCCCAGACTTTTCAGATTGTCATACATAGCGGTACCCTTAAGCTCACTATAACCATTGAATAATTAACGAAAAGCCTTGTTTATGCCACTCGCAGATGTAAAAAAAGCGGGCTAAGCCCGCTTTTTCAAATCGCTGTTAGTCGATAGTGCGCAACAGTTCGTTGATTCCCACTTTGCCACGCGTTTTGGCATCGACTTTCTTCACAATCACCGCGCAGTACAGGCTGTATTTACCATCTTTCGACGGCAGGTTGCCGGAGACGACCACGGAGCCTGCCGGAACGCGACCGTAATGCACTTCGCCAGTTTCGCGATCGTAAATACGGGTGCTCTGACCGATGTACACGCCCATGGAGATAACAGAACCTTCTTCGACGATCACGCCTTCAACCACTTCAGAGCGTGCGCCGATGAAGCAGTTGTCTTCGATGATGGTTGGGTTAGCCTGCAACGGCTCCAGTACGCCGCCGATGCCAACGCCGCCGGACAGGTGTACGTTTTTACCGATTTGCGCACAGGAACCGACTGTCGCCCAGGTATCAACCATCGTACCTTCATCAACATAAGCGCCGATGTTTACGTAAGATGGCATCAGCACGGTGTTACGGGCGATAAACGCACCCTGACGCACGGCCGCAGGCGGAACCACGCGGAAACCTTCCTTCTGGAAGCGCGCTTCGTCGTAGTTGGCGAATTTCATCGGTACTTTATCGAAGTAACGGCTTTCCGCACCTTCGATGACCTGATTATCGTTAATACGGAAAGAGAGCAGGACCGCCTTTTTCAGCCACTGATGCGTGACCCACTGACCCTCAATCTTCTCTGCGACGCGCAGTGCACCGGAATCCAGTAAAGAAATAACCTGATTCACCGCTTCGCGGGTTACGGTATCTACATTTGCCGGAGTAATGTCGGCACGGCGCTCGAAAGCGGACTCAATAACGTTCTGTAACTGCTGCATTGTTAAACTCTTTCCATAATAAATAAAAACATCACCCTTTATCGTTTGGATTGAGGGCCTCTGTCAACCGTTGATGTACTTCCTGCTGCAGCTCATTATTAAGGGCGCGCCGGTCGGCGGTGGCGATTATGAATAAATCTTCTACTCGCTCGCCAATGGTTGTAATTCGGGCGCCATGCAGCGAAATTCCCAGATCGGCAAAAATCTGCCCGACCCGCGCCAGCAGGCCGGGCTGGTCGAGAGCGATAAGCTCCAGGAATGATTTTCGGTCGGTATGGGTCGGCAAAAAGGTGACCTCAGTATCGACGGTAAAGTGGCGTAATTTTGCCGGCTGGCGACGCGGTTGCGGTGGCTGCCAACTGCGCTGCGTGATGGCCTGTTCCAGTCCAAAACGGATCGCTTCGTGTCGATCTGAAGACAACGGGCTGCCGTCCGGTTCCAGCACGATGAACGTATCCATCGCCATCCCATCGCGGGTAGTGAAAATCTGCGCATCGTGGACGCTAAGATTACGCCTGTCCAGTTCAGCGCAGACGGCGGCAAACAGGTAAGGGCGGTCAGGGCTCCAGATGAAAATTTCTGTCCCGCCGCGCGTGGCCTGTGGGCTGAGCAGGATCAGCGGCTTGCTGAGATCGTGTTGCAGCAGATGGCGCGCATGCCAGGCCAGTTGATTTGGGCTGTGACGCACGAAGTAGTTGGCGCGACAGCGTGACCAGATGTGGTGCAACGCTTCTTCATCAATGTTGTCCATTCGCAGTAGCGCCAGCGCCTGAAGCTGATGGTGGCGTACGCGCTCGCGCATATCCGGCGTATTTTGCATGCCACGACGGAGTTGTTTTTCCGTTGCGAAGTACAGCTCGCGTAGCAGGCTTTGCTTCCAGCTATTCCACAGCGTTTCGTTGGTGGCGCAAATATCCGCGACGGTCAGACACACCAAAAAGCGCAGACGGTGTTCCGTTTGTACCTCTTCGGCGAATTGCTTGATCACTTCGGGATCCTGAATATCGCGGCGCTGAGCGGTCACCGACATCAGCAAATGCTGGCGCACCAGCCACACAATCAACTGCGTTTCGCGGGAATTCAGGCCGTGCAGTTCGGCGAACTTGAGCACGTCCTGAGCGCCGAGCACCGAGTGATCGCCGCCGCGACCTTTGGCGATATCGTGGAACAGCGCGGCAATCAGAATCAACTCCGGCTGTCGCAGACGCGGCCATAGATCCACACACAGCGGATGGCGCTGACGGGTCTCTTCGTTAGCAAAACTTTCCAGCTTGAGCATTACGCGGATGGTGTGTTCATCCACCGTATAGGCATGAAACAGGTCAAACTGCATTTGGCCGACAATATGCGACCATTGCGGCATATAGGCCCACAACACGCTGTGGCGATGCATCGGCAGCAGACCGCGGCTCACCGCACCCGGATGGCGCAACATACTGAGAAACAGCGATCGCGCTTCCGGGATGTAGCACAGCGGTTGAGTTAAATGACGGCGGGCATGACGCAGATGGCGCAGCGTGGTGGAGTAAATTCCGCTGATCGCGCTGTTACGCACCATGATGTAAAACATCCGCAGTATCGCTTCGGGTTTGCGGATAAACAGATCGTCGTTGCGCAGATCGATCAACGTGCCGCGCAGTTGGAAGTCGTCATCAATCGGGCGCGGTTTTTCATCGGCGGGCATGGCGAGGATCGCCTCGTCGAACAGTTGCAACAGCATGTGATTCAGTTCGCTGACCCGTCGGGTGACGCGGAAATAGTCTTTCATCATCCGCTCGATAGGCTCGTTGCCTTCGCCGCCGTAGTTTAGCCTTTGCGCCACGCTGAGCTGGCGGTCAAACAGCAGGCGGTTGTCGTAACGACTAACGACCAGATGCAGGGCGAAGCGAATCCGCCACAGGATATGCAAACATTCATTCAGCTCGGCGCGTTCAGCCAGTGTCAAAAAGCCGAAGCCGACCATTTCGTCCAGTGAGGTGGCGCCAAAATGGCGACGCGCCACCCATTGCAGGGTATGGATATCGCGCAGGCCGCCGGGACTGCTTTTGATGTCCGGCTCCAGGTTGTAGCTGGTGCCGTGATAGCGCTGGTGGCGCTGATTCTGCTCTTCCACTTTAGCGGCGTAAAACTTGTCGGAAGGCCAGAAACCTTCGCTAAAAATATGCTTTTGCAGCTCCAGAAACAGCGCCACATCGCCGATCAGCAAGCGTGTTTCAATCAGGTTGGTGGCGACGGTTAAATCTGACAATCCTTCCAGCAGACACTCTTCCAGCGTACGCACGCTATGCCCAACCTCCAGCCTCACGTCCCATAGCAGCGTTAACAGCTCACCGACTTTCTCGGCCTGCGCATCAGGCAGCTTTTTACGACTCAGGATCAGCAGGTCAATATCGGAAAGCGGGTGCAATTCGCCTCGTCCGTAGCCTCCAACGGCAACCAGCGCCAGATCGGCTATTTGCCCGAACCCTGCTTCTATCCACAAACGCTGTAGCAGTTGGTCAATAAATTCGGTGCGGGCCTCAATGAGCTGTTCTGCGGAAATTCCACTGTCAAACGCTTCGCCTAACCAGTTCTGGAAGGTGTCGATATGCGCTTTAATGCCGGAGCAGTTGAGATCTTGCTGTGGCCATGTCCCTGGGTTTTGCGGTTGGCCAGGCAGGGTGGGGAGGGCAGTATTTGCGTGCTGTTCAGGAAGAGTATTCATTATGCGCCACCCATTAAAAAGCCGGATGATGGCGTGAACGCCTTATCCGGCCTACTAAGTAGTACAATTTGTAGGCCTGATAAGATGCGAATGCATCGCCATCAGGCAAAACATTATTCGCCGTGTGTGATGATCGCCGGGATGGTGTCATCCTTGCGTAACGTCAGAATTTCACAGCCGTTTTCCGTCACTACAATAGTATGCTCGTACTGTGCAGACAAGCTCCGGTCTTTGGTTTTCACCGTCCAGCCGTCTTTCATGGTGCGGATGCGGTAATCACCGGCATTCAGCATCGGTTCTATGGTGAACGTCATGCCCGGCTGCAGTACCACACCACCGTCGTCTGCATCGTAGTGCAGAACCTGTGGCTCTTCATGGAAGCCGCGACCGATACCGTGACCGCAGTATTCACGAACAACAGAGAAACCTTCGCCTTCCGCATATTTCTGAATTGCAGCGCCCAGCGTGCGCAGGCGAATTCCCGGTTTTACCATTCGCAGCGCCAGATACAGGCTTTCCTGTGTGACGCGGCACAGACGCTCGCCCAGAATAGTAGGTTTGCCGACGATAAACATCTTGGAGGTATCGCCGTGGTACTCGTCTTTAATCACGGTTACGTCGATGTTGACGATGTCGCCGTCTTTCAGAAGTTTAGCGTCGTCCGGGATCCCGTGGCACACGACTTCATTAATAGAGATACATACGGATTTCGGATAGCCGTGATAGCCCAGGCAGGCGGAAATAGCCTGTTGCTCATTCACGATATAGTCATTACAGATGCGATCCAGCTCGCCGGTGCTGACGCCCGGTTTAACAAACGGTTCGATCATTTCCAGTACATCAGCGGCCAGGCGGCCAGCGACGCGCATTTTTTCGATTTCTTCAGGGGTCTTGATTGAGATAGCCATGAATTCTGTCCATCAGTGTCGATTATTTCGACAATAATTGTGTAAGTGCTGTCAATGGTATCAGTCTGGGGTGTACCCTGCCAAATTGAGAATCATTCTGAACTTCGCCTTTCGTGCCACAGATGCGTTGGCTACATTTTTTCACCCCAGTCACTTACTGGTTGTAAGCTCCCGGGGATTCAAAAATTTGCCGCCTTCCTGTAACACGAAATTCATCGTTCATTCAGCACAGACCGCCAACAATTATTGGTGTCGGTGGCGTATTTGTGGTATAAAGCGCGCCGGACTTCCGATCCATTCGAAGACTACACACGATGGACGGGAGCGACAAATCTCACTTTGTGTAACAACACACACGTATCGGCACATATTCCGGGGTGCCCTTTGGGGTCGGTAATATGGGATGCGTGGAGGCTTAACCCCAACTTTTATATATAGAGGTTTTAATCATGGCAACTGTTTCCATGCGCGACATGCTCAAGGCTGGTGTTCACTTCGGTCACCAGACCCGTTACTGGAACCCGAAAATGAAGCCGTTCATCTTCGGTGCGCGTAACAAAGTTCACATCATCAACCTTGAGAAAACTGTACCGATGTTCAACGAAGCTCTGGCTGAACTGAACAAGATCTCTGCTCGTAAAGGTAAAATCCTTTTCGTTGGTACTAAACGCGCTGCAAGCGAAGCGGTGAAAGAAGCTGCTAACAGCTGCGACCAGTTCTTCGTGAACCATCGCTGGCTGGGCGGTATGCTGACTAACTGGAAAACCGTTCGTCAGTCCATCAAACGTCTGAAAGATCTGGAAACTCAGTCTCAGGACGGTACTTTCGAAAAGCTGACCAAGAAAGAAGCGCTGATGCGTACTCGTGAGCTTGAGAAACTGGAAAACAGCCTGGGCGGTATCAAAGACATGGGCGGTCTGCCGGACGCTCTGTTCGTAATCGATGCTGACCACGAGCACATTGCTATCAAAGAAGCAAACAACCTGGGTATCCCAGTATTTGCTATCGTTGATACCAACTCTGATCCGGACGGTGTTGACTTCGTTATCCCGGGTAACGACGACGCAATCCGTGCTGTGACCCTGTACCTGGGCGCTGTAGCTACTACCGTTCGTGAAGGCCGTTCTCAGGATCTGGCTTCCCAGGCGGAAGAAAGCTTCGTAGAAGCTGAATAATAAGGCACGCTCGTTAGAGCGACCCCTTATATATCCAAGATAATTCGAGTTGCAGGAAGGCGTTGACGCAACGAATCCCCCGGAGCTTACATAAGTAAGTGACTGGGGTGAGTTGGGGTGAGTAAGGAAAACAACGCACCTGCAGCTGGAAGAATGACGGATATAGGCCAGGTAGTATCACGTTTGGTTAGGGGGCCTGTATATGGCCCCCTTTTTCACTTTTAAATCTGTGCGGTTTCATGCCGGGCAGATCAAATCTTCCGAGGATTTTAGAATGGCTGAAATTACCGCATCCCTGGTAAAAGAGCTGCGTGAGCGTACTGGCGCAGGCATGATGGATTGCAAAAAAGCACTGACTGAAGCTAATGGCGACATCGAGCTGGCAATCGAAAACATGCGTAAGTCCGGTGCAATCAAAGCGGCGAAAAAAGCAGGCAACGTTGCTGCTGACGGCGTAATCAAAACCAAAATCGACGGCAACATCGCTTTCATTCTGGAAGTTAACTGCCAGACTGACTTCGTTGCTAAAGATGCTGGTTTCCAGGCATTTGCTGACAAAGTACTGGACGCTGCCGTTGCTGGCAAAATCACTGACGTTGAAGTTCTGAAAGCACAGTTCGAAGAAGAACGTGTTGCTCTGGTTGCTAAAATCGGTGAGAACATCAACATCCGTCGCGTTGCTTCCCAGGAAGGCGAAGTTCTGGGTAACTACCAGCACGGTGCTCGTATCGGTGTTCTGGTTGCTGCAACTGGCGCTGACGAAGAACTGGTTAAACAGCTGGCAATGCACGTTGCTGCAAGCAAACCAGAATTCGTTAAACCGGAAGACGTTTCCGCTGAAGTGGTAGAAAAAGAATACCAGGTTCAGCTGGACATCGCTATGCAGTCTGGCAAGCCGAAAGAAATCGCAGAGAAAATGGTTGAAGGCCGCATGAAGAAATTCACCGGCGAAGTTTCTCTGACCGGTCAGCCTTTCGTCATGGAACCGAGCAAATCTGTTGGTCAGCTGCTGAAAGAGCATAACGCTGACGTAACTGGTTTCATCCGCTTTGAAGTGGGTGAAGGCATCGAGAAAGTTGAGACTGACTTTGCAGCAGAAGTTGCTGCGATGTCCAAGCAGTCTTAATTTTTAAAGGAGCCGCCTGAGGGCGGCTTCTTTTTGTGTCTGGCTTGTAAATTCAGCGAACCGCTATAGTGGTCATGCTGAAAAGCGACATACAATGTCGCCGGAATTAACTCATCTCATTCGTTGACAGTCTCAGGAAAGAAACATGGCTACCAATGCAAAACCCGTCTACAAACGTATTCTGCTTAAGTTAAGTGGCGAAGCTCTGCAAGGTTCAGAAGGCTTCGGTATTGATGCAAGCATCCTCGACCGCATGGCTCAGGAAATCAAAGAGCTGGTTGAGCTGGGTATTCAGGTTGGCGTAGTGATTGGTGGTGGTAACCTGTTCCGTGGCGCTGGTCTGGCGAAAGCGGGGATGAACCGCGTTGTGGGCGACCACATGGGCATGTTAGCCACCGTAATGAACGGTCTGGCGATGCGCGATGCGCTTCACCGCGCCTATGTGAACGCTCGCTTGATGTCCGCAATTCCTCTGAACGGCGTGTGTGATAACTACAGCTGGGCCGAAGCTATCAGCCTGCTGCGTAACAACCGCGTTGTTATTTTGTCTGCGGGTACCGGCAATCCGTTCTTCACCACCGATTCTGCAGCCTGCCTGCGCGGTATTGAAATTGAAGCGGATGTGGTTCTGAAAGCCACCAAAGTCGATGGCGTATTTACTGCCGACCCGGCTAAAGATCCAACGGCGACTATGTACGAACAGTTGACCTACACTGAAGTACTGGATAAAGAGCTGAAAGTAATGGATCTTGCCGCGTTCACGCTGGCTCGTGACCACAAATTACCGATTCGTGTCTTTAACATGAACAAACCAGGTGCACTGCGCCGTGTTGTTATGGGTGAAAAAGAAGGCACGTTAATCACGGAATAATTCCCGTTGCGGCTAAATGCAGGTAATATTCCGCTTTAATGTCGCGGGATACGTCCCTCAAAATTAATCAAGACTATACTTGTCACATCTTGCGTGGCGGGTATGGTCTGACTGAAACAAGCTTTCAAGGATTCGTAACGTGATCAACGATATCAGAAAAGATGCTGAAGTACGCATGGACAAATGCGTCGAAGCGTTCAAAAACCAAATCAGCAAAATTCGCACGGGTCGTGCTTCTCCTAGCCTGCTGGATGGTATTGTCGTGGAATATTACGGCACGCCGACTCCGCTGCGCCAGCTGGCAAGCGTAACGGTTGAAGATTCCCGTACCCTGAAAATCAACGTATTTGACCGTTCTATGGGTCCAGCCGTTGAGAAAGCAATCATGGCTTCCGACCTCGGTCTGAATCCAAGCTCTGCGGGCTCTGACATCCGCGTTCCGCTGCCGCCGCTGACTGAAGAACGTCGTAAAGATCTGACCAAGATCGTACGTGGTGAAGCTGAAGGCGCGCGTGTTGCGGTACGTAACGTACGCCGCGATGCAAACGACAAAGTGAAAGCGTTGTTGAAAGAAAAAGAGATCAGCGAAGATGACGATCGCCGTTCTCAGGACGACGTACAGAAACTGACTGACGCAGCAATCAAGAAAGTTGATGCGGCGCTGGCAGAGAAAGAAGCAGAACTGATGCAGTTCTGATTCGCCTGTACGCTAAAAACGCCGCTTAGAAGGCCTGAGAAGGCTGGATGGCGGCGTTTTGCTTTTTTCTGTCTACATACTCTAAATAATTCAAGTTGCAGGAAGGCGGTGACGCCAAAGGTCGAGTAAAGCCAACGTACATGCAACTTGAAGTATGACGAGTAAAATTCTTCTGGATGTCCGATGAAGCAATTAACCATCCTGGGATCAACCGGTTCCATTGGTTGCAGTACGCTGGATGTAGTACGCCATAACCCGGAAAAATTTCGTGTTGCTGCGTTGGTGGCGGGTAAAAATGTTGCCCGTATGGTAGAGCAATGCCTGGAGTTTGCGCCTCGCTATGCGGTAATGGATGATGAAAAAAGCGCGGCACAGGTAAAAGCTGCTCTTTTGGCACAGGGTAGCCGTACCGAGGTGATGAGCGGGCAGCAGGCTGCCTGTGATATGGCTGCGCTGGATGATGTTGATCAGGTCATGGCGGCGATTGTCGGCGCAGCGGGTTTGCTGCCGACGCTGGCGGCAATTCGTGCGAGCAAAAGCATTTTGCTGGCGAATAAAGAATCTCTGGTGACCTGCGGTCGTCTGTTTATGGACGACGTGAAACGCCACAAAGCGCAGCTTTTGCCGGTAGATAGCGAGCATAACGCGATTTTTCAGAGTTTACCGCAACCTATCCAACACAATCTGGGATACGCTGACCTTGAGCAAAACGGCGTCATGTCAGTTCTGCTTACCGGGTCTGGTGGCCCATTCCGTGAAACGCCATTGCGCGATCTGGTCTCTATGACCCCCGATCAGGCATGCCGTCATCCGAATTGGTCGATGGGACGAAAAATCTCTGTCGATTCCGCCACCATGATGAACAAAGGTCTGGAATACATTGAAGCGCGTTGGTTATTTAATGCCAGTGCAAGCCAGATGGAAGTGCTGATTCACCCGCAGTCGGTTATTCATTCGATGGTCCGTTATCAGGATGGTAGTGTTCTGGCGCAGTTGGGTGAACCTGATATGCGTACACCTATTGCCCATACGATGGCATGGCCAGAACGTGTGACGTCCGGTGTTAAGCCTGTCGACTTTTGCAAACTCAGTGCGTTGACGTTTTCCGCACCTGATTACCAGCGTTATCCGTGCCTGAAACTGGCGATGGACGCGTTTGAGCAAGGTCAGGCGGCGACGACCGCACTCAATGCCGCGAATGAAATTACCGTTGCCGCATTCCTGGCGCAGCAGATCCGATTTACCGATATTGCCGATCTCAATTTATCTGTACTGGATAAGATGGATTTGCAGGAACCGCAGAGCGTTGACGACGTGTTGAAGGTCGATGCCATCGCGCGGGAAGTCGCCAGAAAAGAAGTGATGCGACTCTCAAGCTGATGATAATCCCTCTACGGAGAATCGTGCTATTTGTTAGCGTTGGGCTTCAGTGATATAGTCTGCGCCACCCGATCGCGGGTATTTGCTTTTTTTCGGTCGGGTAAGCCGTGGTTTGACACGGCTTTTTTGTGGATAGGCTTCAGTATTCCTGAGTACCGTAAATCCTTTCAGGGACTAATAACGCGTTATGTTGTCTGCAACTAAACCATTAAGCGAAAATTTGCCAGCACATGGTTGTCGCCATGTCGCAATTATCATGGATGGCAATGGCCGCTGGGCGAAAAAGCAAGGGAAGATTCGCGCCTTTGGGCATAAGGCTGGAGCAAAATCCGTCCGCCGGGCTGTCTCTTTTGCTGCAAATAACGGTATTGATGCGTTAACGCTGTATGCCTTTAGCAGTGAGAACTGGAACCGACCTGCGCAGGAAGTGAGCGCGTTAATGGAACTGTTTGTGTGGGCACTTGATAGCGAAGTGAAAAACCTGCATCGCCATAACGTACGCCTGCGTATTATCGGGGATATCAGTCGATTTAACTCACGTTTGCAAGAACGGATTCGCAAATCAGAAGCGATTACCGCCCAGAATACCGGGTTGACGCTGAATATTGCAGCGAATTACGGTGGACGGTGGGATATTGTCCAGGGAGTCAGGCAACTGGCACAACAGGTGCAGGACGGTGTGCTGCATCCTGAGCAAATCGATGAAGAGATGCTTGGGCAGCAAATTTGTATGCATGAGCTGGCTCCTGTGGATTTAGTGATAAGGACTGGGGGAGAGCACCGAATTAGTAATTTTCTGTTGTGGCAAATTGCCTATGCCGAACTTTACTTTACCGATGTTCTCTGGCCCGATTTCGATGAACAAGACTTTGAAGGTGCGCTGCATGCCTTTGCTAATCGTGAGCGTCGTTTCGGCGGCACCGAACCCGGTGATGAAAAAGCCTGATGGGGGTCGCTTTTGCTGAAGTATCGCCTGATTTCTGCTTTTGTTTTAATACCCGTTGTCATCGCGGCGCTGTTTTTGCTGCCGCCGGTGGGGTTCGCCATTGTTACGTTGGTCGTCTGTATGTTGGCCGCCTGGGAATGGGGACAGTTAAGCGGTTTTACCACGCGTACGCAGCGAGTCTGGCTGGCGGTTTTGTGCGGGCTATTGCTGGCACTGATGCTATTTTTGCTGCCAGAGTACCATCGCGATATCCATCAACCGCTGGTTGAAGTATCGCTGTGGGCGTCGCTGGGCTGGTGGGTCGTAGCGCTGTTACTGGTATTGTTTTACCCAGGGTCTGCGTCGGTCTGGCGTAATTCCAAAACATTACGCATAATTTTCGGCGTGTTAACCATTGTCCCGTTCTTTTGGGGAATGCTGGCGTTACGTGCATGGCACTATGATGAGAATCATTATAGTGGCGCGCTATGGCTGCTGTATGTCATGATCCTCGTCTGGGGAGCGGACTCTGGTGCGTATATGTTTGGTAAACTATTTGGCAAACATAAGCTGGCGCCGAAGGTTTCTCCTGGAAAAACCTGGCAGGGTTTTTTTGGCGGACTCGCCACTGCGGCCGTAATCTCATGGGGTTATGGCATGTGGGCGAATCTTGAAGTTGCGCCTGTCACCTTGCTCATTTGCTCCATCGTTGCAGCCCTGGCCTCCGTGCTGGGTGACCTGACCGAGAGTATGTTTAAGCGTGAAGCAGGTATTAAGGACAGTGGTCACTTAATTCCAGGACACGGCGGTATTCTGGATCGTATTGATAGCCTGACGGCTGCGGTGCCGGTCTTTGCCTGCCTGTTGTTACTGGTGTTCAGGACGCTCTAACGGATGGTCTTATGCTGAGTATTCTCTGGAATTTGGCTGCATTCATCATCGCACTTGGTGTGCTTATCACCGTGCATGAATTTGGTCATTTCTGGGTTGCGCGGCGCTGCGGAGTCCGCGTCGAACGCTTTTCCATTGGCTTTGGAAAAGCGCTTTGGCGGCGTACCGATAAATCAGGTACGGAATACGTCATCGCCATGATTCCCCTCGGCGGTTACGTCAAAATGCTGGATGAGCGCGCTGAACCGGTCGCACCGGAATTGCGCCATTACGCCTTCAACAATAAAACGGTTGGACAACGTGCTGCCATTATCGCCGCGGGTCCGATTGCAAACTTCCTTTTTGCTATTTTTGCTTATTGGCTGGTGTTTATCATTGGTGTCCCTGGCGTTCGTCCGGTTGTTGGTGAAATAACACCCAACTCGATTGCTGCACAGGCGCAAATTCAGCCGGGTACGGAACTAAAAGCGGTTGATGGCATCGAAACCCCTGATTGGGATGCCGTGCGATTGCAACTGGTATCCAAAATTGGCGATGAGCATACGACCCTCAGCGTGGCGCAGTTTGGCAGTAACCAGCGACAGGACAAAACGCTGGATTTACGCCATTGGGCATTTGAGCCAGACAAAGAGGATCCTGTCTCTAGTTTGGGCATGCGTCCGCGTGGTCCGCAGATTGAACCGGTACTGTCAGAAGTGCAGGTTAATTCCGCTGCAAGTAAGGCAGGTTTGCAAGCTGGCGACAGGATCGTTAAAGTCAATGGTCAGTCGCTGACGCAATGGATGACGTTCGTGACGCTGGTGCGCGATAATCCGGATACGCCGTTAGCGCTAGATATTGAAAGACAAGGAAGTTCCTTGTCTTTAACGTTAACCCCAGATTCAAAACAGGTTAACGGTAAGGCAGAAGGGTTTGCGGGCGTGGTGCCTAAAGTTATTCCTCTGCCTGATGAGTATAAGACTGTACGCCAGTATGGGCCATTCAGCGCCATCCTCGAAGCCTCGGATAAAACGTGGCAGTTGATGAAGCTGACGGTCAGTATGCTGGGAAAATTGATTACCGGTGATGTAAAACTGAACAACCTCAGTGGGCCGATTTCTATCGCCCAGGGGGCTGGGATGTCAGCGGAGTTCGGGATTATTTATTACCTGATGTTCCTTGCGCTTATCAGCGTGAACTTAGGGATAATCAACCTGTTTCCGTTGCCCGTTCTTGACGGGGGGCATCTGCTGTTCCTGGCGATTGAAAAGCTGAAGGGCGGTCCGGTATCCGAGCGGGTTCAAGACTTTAGTTATCGCATTGGCTCTATCTTGCTGGTGTTGTTAATGGGGCTTGCACTTTTCAATGATTTCTCTCGGTTGTAAGAGAGTGTTAGGAAGAACGCATAATAACGATGGCGATGAAAAAGTTGCTCATAGCGTCGCTGCTGTTTAGCAGCGCCACCGTATACGGTGCTGAAGGGTTCGTAGTGAAGGACATTCATTTCGAAGGCCTACAGCGAGTCGCCGTTGGTGCGGCTCTCCTCAGTATGCCGGTGCGCACAGGCGACACGGTTAATGATGAAGACATCAGTAATACCATTCGTGCTCTGTTCGCCACCGGAAACTTTGAGGATGTCCGCGTCCTGCGCGATGGTGATACCCTTCTGGTTCAGGTAAAAGAACGTCCGACGATTGCCAGCATCACTTTCTCCGGTAACAAATCGGTGAAAGATGACATGCTGAAGCAAAACCTCGAGGCGTCTGGCGTGCGTGTTGGCGAGTCTCTGGATCGCACAACGCTTGCCGATATCGAAAAGGGCCTGGAAGATTTCTACTATAGCGTCGGTAAGTACAGCGCCAGTGTGAAAGCGGTGGTGACGCCGTTGCCGCGTAACCGCGTTGACCTCAAGCTGGTCTTCCAGGAAGGTGTTTCGGCGAAGATCCAACAGATCAATATCGTCGGCAACCATGCCTTCTCGACTGACGAACTTATCTCTCACTTCCAGTTGCGTGACGAAGTGCCGTGGTGGAACGTGGTGGGCGATCGTAAATACCAGAAACAGAAGCTGGCGGGCGACCTTGAAACCCTGCGTAGCTACTATCTGGATCGCGGTTATGCTCGCTTCAATATTGATTCCACTCAGGTCAGCCTGACGCCGGATAAAAAAGGCATCTACATCACCGTTAATATCACTGAAGGCGAGCAGTACAAGCTTTCTGGGGTTCAGGTGAGCGGTAACCTGGCCGGGCACTCCGCCGAAATTGAGACCCTGACGAAGATCGAGCCAGGTGAACTCTATAACGGCACCAAAGTGACCAAAATGGAAGATGACATCAAGAAGCTTCTGGGTCGCTATGGCTATGCCTATCCGCGCGTTCAGTCGCAGCCTGAAATCAACGACGCCGACAAAACCGTTAAATTACGTGTAAACGTGGATGCGGGTAACCGTTTCTATGTGCGTAAGATCCGTTTTGAAGGTAACGACACTTCTAAAGACTCCGTTCTGCGTCGCGAAATGCGTCAGATGGAAGGCGCATGGTTGGGCAGCGATCTGGTCGACCAGGGTAAAGAGCGTCTGAACCGTCTGGGTTACTTTGAAACCGTTGATACCGATACTCAGCGTGTTCCGGGCCGTCCAGATCAGGTTGATGTGGTCTACAAGGTTAAAGAGCGTAACACCGGTAGCTTTAACTTCGGCGTCGGTTACGGTACCGAGAGCGGCGTGAGTTTCCAGGCTGGCGTTCAGCAAGATAACTGGTTAGGTACCGGTTATTCTGTCGGGATTAACGGCACCAAAAACGACTACCAGACCTATACTGAGTTGTCTGTCACTAACCCGTACTTCACCGTTGATGGTGTGAGCCTTGGTGGCCGCGTCTTCTATAACGACTTTGAAGCGGATGATGCAGACCTGTCCGACTATACCAACAAAAGTTATGGTACAGACGTGACGCTGGGCTTCCCGGTCAACGAATACAACACGTTGCGTGCGGGCCTGGGTTATGTACATAACAAACTGTCCAATATGCAGCCGCAGGTTGCGATGGATCGTTATCTTGAGTCAATGGGTGAGAGCAATACCAACAGCTTTGCTGCAGATGACTTCACCTTTAACTATGGTTGGACATATAACAAGCTTGACCGTGGGTACTTCCCAACGGAAGGTACGCGCGTCAACCTGAACGGTAAAGTCACCATTCCGGGTTCAGACAACGAATACTACAAGCTGTCGATGGATACCGCGACCTATGTGCCGATCGATGACGATCATAAATGGGTCGTCCTGGGTCGTACCAAGGTAGGTTATGGAGACGGTATAGGCAGCAAAGAGTTGCCGTTCTACGAGAACTTCTATGCGGGTGGCTCCAGCACCGTGCGTGGTTTCCAGTCTAATACCATCGGTCCGAAAGCGGTCTATAAACCTGGGGCTTACGCCGGCGATACTGACAGCTACGAAGAGTGTACCAATAAAGACGGTTCGTACTGTAAATCAGACGATGCGGTCGGTGGTAACGCCATGGCCGTAGCCAGCCTGGAATTTATTACCCCGACGCCGTTTATCAGCGATAAGTATGCTAACTCGGTCCGTACCTCCTTCTTCTGGGATATGGGTACCGTTTGGGATACTAACTGGCAGGATAGCGATCAAACTCGCGCTATTGGGGTTCCAGATTACGGTGATCCGAGCAATATCCGTATGTCTGCAGGTATCGCGTTACAATGGATGTCCCCATTGGGGCCGTTGGTTTTCTCCTACGCCCAGCCGTTCAAGAAGTACGATGGAGACAAAGCGGAACAGTTCCAGTTTAACATTGGTAAAACCTGGTAACTGTTCTTCGCAAAGGAATGTAGTGGTAGTGTAGCGATGACTTTAGGCGATCTTGCATGGGATCGCCTGGCCACGCAAAGAACTGCACCTTCGGGTGCAAATGGGATGGTAAGGAGTTAATTGTGAAAAAGTGGTTATTAGCTGCAGGTCTCGGTTTAGCGATGGCAACGTCCGCACAGGCTGCTGACAAAATTGCAATCGTCAATATGGGTAGCCTGTTCCAACAGGTTGCACAGAAGACGGGTGTTTCTGCTACGCTGGAAAACGAGTTCAAAGGCCGTGCCAGCGAACTGCAGCGTATGGAATCCGATCTGCAATCTAAAATGCAGCGTCTGCAATCAATGAAAGCAGGTAGCGATCGTACCAAGCTGGAAAAAGACGTCATGGCTCAGCGCCAGACTTTCTCTCAGAAAGCTCAGGCTTTCGAGCAGGATCGTGCACGTCGTTCCAACGAAGAACGTGGCAAACTGGTTACTCGTATCCAGACAGCTGTGAAATCTGTTGCCAGCAGCCAGAGCATTGATCTGGTCGTTGACGCAAACACCGTTGCATACAACAGCAGCGATGTAAAAGACATCACCGCTGACGTACTGAAACAGGTTAAATAAGTAATGCCTTCAATTCGACTGGCTGATTTAGCAGAGCAGTTGGATGCAGAATTACACGGTGATGGCGATATCGTCATCACCGGCGTAGCGTCCATGCAATCTGCGCAAACTGGCAATATCACGTTCATGGTGAATCCTAAATACCGTGAACATTTAGGCGTATGCCAGGCGTCTGCCGTTGTGATGACGCAGGACGATCTTCCTTTTGCTAAGAGTGCGGCGCTGGTAGTGAAGAATCCCTACCTGACCTATGCACGTATGGCGCAAATTTTAGATACCACGCCTCAGCCTGCACAGAACATTGCACCCAGTGCAGTGATCGATGCAACGGCGAAGCTGGGTAATAATGTCTCTGTGGGCGCAAATGCGGTCATTGAGTCTGGCGTAGAACTGGGCGATAACGTGGTTATCGGTGCAGGTTGCTTCGTCGGAAAAAATACCAAAATCGGTGCAGGTTCACGCTTGTGGGCGAATGTGACGATTTACCACGACATCCAGATCGGTGAAAATTGTCTGATCCAGTCCAGCACTGTCGTTGGATCTGATGGATTTGGTTACGCGAACGATCGTGGTAACTGGGTGAAGATCCCCCAGCTTGGTCGCGTGATTATCGGCGATCGCGTCGAGATCGGCGCTTGTACCACCATTGACCGTGGTGCTCTGGACGATACTGTGATCGGTAATGGTGTTATCATTGATAACCAGTGCCAGATTGCGCATAACGTTGTGATTGGCGACAATACGGCGGTAGCCGGTGGCGTCATTATGGCGGGTAGCCTGAAGATTGGCCGTTATTGCATGATTGGCGGTGCCAGCGTGATCAATGGGCATATGGAAATATGCGACAAAGTTACGGTAACTGGCATGGGTATGGTGATGCGTCCTATCACTGAACCTGGCGTCTACTCCTCAGGCATTCCGCTACAACCCAACAAGGTATGGCGTAAAACAGCTGCACTGGTGATGAATATTGATGATATGAGCAAGCGCCTCAAAGCGATTGAGCGCAAGGTTAATCAACAAGACTAAAGCACCGTTTTTGCATGTCTGACTTTTCGGCCTGTCCCATTCATACGATTGCGACAGGCCGTGTTATTATTGCCTTTTAGTATATTTTGACAGGAAGAGTATTTTGACTACTAACACTCATACTCTGCATATTGAAGAGATTTTAGAACTTCTGCCGCACCGTTTTCCGTTTCTGCTGGTTGACCGCGTGCTGGATTTTGAAGAAGGTCGTTTTCTGCGCGCAGTGAAAAATGTATCCGTTAACGAGCCTTTCTTTCAGGGCCACTTCCCGGGTAAACCTATTTTCCCTGGCGTATTGATTCTGGAAGCGATGGCACAGGCTACCGGTATCCTCGCGTTTAAAAGCGTAGGAAAACTGGAACCAGGCGAACTGTATTATTTCGCGGGTATTGATGAAGCACGCTTTAAGCGTCCTGTCGTGCCTGGCGATCAGATGATCATGGAAGTGACTTTCGAGAAAACGCGCCGTGGCCTGACCCGTTTTAAAGGGGTTGCGCTGGTCGACGGTAAAGTTGTGTGCGAAGCAACGATGATGTGTGCCCGTAGCCGGGAGGCCTGATACGTGATTGATAAATCCGCCTTTATTCACCCGACCGCCATTGTAGAAGAGGGCGCCAGCATTGGTGCCAATGCTCACATTGGCCCATTTTGTATTGTTGGACCCCATGTTGAAATTGGTGAGGGTACCGTACTGAAGTCTCACGTTGTCGTGAATGGCCATACAAAAATTGGTCGCGATAACGAGATCTATCAGTTTGCCTCCATCGGTGAAGTTAACCAGGATCTTAAATATGCTGGCGAACCGACCCGTGTGGAAATTGGCGATCGCAACCGCATCCGCGAAAGCGTCACCATTCATCGTGGCACAGTGCAGGGCGGTGGAGTGACGAAGGTGGGCAGCGATAACTTACTGATGATTAATGCGCACGTCGCGCATGATTGTACGGTAGGCAACCGCTGTATTCTGGCGAATAACGCCACGCTTGCCGGACATGTTTCGCTTGATGATTTTGTTATCATCGGCGGCATGACTGCGGTGCATCAGTTCTGCATCATCGGTGCTCATGTGATGGTTGGCGGCTGTTCTGGTGTAGCCCAGGACGTGCCTCCGTACGTTATCGCCCAGGGCAACCACGCGACGCCGTTTGGCGTCAATATCGAAGGTCTGAAGCGTCGTGGATTCACCCGCGAAGCGATTACCGCGATTCGTAACGCCTACAAAGCGTTGTACCGTAGCGGTAAAACGCTGGAAGAAGTGAAACCAGAAATCGCGGAACTGGCGAAACAGTACCCCGAAGTTCAGGCTTTCAGCGACTTCTTTGAACGCTCAACGCGTGGCCTGATTCGTTAATGACTGAACAGCGTCCTTTAACGATTGCCCTCGTCGCCGGAGAAACCTCCGGCGATATTCTTGGTGCAGGGTTAATCCGTGCACTCAAGGCTCGCGTTCCCAATGCGCGCTTTGTTGGCGTGGCGGGTCCGCTGATGCAGGCCGAAGGCTGTGAAGCCTGGTACGAAATGGAAGAGCTGGCGGTCATGGGCATTGTTGAAGTGCTCGGACGCCTGCGCCGTTTACTGCATATTCGTGCCGACCTCACTCGCCGATTCACCGACTTAAAGCCGGATGTTTTCGTCGGCATTGATGCGCCTGATTTCAATATTACCCTCGAAGGGAATTTGAAAAAACAGGGCATTAAAACCATTCATTATGTCAGTCCGTCCGTCTGGGCGTGGCGACAGAAACGCGTTTTCAAAATAGGCAGATCCACCAACATGGTGCTGGCCTTTCTGCCTTTCGAAAAGGCGTTTTATGACAAATTTAACGTCCCGTGCCGCTTTATCGGTCATACCATGGCAGATGCCATGCCGTTGGACCCGGATAAAAATGCGGCCCGTGATGTTCTGGGTATTCCTCATGACGCTCACTGCCTGGCGCTACTGCCAGGAAGCCGCGGTGCAGAAGTGGAGATGCTCAGCGCCGATTTTCTGAAAACGGCGCAGCTATTACGCCAGCATTATCCGGATCTCGAAGTGGTGGTGCCGTTGGTGAATGCCAAACGTCGCGAGCAGTTTGAACGCATTAAAGCGGAAGTTGCACCGGAGCTTTCTGTACATCTGCTCAATGGTATGGGACGTGAAGCAATGGTGGCCAGCGATGCCGCACTGCTGGCTTCAGGTACCGCCGCGCTGGAGTGTATGCTGGCAAAATGCCCGATGGTGGTTGGCTACCGTATGAAACCCTTCACCTTTTGGCTGGCGAAGCGCCTGGTGAAAACGGATTACGTTTCGCTACCTAACCTGCTGGCGGGAAGAGAACTGGTTAAAGAGCTGTTGCAGGAAGAGTGTGAACCGCAGGCGCTGTCGCAAGCGCTGTTGCCGTTGCTGGCAAATGGTAAAACCAGCCATGCGATGCACGACACATTCCGTGAACTGCACCAGCAGATCCGTTGCAATGCTGATGAGCAGGCGGCGGATGCGGTCCTGGAGTTAGCGCAATGATTGAATTTGTGTATCCGCATACGCATTTAGTGGCGGGTGTGGATGAAGTCGGGCGCGGCCCTTTGGTCGGTGCGGTCGTCACTGCTGCCGTCATTCTGGATCCGACTCGCCCTATTATCGGTCTTAATGACTCAAAAAAACTGTCAGAAAAACGTCGCCTGGCGCTGTTTGATGAAATTAAAGAAAAAGCGTTAAGCTGGAGCCTTGGTCGGGCGGAACCGCATGAAATCGACGAGCTGAACATTTTGCATGCCACCATGCTGGCCATGCAGCGTGCGGTTGCGGGTTTGCATATTGCGCCCGAATACGTGCTGATTGACGGCAATCGTTGCCCGGCATTACCGGTACCGTCGATGGCGGTGGTCAAAGGTGATAGCCGCGTGGCGGAGATCAGCGCCGCATCGATTCTGGCAAAAGTGACCCGTGACGCTGAAATGGCGGCGCTGGATACGGTTTTTCCACAGTATGGTTTTGCACAGCACAAAGGCTATCCAACCGCATTTCATCTGGAAAAATTGGCACTGCATGGTGCGACTGAGCACCATCGCCGCAGCTTTGGCCCCGTCAAACGCGCACTGGGACTCTCGTCCTGATTCTTGTGTCGAAGGAATCTGAAGATGTCTGAACCACGTTTCGTCCACCTACGGGTGCACAGCGACTACTCCATGATCGATGGGCTGGCGAAAACCGGGCCGCTGGTGAAAAAGGCGGCCGCGTTAGGCATGCCTGCGCTGGCGATCACCGATTTTACCAACCTGTGTGGTCTGGTGAAGTTTTACGGAGCGGGCCACGGCGCGGGTATCAAGCCGATAGTTGGCGCAGATTTTCATGTCCGCAGTGAGCTGTTGGGCGATGAACTTACGCAGCTCACCGTGCTGGCCGCAAATAATACCGGCTATCAGAACCTGACGTTGTTGATTTCGAAAGCCTATCAGCGCGGCTATGGCGCAGAAGGACCGGTTATCGACCGGGACTGGTTGGTTGAGCTAAAAGAAGGTTTGATTTTGCTCTCCGGCGGTCGCATGGGCGATGTCGGACGCAGCCTGCTGCGCGGCAATAGCGCATTGGTTGACGAGTGCGTGGCGTTTTACGAAGAACATTTTCCCAATTGCTATTTCCTCGAACTGATTCGCACCGGCAGGCAAGATGAAGAAAATTATCTGCACGCAGCTGTAGCGCTAGCCGAAACGCGTGGTCTACCGGTGGTGGCGACTAACGATGTCCGCTTCCTGGAAACCGGAGATTTCGATGCGCATGAAATCCGCGTAGCGATCCACGACGGGTTCACCCTTGATGACCCGAAACGCCCGCGTAACTATTCGCCGCAGCAGTACATGCGCAGCGAAGATGAGATGTGCGAGCTGTTCTCCGATATTCCGGAAGCGCTGCAAAACACCGTCGAGATAGCCAAACGCTGCAACGTGACGGTGCGTCTTGGCGAATACTTCCTGCCGCAGTTCCCGACCGGCGATATGACCACCGAGGATTTCCTCGTGGCGAAATCACGCGAAGGGCTGGAAGAACGTCTCGAATTTTTGTTCCCTGACCCTGAAGTTCGTGCGCAGAAGCGCCCGCCTTACGATGAACGTCTGGAAGTTGAACTTAAAGTTATCAACCAGATGGGATTCCCAGGCTACTTCCTGATCGTTATGGAATTTATCCAGTGGTCGAAAGATAACGGCGTACCGGTAGGCCCGGGACGTGGTTCCGGCGCTGGCTCACTTGTCGCCTATGCGCTGAAAATTACCGATCTCGATCCGCTGGAATTTGACCTGCTGTTCGAACGTTTCCTTAACCCGGAACGTGTCTCAATGCCCGACTTCGACGTTGACTTCTGTATGGAGAAACGCGACCAGGTTATCGAGCACGTGGCGGAAATGTACGGTCGTGATGCGGTTTCGCAGATTATTACCTTTGGTACGATGGCTGCAAAAGCGGTTATCCGCGACGTGGGCCGCGTGCTGGGGCATCCGTACGGTTTCGTTGACCGTATTTCGAAACTGGTGCCGCCCGACCCGGGCATGACGCTGGCAAAAGCCTTTGAAGCCGAACCCCAACTGCCAGAAATCTATGAGGCAGATGAAGAGGTTAAAGCGCTGATTGATATGGCGCGTAAACTGGAAGGCGTCACGCGTAACGCTGGTAAGCACGCCGGTGGTGTGGTTATCGCACCGACAAAAATTACTGATTTTGCGCCGCTGTACTGCGATGAGCAGGGGCTGCACCCGGTTACTCAGTTTGATAAGAACGACGTGGAATATGCCGGTCTTGTGAAGTTCGACTTCCTCGGCCTGCGTACGCTCACCATCATCAACTGGGCGCTGGAAATGATCAACGCGCGCCGTGAAAAGAACGGTGAGCCACCGCTGGATATTGCGGCTATACCGCTGGATGACAAGAAAAGCTTCGATATGCTGCAACGCTCGGAGACCACGGCGGTCTTCCAGCTTGAATCCCGCGGTATGAAAGACCTGATCAAACGTCTGCAGCCTGACTGCTTCGAAGACATGATCGCACTGGTGGCTCTGTTCCGCCCAGGTCCGCTACAGTCGGGGATGGTAGATAACTTTATCGACCGTAAGCATGGTCGCGAAGAGATTTCCTACCCGGACGTACAATGGCAGCATGAGTGTCTGAAACCGGTACTGGAGCCGACCTACGGCATTATCCTGTATCAGGAACAGGTTATGCAGATTGCCCAGGAGTTGTCCGGGTACACCCTTGGCGGCGCGGATATGCTGCGTCGTGCGATGGGTAAGAAAAAGCCGGAAGAGATGGCTAAGCAGCGCGGCACCTTTGAAGAAGGGGCGAAAAAGCGCGGCGTAGACGGCGAACTGGCGATGAAAATCTTTGACCTGGTGGAGAAATTCGCCGGTTACGGATTTAACAAATCGCACTCCGCAGCCTATGCGCTCGTCTCTTACCAGACGCTGTGGCTGAAGGCGCATTATCCTGCTGAGTTTATGGCGGCGGTAATGACCGCCGATATGGATAACACTGAAAAAGTGGTCGGGCTGGTAGATGAATGCTGGCGTATGGGGCTCAAAATCCTGCCGCCGGATATCAACTCCGGGCTTTACCATTTTCACGTGAATGATGATGGCGAGATTGTTTATGGCATCGGCGCGATAAAAGGCGTGGGTGAAGGACCAATTGAAGCTATTATTGAGGCGCGTAACGAAGGCGGTTACTTCCGTGAGCTGTTTGATCTCTGTGCGCGCACGGATATCAAAAAACTTAACCGCCGGGTGCTGGAAAAGCTAATCATGTCCGGGGCGTTTGAT
Organism: Citrobacter sp. Cpo148; assembly: GCF_030332375.1. NCBI lineage: Bacteria > Pseudomonadati > Pseudomonadota > Gammaproteobacteria > Enterobacterales > Enterobacteriaceae > Citrobacter > Citrobacter sp. Cpo148. The sequence goes on from NZ_JAOWHY010000040.1 coordinate 335,964, forward strand.
CGCCTTGGCCCGCATCGGGCGGCGTTGATGAATTCGCTCAACGATGCGCTAAAAGCCGCCGATCAGCATGCAAAAGCCGAAGCCATCGGTCAGGCCGATATGTTTGGCGTGCTGGCGGAAGAACCGGAGCAAATTGAACAATCCTATGCCAGTTGCCAACCGTGGCCGGAGCAGGTGGTATTAGATGGTGAGCGTGAAACGTTGGGGCTTTACCTGACGGGACACCCCATCAACCAGTATTTAAAAGAAATTGAGCGCTATGTCGGAGGCTACAGGCTGAAAGACATGCATCCGACAGAACGTGGTAAAGTCACCACGGCTGCGGGGCTCGTCATTGCTGCGCGGGTAATGGTCACCAAGCGCGGCAATCGTATCGGCATCTGTACACTGGATGACCGTTCCGGACGTCTGGAAGTTATGTTGTTTACCGATGCTCTGGATAAATACCAGCAATTGCTGGAAAAAGACCGCATACTTATCGTCAGCGGACAGGTCAGCTTTGATGACTTCAGCGGCGGGCTTAAAATGATGGCCCGTGAAGTCATGGATATTGACGAAGCCCGGGAAAAATATGCTCGCGGGCTTGCTATCTCGCTGACGGACAGGCAAATTGATGACCAGCTTTTAAACCGACTCCGTCAGTCTCTGGAACCCCACCGCTCGGGGACAATTCCAGTACATCTCTACTATCAGAGGGCGGATGCACGTGCGCGGTTGCGTTTTGGCGCGACGTGGCGTGTCTCTCCGAGCGATCGTTTGCTAAACGATCTCCGTGGCCTTATTGGTTCGGAGCAGGTGGAACTGGAGTTTGACTAATACAGGAATACTATGAGTCTGAATTTCCTTGATTTTGAACAGCCGATTGCAGAGCTGGAAGCAAAAATCGATTCTTTGACTGCGGTTAGCCGTCAGGATGAGAAACTGGATATTAACATCGATGAAGAAGTGCATCGCCTGCGTGAAAAAAGCGTAGAACTGACGCGTAAAATCTTCGCCGATCTTGGCGCATGGCAGGTAGCCCAACTGGCGCGCCATCCACAGCGTCCGTACACCCTGGATTATGTCCGCCTGGCGTTTGATGAATTTGATGAGCTGGCGGGCGATCGTGCCTATGCGGATGATAAAGCTATTGTTGGCGGTATCGCGCGTCTGGATGGCCGCCCGGTGATGATCATTGGTCATCAGAAAGGCCGTGAGACCAAAGAAAAGATTCGCCGTAATTTCGGCATGCCAGCGCCGGAAGGCTATCGCAAAGCGCTGCGTCTGATGGAAATGGCCGAGCGTTTCAACATGCCGATCATTACCTTCATCGACACCCCAGGGGCTTACCCGGGCGTGGGCGCGGAAGAGCGTGGTCAGTCAGAAGCGATCGCGCGCAACCTGCGTGAAATGTCGCGTCTGAGCGTACCGGTAATCTGCACCGTTATCGGTGAAGGTGGTTCCGGTGGCGCGCTGGCGATCGGTGTAGGCGATAAAGTGAATATGCTGCAATACAGCACCTATTCCGTTATCTCCCCGGAAGGTTGTGCTTCCATTCTGTGGAAAAGCGCCGACAAAGCACCGCTGGCCGCAGAAGCGATGGGAATTGTTGCCCCGCGTCTGAAAGAGCTGAAGCTTATCGACTCTATCATTCCGGAACCGTTAGGCGGTGCACACCGCAATCCGGAAGTGATGGCTGCGTCCCTGAAAGCACAGCTGCTGGCCGATCTCGCCGATCTCGACGTGTTAAGCAAAGACGATCTGAAAAACCGTCGTTACCAGCGTCTGATGAGCTACGGTTACGCGTAAACTGCATTTATTCTGAAAAGGGCCACTACGTTGTGGCCCTTTTTTTTACCTGCGGTTTGACCAGGCTATGATTAACTAAGGTTTTTCCAGGAGGAACGCATGAATATCATTGCCATCATGGGACCGCATGGCGTCTTTTATAAAGATGAGCCCATCAAGGAACTTGAGCGTGCGCTGCAACAGCAGGGATTTCAGATTATCTGGCCGCAGAATAGTGTCGACCTGCTGAAGTTTATCGAACACAACCCGCGAATTTGCGGCGTCATTTTTGACTGGGATGAATATAGCCTGGAGCTGTGCAGTGACATCAACCAGCTCAACGAGTATCTCCCGCTCTATGCCTTTATTAATACCCATTCGACGATGGATGTCAGTGCGCACGACCTGCGCATGGCGCTGTGGTTTTTTGAGTATGCGCTGGGTCAGTCTGAAGACATTGCCACCCGCATTCGCCAGTACACCAGCGAATACCTCGATAACATCACGCCTCCGTTCACCAAGGCGCTGTTTACCTATGTGAAGGAAGGAAAGTATACCTTCTGTACGCCCGGGCACATGGCGGGTACGGCGTACCAGAAAAGCCCGGTCGGCTGCCTGTTCTATGATTTCTTTGGCGGCAATACGCTGAAAGCCGACGTGTCCATTTCCGTAACCGAACTGGGCTCATTGCTTGATCATACCGGTCCGCACCTTGAAGCGGAGGAGTACATCGCTCGCACCTTTGGTGCTGAGCAGAGCTACATGGTGACCAATGGCACCTCGACATCGAACAAGATTGTCGGTATGTATGCTGCGCCTGCAGGAAGTACGCTACTGATTGACCGCAACTGCCATAAGTCGCTGGCGCATTTGCTGATGATGAGCGATGTGGTGCCAATCTGGTTGAAGCCTACGCGTAACGCGTTGGGGATCCTCGGTGGTATACCCCGTCGGGAATTTACCCATGCAAGTATTGAACGCAAGGTAGAAGAGACGACTCAGGCGCAATGGCCGGTACACGCGGTGATCACCAACTCCACCTATGACGGGCTGCTTTATAACACCAACTGGATCAAGCAAACCCTGGATGTGCCCTCCATCCATTTTGATTCAGCCTGGGTGCCGTATACCCATTTTCATCCGATCTATCAGGGGAAAAGCGGGATGAGCGGCGAACGGGTACCGGGAAAGGTGATATTTGAAACCCAGTCCACCCACAAGATGCTGGCGGCGTTGTCACAGGCTTCGCTGATCCACATTAAGGGTGACTATGATGAAGACACGTTCAACGAAGCCTTTATGATGCACACCTCCACGTCTCCGAGCTATCCGATTGTGGCGTCGATAGAAACGGCGGCGGCAATGCTGCGTGGCAATTCCGGCAAGCGGTTAATCAATCGTTCGGTGGAACGGGCGTTGCATTTCCGTAAAGAAGTGCAGCGTCTGCGCGAAGAGTCGGATGGCTGGTTCTTTGATATCTGGCAGCCGGAAAAGGTCGATGAAGCAGAATGTTGGCCGGTAGCGCCAGGTGAAGACTGGCACGGATTTGTTGATGCTGATGCCGACCACATGTTCCTCGACCCTGTGAAGGTCACGATTCTGACGCCGGGAATGGATGAACAGGGAAATATGAGCGAAGAGGGGATCCCCGCGGCGCTGGTGGCGAAATTCCTTGATGAACGCGGCGTCGTCGTCGAAAAAACGGGACCGTATAACCTGTTATTCCTGTTCAGTATTGGCATAGATAAAACCCGGGCGATGGGGCTGCTACGTGGCTTGACGGAATTTAAGCGCTCGTACGATCTGAATTTGCGCGTGAAAAATATGCTGCCGGATCTGTATGCTGAAGATCCCGATTTCTATCGCAATATGCGTATTCAGGATCTGGCGCAGGGGATCCATAAGCTTATCCGCCAGCACGATCTCTCCGGACTGATGCTGCGGGCATTTGATACCTTGCCGGAAATGAAAATGACACCGCACCAGGCCTGGCAGCGGCAGATCAAAGGTGAGGTGGAAACCGTGGCGCTTGATCAACTGGTAGGACGCGTGTCCGCCAATATGATCCTGCCTTATCCTCCAGGCGTGCCGCTCTTGATGCCCGGGGAAATGATCACTGCCAAAAGCCGGGCTGTCCTCGATTTTCTTCTGATGCTGTGTTCAGTGGGGCAGCGCTACCCGGGATTTGAAACCGATATCCATGGCGCTAAACTGGGCGAGGATGGTGTGTATCGCGTGAGAGTCTTAAAAATGGCATAACGACTTGCCTGACCCTAAGACGTACGAGTAACGTGCTGACAGAAAAATGAAAGAGGCGATGACGCTATGCTGGGATTAAAACAGGTTCACCATATTGCCATTATTGCGACGGACTACGCGGCGAGTAAGGCATTTTACTGCGATGTGCTTGGCTTTACACTGATGAGCGAAGCCTATCGGGAAGAGAGAGACTCGTGGAAAGGCGATCTGGCATTGAACGGCCAGTATGTTATTGAGCTTTTTTCTTTCCCGTTTCCACCTTGCCGTCCGAGCCGACCGGAAGCCTGCGGTTTGCGTCATCTGGCGTTCAGCGTGGAGGATGTGGAAAAGTCGATCGCGCATCTGGAAGCACACCACGTGAAGTGTGAATCCATACGTATCGATCCATTTACCGGTAAACGCTTTACGTTTTTCAACGATCCGGACGGATTGCCCCTCGAACTGTACGAGATGTAAGGCTTGTCATTGTGGCATTAGCCCGGTAACGTGCCGGGCAATGCCATTGTAAGTAACCATCATGACGACACTCACGCTGAACACTTCACTGCTGAATTCTCAATCGATTTTGGTCGCCTTTAGCGGCGGGCTGGACTCAACCGTACTCCTGCATCAGCTGGTGCAGTGGCGAGCGCAGCATCCTGAGGTCGCTTTACGCGCAATCCATATTCATCACGGATTAAGCCCACATGCAGACAGTTGGGTGCAGCACTGTGAGTCAGTATGTATGCAGTGGCAGGTGCCGCTGGTGGTTGAGCGGGTACACCTTGAGGATGATGGTCTGGGCATCGAAGCTCAGGCACGACGCGCGCGCTATCAGGCATTTGCGCAGACCTTACTACCGGGCGAGGTGCTAATGACCGCCCAGCATCTCGATGACCAGTGTGAAACCTTTCTGCTGGCGCTTAAGCGCGGCAGCGGCCCTGCCGGACTTTCCGCCATGGGGGAATGTTCACCGTTCGCCGGAACTCAGCTGATTCGACCGCTGCTGGCGCAAACGCGTGAGGCGCTTGAAGCATGGGCGCGGCAGCATGAATTATGCTGGATTGAAGATGAAAGCAATCAGGACGATACCTACGATCGCAATTTCCTCAGATTGCGCGTTACCCCATTGCTGCAACAGCGCTGGCCGCACTTCGCGCAAGCCGTAGCCCGCAGCGCCGCGCTGTGTGCTGAGCAGGAGAGTTTACTGGATGAACTGCTGGCCAGCGATTTAGCCGATTGCATCACAGCCCACGGCACACTGCTACTGGTACCGTTAATGATGATGAGCGACGTGCGTCGTGCCGCGCTGCTTCGTCGCTGGCTGGCGGGGTTAAATGCGCCGATGCCTTCTCGTGATGGACTGGAACGTATCTGGCAGGAAGTGGCGCTGGCGCGGGAAGATGCCTCACCCTGTTTTCGCCTCGGGGAGTACGAGGTCCGTCGTTATCAGTCACAGCTGTGGTGGGTGAAGTCAGTCGATGGGCAAAGCGAAACCGTTATCCCATGGTTAGAGTGGAAAACACCGTTGGCGCTGCCTGCCGGATTGGGTTCGGTTCAGTTAATTTCTGCGGGTGAATTGCGCATGCCGCAAGCGGATGAAGCTGTCAGCATTCGTTTCAAAGCACCAGGGTTATTGCATATTGTCGGGCGTAACGGTGGACGGAAATTAAAGAAAATCTGGCAGGAGCAGGGGATTCCACCCTGGCGACGAGATACCACACCGATGCTGTTTTACGGCGAAACGTTGATTGCGGCTGCGGGTGTTTTCGTGACGCGTGAGGGAGCGGCGGAAGATGAAGAAGGCGTGAGTCTGGTTTGGCGTGGAAAGTAGGCCGGATAAGGTGCTTTGCACCGTCATCCGGCACCAAAATAATCAGGATTCGCTGACCACCACGGTACCGATCTGCGGGTGGCTGAAGCTGGCAATTTTGTCGAGGCGAAGCTCCCGGGTTTCACCTGCGACATCTGCGACCAGATACTCCACGTTTTTGCGTGAAACCAGGTCGTTCGCTTTCGCCTGCAAAACTTCGCCATCTTTTAACGCCAGCGTCAGTAACAAATGGTGCTGGCAGGCGAGTTCAAGATTGTCGTAATCATCGCAATTGATGGGTTGATACGTTTCATTCATTGACATAATCGCTCACCAGTAAGTTCGCGGCAGCATAGGCCGCTTTTTCCCTGACCGACTCTGGAAGGGCGCTGTCTGCCGCCACTTCATTAAGCACCTTCAATACGCAACCCAGCGCATCCGGGATATACCCTAAGTCTCCGCTGGCGATTTCCGCGTACCGCTTGCGTATTAACTCACAATATTTTTCCACATGCCCTCCTGTCAGCACTCTGACTTAACCGTGGATGCAAGTCTAAGCCTACGAAGATAAACTCTGTTTAGCAAGGTGACTATACCATACTCATTCAAGCAATATCAGCGCCTTGATAGATGAGCAGTTAGCAGCCTTTTGCCGCAGTTTTCGCTACAATGTGCGCCTGATTCGAAAGGAGTTCTCCCATGGCGCTTAAAGCGACAATTTATAAAGCCGTCGTCAACGTAGCGGATCTTGACCGCAACCAGTTTCTTGACGCGGCCTTGACGCTGGCGCGTCACCCCTCTGAAACCCAGGAGCGCATGATGCTGCGCCTGCTGGCCTGGATTAAATATGCCGATGAACGGCTGCAGTTCACGCGTGGCCTGAGCGCGGAAGACGAGCCTGAAGCATGGCTGCGTAACGACCATCTGGGCATCGATCTTTGGATTGAGCTGGGTCTGCCGGATGAGCGCCGTATCAAGAAAGCCTGTACCCAGTCTGGTGAGGTTGCTCTGTTTGCCTACAACAGCCGTGCGGCTCAGATCTGGTGGCAGCAAAACCAGAACAAATGTGCGCAGTTTAAAAATCTCACCGTGTGGTATCTGGATGATGAACAGCTGGCGCAACTGAGTGATTTTGCTGGTCGTACAATGGCGCTGCAGGCGACTATTCAGGACGGCGCTATTTGGCTGTCCGATTCTCAGAACAATCTGGAAATTCATCTGACCGCGTGGCAGCCGCGTTCATGATTGTTCTCTCCCGAAACGTCTCTATCCCTGATAATGAGCTGGAAATCACGGCGATTCGGGCACAAGGCGCGGGTGGTCAGCACGTTAACAAGACCTCGACGGCTATCCATTTGCGCTTTGACATTCGGGCCTCGAGCCTGCCAGAGTATTACAAGGAACGCCTGCTGGCCGCCAGCCATCATCTGATTAGCGGCGATGGCATTATTATCATTAAGGCGCAGGAATACCGTAGCCAAGAGCTCAATCGGGAAGCGGCAATCTCCCGACTGGTGGCGGTGATAAAAGAATTAACCGCGGTGCAAAAAAGCCGACAGGCAACTCGCCCTACGCGCGCCTCGAAAGAGCGTAGGTTGTCATCGAAGGCGCAAAAATCCACAGTGAAAGCACTGCGCGGGAGAGTTCGTCGAACGCAAGACTGACGAGCGGGAATAAAAATTAATAAGGAATTGATAGTGAAAACAGCAATATTGTCCGTGGTCGCTGCATGCACGCTTTTTTCCTTGATTGGCTGTAATAATCGTACTGAAGTTGAAGTACTACAGCCGACGCGGGCGGCAGAATTAAAACCGATGCAGCAAAGCTGGCGTGGCATCTTACCTTGCGCGGACTGCGAAGGGATTGAAACCTCTCTGTTTCTGGAAAAAGACGGCACATGGGTGATGAACGAACGCTATCAGGGCGTGCGGGATGAACCGTCTTCGTTTGCCTCTTATGGCACATGGGCGCGTACAGCCGACAAACTGGTGCTGACCGACAGCAAAGGTGAAAAGTCGTACTACCGGGCTAAAGGCGAGGCGCTGGAAATGCTCGATCGTGAAGGTAACCCGATTGAGTCACAGTTTAACTACACGCTCCAGCCGGTTTCCGCCAGCTTACCGGTGACGCCAATGCCGATGCGAGGCATGTATTTCTACATGGCTGACGCGGCAATCTTTACCGACTGCGCAACGGGTAAACGGATGCCGGTGGCGAATAACGCTCAGCTTGAACGCGACTATTTAGCCGCTCGTGCGGAAAACGGACAGTCCGTACTGCTGACGCTTGAGGCACATTTCACGCTGGAGTCAAACCCGGATACGGGTGAGAAAGTGAAAACGTTGATGGCGGATAAAGACGCGAAATTTATCCCTGGTAAAGCGTGTAATTAATCGATAGAAAAAAGGCCCTGATAATCAGGGCCTTTTTGTTGGTATTAGCCTTTAATGGCTTTGACCAGGAAGTCGACGATGTCGCCGGTTTTAATCAGCTCTTTCTCGCCGTTACGACGGTATTTGTATTCGATATCGTCGTTGTCGAGGTTACGGTCGCCCAGCACGATGGTGTGCGGGATACCGATCAGTTCCATATCGGCAAACATCACGCCCGGACGTTCTTTACGATCGTCCATCAGCACTTCAATACCCTGCGCGCGCAGCTCAGCGTACAGCTTCTCAGCCAGCTCCTGCACACGGTAGGATTTGTGCATGTTCATCGGCAGAATGGCGACCTGGAACGGGGCAATGGCATCTGGCCATACGATGCCACGATCGTCAAAGTTTTGTTCAATAGCAGCAGCGACTACGCGAGTGACCCCGATACCGTAGCAGCCCATAGTCAGCGTCTGGTTACGGCCATCTTCGCCCTGAACGGCGGCTTTCATCGCTTCAGAGTACTTGGTACCCAACTGGAAGATATGGCCGACTTCGATACCGCGTTTGATCATCAGCGTACCTTTGCCGTCCGGGCTAGGGTCGCCGGCGACCACGTTACGGATGTCAGCAACTTCCGGGGTGGCCACGTCGCGATCCCAGTTGATACCGAAATAGTGTTTACCGTCGATGTTGGCACCGGCAGCGAAATCGCTCATTACTGCAACGGTACGGTCGATAACCACCGGAATTGGCATATTCACCGGACCGAGCGAGCCAGGACCTGCTTTTACCAGCGCACGAATTTCTTCTTCGGTGGCAAAGGTCAGCGGGCTGGCAACCTGCGGCAGTTTTTCCGCTTTGACTTCGTTCAGCTCGTGATCGCCACGAACCAGCAGGGCGACCAGCGGGTAGCTGCTGCCTTCAACCGCTTTCACCAGCAGGGTTTTCACGGTTTTTTCGATAGGCAGGTTGAACTGCTCAACCAGTTCGGCGATGGTTTTAGCGTTCGGCGTATCTACCAGCGTCATTTCCTGGGTTGCTGCCGCGCGCGGCTCTTTCGGCGCAACGGCTTCGGCAAATTCGATGTTCGCCGCATAGTCAGAGGAGTCGGAGAAGATCACATCGTCTTCGCCGCTCTGCGCCAGCACCTGGAATTCGTGAGAGGCGCTGCCGCCGATAGAACCGGTATCCGCTTGTACTGCACGGAAATCCAGCCCCATACGGCTGAAGATTTTGCTATACGCAGCGTACATCGCGTCGTAGGTTTCCTGCAGGGATTCCTGAGAGGTGTGGAAAGAGTATGCATCTTTCATCAGGAATTCGCGGGAGCGCATCACGCCGAAGCGCGGACGGACTTCGTCACGGAATTTGGTCTGGATCTGATAGAAGTTCAGCGGCAGCTGTTTGTAAGAGCTCAGCTCGTTACGGATCAGGTCGGTGATCACTTCTTCATGCGTTGGGCCGAGGACGAACGAACGATCGCCACGGTCAGCAATACGCAGCAGTTCCGGGCCGTATTGTTCCCAACGGCCGCTCTCTTCCCACAGTTCAGAAGGCTGAACGACCGGCATCAACACCTCGATCGCACCGGCGTTGTTCATCTCTTCACGCACGATGTTTTCGACTTTTTTCAGGACGCGCACGCCGGTCGGCAGCCAGGTATATAACCCGGAGGCCAGCTTGCGGATCATCCCGGCGCGCAGCATCAGCTGGTGGCTGATGACTTCGGCGTCGGCAGGTGTCTCCTTCAGAGTGGAGAGCAGATATTGGCTAGTACGCATGTTGTTACGGTTCCAGTTGAACGATCGAACAGGCTCAAAACGAGCCTGGCACAAAACAAAAGTGGTTTAGTTTACCAGCGAGAAAGGGATGTCAAAAGAGTACGCGACGCAAATTAGCGGGCTTCCAGAGCAAAGACCTCAAATCCTGACGGCGTGACGCGCCAGCGGACGTTAAAGTCCAGCAGCCAGACGGCGTAGGTTTTGCCTTCTTCCTCGTTTTTACGGTAGGCAGGACGCGGATCCTGCGCCAGCACTTCGGCAATAAACTGACGAAGATGCGGGTAACGTTGTTCGAGCTTCGGTAGCTGCTCCGCGAGATCTTCACTGAACGTCACGTCTACGCTGGCCTGGGGGGCATCCTGAGCATAGCTGGCGCGAGCATCGGGTAACGATTCGGCAAACGGCAGATACGGTTTTATATCTACGACTGGCGTGCCATCAACAAGATCCAGCCCACCGAGTTCGAGGATCACGTGCTCTTTATGGCAGCGGATGCCCCGTAGCTCAACCAACGACATGCCAACAGGGTTAGGACGAAACGTTGAACGCGTGGCAAAGACACCCATTCTGGCGTTGCCGCCAAGGCGGGGAGGGCGCACGGTCGGACGCCATCCACCTTCCATTGTCTGGTGAAAAACAAAAATCACCCACAAATGACTGAAGGCTTCCAGGCCGCGAACGGCATCGGCCTGGTTATAAGGTGCGAGCAAATGCAGTTCACCGCTGGCGCTTTTCACCAGACCGGGCTGACGTGGAACGGCGAACTTTTCTTTATAAGGTGAGCGGATAACGCCTATTTGCTCGAACTGAAAATGGCTCATTTCGCCGAAATGTTCAGTGCAGAACCGATGCAAACCGCCTGACGATAGCAACCCGGCGTTCCGCTGGTCACTTCGCAACTGTGCAGCAATACCGCATTAGCTTTCATTTTTGATGCGTTAATCTGCATGCGTTTGCGTGCGGTTGGAATGCTCGGAGGGGAATCCTGGTTTGAAGCCTGGCAGGATTCACCGCTAACTTCGCCAAGATCGCGGAACGGTTTGCCTACTAAATCTTCAGCGTTAGTAATGATTCTTACCGGCGTAGCGCGCGGTGCTTTCGGTTTTTCCGGCTCCGCTTTCGGCGGGGTTGCGGTGCTTTGAACGGGTTCAACAGGGGATCTGCTTAACATAGAACAGCCGCTCAGCAAGAGTGCTACTAAACAGATCGGTAAAGCACGCATAATATTTCCTCAATGAATGATCTAAACGTCAGATATTGAATCAGGTGCTTGCATAAATGACAAGACGGGCAAGCGCCCGTCCTGATGATATTACAGATTCTGTAAACAGCCTAAAATTACCAGCCCTTAACAGCACCGCCGTTGAAGACTTTGTTTGCTGCTTCGTACACTTCGTCAGACTGGTATGCTTCAACGAATTTCTTCACGTTCTCAGCATCTTTATTGTCTTCACGAGTTACAATCAGGTTTACGTACGGGGAATCTTTATCTTCAACAAAGATACCGTCTTTTGCCGGAGTCAGGCCGATCTGGCTGGCGTAGGTGGTGTTGATGACCGCCAGTGCGATTTGTGCATCGTCCAGGGAACGCGGCAGCTGCGGTGCTTCCAGTTCAACCAGCTTCAGGTTTTTCGGGTTTTCAATCACGTCCAGCGCGGTTGGCAGCAGGCCAACACCGTCTTTCAGTTTGATTAAGCCCACTTTTTGCAGCAGCAGCAAGGAACGGCCAAGGTTAGTCGGGTCGTTTGGAATCGCGACCTGGGAACCGTCCTGCAGCTCATCCAGTGATTTGATTTTTTTGGAGTAGCCCGCAATCGGGTAAACAAAAGTATTGCCTACAGCAACCAGCTTGTAACCACGATCTTTGATCTGCTGGTCCAGGTATGGTTTGTGCTGGAAGGCGTTAGCATCGATATCGCCTTTGCTCAGCGCTTCGTTAGGCAGAACGTAATCGTTAAACGTGACCAGCTCAACGTCCAGACCGTATTTTTCTTTTGCCACTTTCTGCGCGACTTCTGCAACCTGCTGCTCTGCGCCAACAATAACGCCCACTTTGATGTGATTAGGATCTTTTTCATCCTGACCGCAACCCACAAGTGCCAGAGAACCGATCAGGGCTCCAACTGCCGCAAAGGTTTTGAATTTGAACGCCATGCTTATTTCCTTTTCTTAATGAGTTTTTAGTGTTGTGTGCAACGTTATTTGTGCGTGACAGCCCGGACGATGCGATCGCCGGATAACTGAATTAAATAAACCAGAACGACGAGCAATACCAGTACTGTATTCATTACGGTAGCGTTGTAACCAATATAGCCGTACTGATAGCCAATCTGTCCAAGACCACCGGCACCGACGGCACCGCCCATCGCGGAGTAACCAACCAGCGTGATAAGGGTGATGGTGGCCGCATTGACCAGTCCTGGCAGCGCTTCTGGCAGTAATACCTTACGTACAATTTGCAGCGGTGTGGCGCCCATCGCACGAGAGGCTTCTATCAGCCCGGTCGGGATTTCGAGCAGCGCGTTTTCCACCATACGGGCGATAAACGGCGCGGCACCGACAGTCAGCGGAACGATAGCTGCCTGCAGTCCGATAGAGGTGCCTACGATCATGCGGGTGAACGGAATCATCCACACCAGTAAGATGATGAACGGGATGGAACGGAAAATGTTCACCAGCGCAGAGAGCGTACGGTAGAGCTTCGCGTTCTCAATAATTTGCCCCGGACGCGTTACGTACAGCAACACGCCGACCGGCAGACCAATCACAAAGCCAAAAAAACCGGACACAAAGGTCATTGCCAGCGTTTCCCATACGCCGCGAACCAGCAGCCACATCATCGGCTCAGACATAACCCAGTACCTCTACTTTTACATGGTGTTCCTGCAACCAGCTAATGGCTGCTTGTGTATCTTCCTGTGTGCCGTGCATTTCAGTCAGCATGATGCCGAACTTTACACCGCCGGCGTAATCCATCTGCGCGCTAATAATGTTGTTATTCACATTAAAGCGACGGGCCGTCTCAGAAAGTAGCGGTGCATCGACCGAATGACCGGTGAATTCCATACGCAGCATCGGCACGCTGTCGGCTTCCGGCTCCGCTTTTAAACGTTCCAGATAATCTTCCGGAATATCCAGGTGCAGCGTGGACTGGATAAATTTCTGTGCCAGCGGCGTTTTCGGGTGTGAGAACACTTCACTAACGGTGTCTTGCTCAATCAGTTCACCATTACTGATGACCGCCACGCAGTCACAAATACGTTTTACAACGTCCATCTCGTGAGTAATCAGCAGAATGGTGAGTCCCAGACGACGATTAATATCTTTCAATAATTCCAGAATCGAGCGTGTCGTTGCCGGATCGAGTGCGCTGGTGGCTTCATCGCACAGCAACACTTTGGGATTACTTGCCAGCGCACGGGCGATCGCCACACGCTGTTTTTGTCCACCGGAAAGGTTGGCCGGGTAGCTATCGTGCTTGTCTCCAAGACCAACCAAATCCAACAGTTCTGTTACGCGGCGTTTGATCTCTTCTTTTGGCGTGTTATCCAGTTCCAGCGGTAGTGCGACGTTACCGAACACCGTACGGGAAGAGAGCAGGTTAAAGTGCTGAAAAATCATGCCGATTTGACGGCGAGCTTTAGTCAGCTCCGACTCAGAAAGCGTGGTCAGCTCCTGACCGCCAACCTGAACGCTGCCTTCGGTAGGGCGTTCGAGTAGGTTAACGCAGCGGATGAGCGTACTTTTACCGGCACCGGAGGCGCCAATAACGCCATAAATCTGCCCGGCAGGAACATGCAGGCTGACATTATTTAGCGCCTGAATGGTGCGAGTCCCCTGCTGGAACACTTTGGTGATATTCGAAAGTTTAATCATTGGTTATTTATTATCGTAATTAAGTTAGCCGTGGCATTTTCGTCTGTCAGGTACGGTCGAAGCCGTCAACAAGATGGATGTTAAGGCATCCAGACGTCTAAATCAATCGGGCTTTGCACGATGAGCACTTTCTTGCCCGCTGAAACATGCGATACTAGAGTCACATGCCTTATTCAGGAGCTATAAAAGGTGGCAAAGTCTGTACCCGCAATTTTTCTCGACCGTGACGGTACCATTAATGTGGACCACGGTTATGTACATGAGATCGACGAGTTTGAGTTTATCGACGGCGTTATTGATGCCATGCGTGAACTTAAAAAGATGGGTTACGCGCTTATTATCGTGACGAACCAGTCTGGTATCGCGCGTGGTAAATTTACTGAGGCGCAGTTTGAAACGTTGACCGAATGGATGGACTGGTCGCTGGCCGATCGCGACGTTGAGCTGGATGGTATCTACTACTGCCCGCATCACCCGCAGGGTACTGTAGAAGAGTATCGTCAGGTCTGCGACTGCCGTAAACCGCATCCTGGCATGTTTATCTCCGCCCGAGACTTCTTGCACATCGATATGGCCGCTTCTTATATGGTAGGCGATAAAATTGAAGATATGCAGGCGGCGACAGCTGCGAATGTTGGCACGAAGGTATTGGTCCGCACAGGCAAACCCGTCACGCCGGAAGCAGAAAATGCGGCAGATTTGGTTATAAATAGTCTGGCAGACCTGCCGATGGCGATCAAAAAGCAGCAAAAGTAAGCGTTGTGGATAAAAGGTGAGCGGTTGAAACAAAAATGCATTTTTCCGCTTGTCTTCCTGAGTCGACTCCCTATAATGCGCCTCCATCGACACGGCGGATGTGAATCACTTCACACAAACAGCCGGTTCGGTTGAAGAGAAAAACCTGAAAATGAGGGTTGACTCTGAAAGAGGAAAGCGTAATATACGCCACCTCGCGACAGAGCGCTAAAGCGCGTCGCAACTGCTCTTTAACAATTTATCAGACAATCTGTGTGGGCACTCGAAGATACGGATTCTTAACGTCGCAAGACGAAAAATGAATACCAAGTCTCAACGAGTGAACACGTAATTCATTACGAAGTTTAATTCATTGAGCATCAAACTTTTAAATTGAAGAGTTTGATCATGGCTCAGATTGAACGCTGGCGGCAGGCCTAACACATGCAAGTCGAACGGTAGCACAGAGGAGCTTGCTCCTTGGGTGACGAGTGGCGGACGGGTGAGTAATGTCTGGGAAACTGCCCGATGGAGGGGGATAACTACTGGAAACGGTAGCTAATACCGCATAACGTCGCAAGACCAAAGAGGGGGACCTTCGGGCCTCTTGCCATCGGATGTGCCCAGATGGGATTAGCTAGTAGGTGGGGTAACGGCTCACCTAGGCGACGATCCCTAGCTGGTCTGAGAGGATGACCAGCCACACTGGAACTGAGACACGGTCCAGACTCCTACGGGAGGCAGCAGTGGGGAATATTGCACAATGGGCGCAAGCCTGATGCAGCCATGCCGCGTGTATGAAGAAGGCCTTCGGGTTGTAAAGTACTTTCAGCGAGGAGGAAGGCGTTGTGGTTAATAACCGCAGCGATTGACGTTACTCGCAGAAGAAGCACCGGCTAACTCCGTGCCAGCAGCCGCGGTAATACGGAGGGTGCAAGCGTTAATCGGAATTACTGGGCGTAAAGCGCACGCAGGCGGTCTGTCAAGTCGGATGTGAAATCCCCGGGCTCAACCTGGGAACTGCATCCGAAACTGGCAGGCTAGAGTCTTGTAGAGGGGGGTAGAATTCCAGGTGTAGCGGTGAAATGCGTAGAGATCTGGAGGAATACCGGTGGCGAAGGCGGCCCCCTGGACAAAGACTGACGCTCAGGTGCGAAAGCGTGGGGAGCAAACAGGATTAGATACCCTGGTAGTCCACGCCGTAAACGATGTCGACTTGGAGGTTGTGCCCTTGAGGCGTGGCTTCCGGAGCTAACGCGTTAAGTCGACCGCCTGGGGAGTACGGCCGCAAGGTTAAAACTCAAATGAATTGACGGGGGCCCGCACAAGCGGTGGAGCATGTGGTTTAATTCGATGCAACGCGAAGAACCTTACCTACTCTTGACATCCAGAGAACTTAGCAGAGATGCTTTGGTGCCTTCGGGAACTCTGAGACAGGTGCTGCATGGCTGTCGTCAGCTCGTGTTGTGAAATGTTGGGTTAAGTCCCGCAACGAGCGCAACCCTTATCCTTTGTTGCCAGCGGTTAGGCCGGGAACTCAAAGGAGACTGCCAGTGATAAACTGGAGGAAGGTGGGGATGACGTCAAGTCATCATGGCCCTTACGAGTAGGGCTACACACGTGCTACAATGGCATATACAAAGAGAAGCGACCTCGCGAGAGCAAGCGGACCTCATAAAGTATGTCGTAGTCCGGATTGGAGTCTGCAACTCGACTCCATGAAGTCGGAATCGCTAGTAATCGTGGATCAGAATGCCACGGTGAATACGTTCCCGGGCCTTGTACACACCGCCCGTCACACCATGGGAGTGGGTTGCAAAAGAAGTAGGTAGCTTAACCTTCGGGAGGGCGCTTACCACTTTGTGATTCATGACTGGGGTGAAGTCGTAACAAGGTAACCGTAGGGGAACCTGCGGTTGGATCACCTCCTTACCTTAAAGAACC